>DAORTY010000015.1:0-47865 GCA_035432905.1 Ilumatobacteraceae bacterium | reverse complement strand
TGGCGATCAGGATCTTTTTCAGCACAGGACGCAATACTGTCGGAATGGACACCCCTGGCGCCACACCGCCGCACTTACTCTCCTCGACAGGGGGGCGAGAGTGGTCGCCTGGCTGGAGCGTTTCGGTCGTGGAGGAGACGGGCAGCACCAACACCGACCTCCTTGCGGCCGCGGCGGATGGTGCGCCGGATCGCTCGGTGTTGGTGGCTCGACACCAGACAGCGGGACGCGGACGGATCGATCGGAAGTGGGAGGCGACCCCCGGTGCGAACCTGCTCGTGTCGCTGTTGTTTCGTGAGATTCCCGATTCGCCCCATGTGCTGACACAACGAGTCGGCCTCGCCGCGATCGCAGCGTGCCAGCAGGTCGCTGGTGTGCGCCCGACGTTGAAATGGCCCAACGACCTGCTCGTGGATGGCGCGAAGTTGGCTGGAATCCTGGCGCAGGCACAGCTCGGTGAGCGGCCGGCCGTCGTCGTCGGAATCGGGCTCAACGTGGGCTGGGCACCGCAGGGTTCAGCGCGTCTGGGGGACAATGTCGACCCGCTGGATGTGTTGGCAGCGATGCTGACTGCCTACGACGAGCTGCCCGCCGACGTGTGGATGCTGTACCGCCAGAATCTGGGCACGCTCGGTCGCAGCGTCCGTGTCGAACTCTCCGAGTCAACGATCGAGGGTCGCGCTCTCGATGTCGAGGCCGACGGTCGCCTCGTGGTGGTCGACTCCAGCGACACGACCCACCACATCTCCGTCGGCGACATCGTCCACCTCCGCTAATTTCACAATCGCACGTGTCACACGCTGACCACGGTGTGACCCGATGGGGCCGCGACACGTGCGGTTGTGAACTCGGTGTGGAGGGTGGCCAGCACGTAGTCCGGGTCGTCGATCACGTCGGCGGTGGTGAACTCGATGACATGGTTGCCGAGGTGCTGCAGCTGGTTGCGGCGACGAGCGTCGCGTTGACGGTCGCGATCTGACGTGTGGCCGAGCCGGCCGCTGACCTCGACGATGGTCCGCGTCGCGGGAAACGTGAAGTCGACACGAGCGACACGTTGACCGGAGCGGCGGAAGATGACCTGGCACTCGGGTCGAGGGATGCCGGCGCCCCGCATGAGCCGAAGAAATCGTCGCTCCAGGTGGGACTCCCCACCGCTGTCCAGCAGCAACTCGCTGAGGAAGCTGGTGCCGGCTCGCCCTGTTCCACGCAAGCCCGCGAGCCTGGAGATGACCTTGCTGAGGGCAGTTCTTCGTAGCCGGATCGCGCTATCGATCGCATTCTCCAAGTCGGCCGCCGATGGTCGCTGGGTCGCATAGTCGAGTAGCGCTCGGGTGGCGGACGTCGTGCGGACTCCGTTGTGGTTGATGACATCGCCCTTGTCCCATCTGGTCGTGGTATGGATCGTCGCCCAGTTCGGAATCGAGCGCCGACCCCTCGGCACGAGGAACTCCGCCTGCGCGGGCTCGTCCACCTCGACGTCCAACCAGTGCAGCGCCGTGGTGCCGAAGAGCGCACCGCGGCCGCCGAGCCATGCTGCACCTGCCCGCACCTTCATCTCGAACGTCAGCGGCGTCGCTGCATGATGGAACTGGCCGGGAGCGATCTGAATCCATAGACCGTCGGTCTGTGCTCGCTCCCATGCCCAGTCCCCGACCCCGACCCGGCGCCGACCAGCATTCGTCATTATTGAGTGGTGAGCCGCCGCCCACTCGATCAACGCAAGTACGTTCCTCACACCAGTACTGGGCATGGCGACGTGCCGAAGTCGGCAAAATTTCCGTTCACGAACGCACGTGTCGCGGCCTGACCTCGGTGTGACTCGGTGGGGCCGCGACACGAGCGGTTGGCGACGGGGGCTGACGGAGGTGAGGGGTGCCCGGGAAGTAGCGTCATGTGCAGTGCTTGCCCAGGACACCACTCCCTTGCCGCGCAAGCGCCGTGTACCGACGTTCCTCGTCGTTGCGCTGCTCACGACCGTTGTCGCCGGTGCCGGCATCTTGATCGCTGCCCGTCGCGTCGTGGACAACGTGCCGCGGGTGGCGGGCGTATCGGAGGTGCTCAGCGGGACCGCCGGCAACGTCGAGAACTACCTGCTCATCGGCAGCGACAGCCGAGCACTCGGCGACCCCAATACGGGCCAGACCGGCGACGTGACTGGCAATCGCAGCGACACGATCATGGTGTTGCGGGTCGACTCGACGTCGGGCAGTGCCAGCCTGCTCTCCATTCCGCGTGACCTGTGGGTCGATCGGGCGGGCCACGACAGCAAGGGCCGCATCAACTCCTCGTACAACGACGGCCCAGCGGCCCTCGTGCAGACGGTGCAGGGGGGCGACCTGCGCATCCCTGTGCATCACTACGTGGAGATCGACTTCTCCGGCTTCAAGACCCTGGTTGACGCACTGGGCGGCGTGCAGGTGTGTTTCCTGTACCCGACCCGAGACTTCAACACCGGCCTCGACATCCCGGTGGGGGGTTGCTACGTGCTCGACGGCACCCAGGGGCTGGCCTACGCGCGTAGTCGGCACTACGAGGAGTATCGCGACGGCGAGTGGCACGAAGATCCGACGTCGGACCTCGGTCGCTCGACTCGCCAGCGAGCATTCGTGAACGCATGTCTGCAGACCGCGCTGGCGCAGGTCAAGGTCAACCCGTTCCGCACCGGTGACCTGATCACCGCGATCGTCTCGGCAATCCGAATCGACGACGAGCTCGACCCGATCGGTGCCGGTGCATCACTGCGTACTGCCGTTGGCGACGGTCTGCTGACCTACTCGCTGCCCGTCGTTGGCAAGACGATCGACGGCAACGCCGTGTTGCTCCTGGGAGACGGCGCCGAAGCGGTACTGGCGTACTTCCGCGGCGACGGGCCCGCGCCGGCGCCGTCCATCTAGGTCCGTCCGCCATACTGGTCGAATGTCAATCGTCAAGGAAAGCGACACCATCGCAGGGGTGTACACGGTGGAGCCCAGCCTCCACGGTGACCAGCGCGGGCTGTTCATCGAGACCTATCGTCGCGAGTGGTTTCCCAACGGCCGTGAGATGTTGCAGGGCAACCGCTCGAACAAGCAGCAGAACGCGGTCGTCGGGCTGCACTACCACCTGCACCAGGCCGACTACTGGTATTGCCCGGTGGGCACCATCCGAGTCGTCCTTCACGATCTGCGCGAGGGCGGCCCGACGTACGGCGGCACGATGGCCTTCGACATCTCCGGCGAAAACCACCTCGGCGTGTACATACCGCCGGGCGTCGCTCACGGGTTCGCGGCGCTCACCGACGTCGTGATGACCTACCTCGTGGACAACTACTACAACCCGGCCGACGAACTGGGCGTGAAGTGGAACGACCCCGTGATCGGCGCTGACTGGGGTGTCACCGAACCCATCATGTCGGCCCGCGACGAGGCCAACCCGCTGCGCGCCGACCTGCCCGAGGGCCGTCGGCCCTACTGGCAGATGAGAACCTGACCTGAAAGGCATGAGATGAAACTGTTCGTCACCGGTGCTGCCGGATTCATCGGTTCCAATTACGTCCGCTGGTTGCTGGCCAACAGCGACGACGAGATCACGATCTTCGATGCGCTCACCTATGCGGGCAACATGGAAAGCATTCGCGACGTGCTCGACGACAAGCGCACCAACTTCGTGCACGGCGACATCTGCGACGAGGACGTGGTGGTGCGCAGCATGGACGGCCACGACGCGGTCGTCCACTTCGCCGCCGAGAGCCATGTGGACCGCAGCATCAAGGACCCGTATGCGTTCG
Source organism: Ilumatobacteraceae bacterium (assembly GCA_035432905.1). GTDB lineage: Bacteria > Actinomycetota > Acidimicrobiia > Acidimicrobiales > Ilumatobacteraceae > UBA668. The sequence goes on along the minus strand of DAORTY010000015.1, from coordinate 44,099 downwards.
TGCGCACCAACTGCTTCGGCACCAATGTTGTGTGCGACGTCGCGCGTCGCGTCGGCGTGCAGAAGTTCCTGCACATCAGCACCGACGAGGTCTACGGCACCATCGACGAAGGTTCGTTCAGCGAGACCGACGTACTCACGCCGCGGTCGCCGTACAGCGCGGCCAAGGCAGGCAGCGACCTGATCGCCCTGAGCTACTTCACCACGCACAACCTGCCCGTGGTCGTGACCCGTTGCAGCAACAACTACGGGCCGTACCAGTTTCCCGAGAAGGTCATCCCGTTGTTCACCAGCAACCTGCTCGATGGTCGCAAGGTGCCGCTCTACGGCGACGGCGGCAACGTGCGCGACTGGATCCACGTCGAGGACCACAACCGTGCAGCGCACCTGGTGTTGCAGCGCGGCGAGGTCGGGCAGATCTACAACATCGGTGCCCATGAGGAATTCACCAACCGTGAACTGACCTACAAGCTGCTCGAACTGTGCGGTCGCGACGAGAGCTTCATCGAGCCCGTTGCCGACCGTCTGGGCCACGACCGTCGTTACTCGGTCAACATCGCCAAGATCACCGCGCTCGGCTGGAAGCTGGAGAACTCGTTCGAACAGGGCTTGGCGGACACGGTGGCCTGGTATCGCGACAACCGCTGGTGGTGGGAACCGTTGAAGGCCAAGGCGGGCCTGTAGGTGCGGGTTCTGATCACGGGTGCCGGCGGCCAATTGGGTACCGATCTCGCCGCCTTCTGCAGCGCCGCCGGCGACGAGGTGTACGGCTTCGATCGCGCCGGGCTCGACGTCGCCTCGCGGTCCGCGGTGCACAGTGCTGTGACATCGCTGCAGCCCGAGGCTGTCATCAACTGCGCGGCGTGGACCGCCGTCGATGCCTGCGAAGGTGACCCCGACCGAGCGCTCGCGCTCAACGGCACAGCCGTGCGCTGGCTGGCCGAGGCGTCGCATCGCATCGGTGCCCACCTCGTGCAGGTCAGTACCGACTACGTCTTCGACGGAACGCTCGACAGGCCGTACCACGAGTGGGACGACACCGATCCACAGAGCGTGTACGGACTCACCAAACTGATCGGTGAGCAAGAGGCGCTGGTGCTCGGCGCATCCGCCACTGTGGTGCGCACGTCATGGGTGTGTGGGGTCAACGGCAACAACATGGTGAAGACCATCATGCGGTTGGCCGAGGCGCACCCGCAGTTGTCGTTCGTCGACGACCAGATTGGCCATCCGACATTCACGCACGACTTGGCCCCGGTGTTGCGTCGTCTGGCACTCGATCGACTCAGCGGCGTCGTGCACGCAACGAATCAGTCGGCCTGCTCGTGGTACCAGTTCGCCGGCGCGGTGGTTGCGGCAATGGGTAAGGACCCGGGCATGGTCGTACCGATCGCGACAGCGGACCTGCATCCCGCCCGACCCGCGCCGCGGCCGGCGAACAGCGTGCTCGACAACGCCGTGCTGCGGATGGCCGGGTTCGCTCCGCTACGCGACTTTCGCGAGCCGCTGGGCGAAACCGTTGCGGCGTTGTTGGCGGCGTCTGCGGGCTAGCCGGACACGGCGATGAGCGCGGCTCCTGCAACAGCCAGCAAGATGCCGCCGATGTTGATGCGGCTGACGGGCTCGCTGTCGAACCGGTTGGCCAGCGCAGTCGTGGCCAACGGATAGAGCGAGCCCAACACGGTTGCGACAGCGATGGGGCCGAGTTGCAACGCGCGGCCGATGGCGAGCCCCGCCACAGCCATCAACAGCCCGGTGATCACCGCCAGCCGGGGCGGGCGGGTGACGATGGGGACGTGTCGGACCACGCACAGCACCCCTACTGTCACGGTGCCGCCGACCGCAGCGAAGACGACGGGCCATTGCCCGCTCTCGGTGCTGGTGTGGCCGATCGCCATGAAGAACACCGCAAAGCCGGCTCCTGAGACGACGGCTGAAAAGATCTCTGCGCGCAGCGTCAGCGAGCCGATGCCGTCGTCGCGACGGAACGCGAGCGCCGGAATGGCCAGCAGTGCGACGGCGATACCTGCCCAACGACCGCCCCTCAGCGACACGCCGGTGAGGATGTCGAATACGACGGGCACCAGCGCGGTGGTCAGCGCTGCCAAGGGGGCAACGACACTCATGCGCCCGCCTGCAAGCGCGCGGAAGAAGATGATGTACGCCGCGCCGGCACCCATCCCCCCGAGGAGGCCCAGCAGTACGTCGCCGCCGTGCAGATGCTGCCAACCGATCGCGATCGCAAGGACCGGAAGCACCAGCAGGTTGGTCAGCTGCGACACGAAACCGACGTGCAGAGGATCGTGACGAACTGCGGCACGTCCGCCCAGGTAGTCGGCGGATCCCGAGATCAGGGCCGCAGCCAGGGCGAGAGCGACGACCATTCGCCCACCTTAGCGATGCGGTGTAGATTGTTTGGGTCCAAAGTATTTGCAAACTCGGTGAGGGGTTCGTCCATGGGTGAAATCGTCGGCTCGGCGCTGGTTGCACACGTGCCACCACTGGTGCTTCCTGAAGACGTTCGGCTGGAGCTCAACCACGGCAAGGACTTCTCGATCGTCGACGGGTTGTACCGCATGCGCCGTGAGTGCATCGACCCTCTCGACGCCGACACCATCATCGTGCTGGACACGCACTGGTACACCACCTTCGAGTGGGTCGTGTCAGCGCACGAGCGACGCTCGGGCAAGTTCACCAGCGAGGAGTTGCCGCGCGGCAATCCGCAGATGCCCTTCGACTTTCCGGGAGACCCCGAGCTGGCCTACCGGGTCGAGGAAGTGGCTGCCGAACGGTCGGACACCTGGGTGCACGCCACCAACGACCCGTACATGCCCATTCACTACGCGACGGTGTACCTGACCCCGTTCCTGCAGGCCGACGAGAAGTGGATGACGGTCAGCACCTGCCAGACCGCCGAGTTCAACGACATGGTCATTTTCGGCGAGGTGTTGGGCGAGGCGATTCGTCGCTCTGACCGACGGGTGGTCATCCTGGCCAGCGGCGCACTGTCTCACAAGTTCTGGCCGCTGAGCCAACTGCGTCAGCACGAAGGTGCCGACCCGAACGATCTCTTCAGCCCTGCGCACCGTGCCGCCGACGAGCAGGTCATCGAGTGGCTGGAGGCCGGCGACCATGCAGCCGTGCTCGCGAACTACCCCGAATTCCGCAAGTTCACCCCCGAAGGCCGTTTCGCCCATTACGTCGTGATGGCCGCAGCTGCCGGCGGTGCAGCGTGGAAGTCGCCTGGCGTGGCCTACAGCGACTATGAAAACGCTGCAGGAACCGGGCAGATACACCTCTGGTTCCCAGCGAACTAAGCCATACACCCTCTACGTCATAGGAGCTTCCCAATGAGACTGGCAAACTATTCAGGCCGCGCGACCATCGTGATCGACGGTCACGCAATCGACGTCGAGCAGGCCAGCGGCGAACAACTTGGCAGCGACCCGATGCTGATGGCCGACCTGGCCAACCACGATGCGCTGCGAGCCATCGCCGCTGCTGTCACCGCCAGCGAGTGGCCCGTACTCGATGAAGCGTTGCTGGGGGCGCCGGTGCCGCGCCCGCCCAAGGGCTTCGGCGTCGGGCTCAACTACAAGCAGCACGCGATCGAAAGTGGCCGCGACCTGCCAACCGAGCCGCACCTTTTCGGTAAGTCCGAGAACTGCGTCGCCGGCCCGTTCGACGAGGTCGTGATTCCTGTCGGTCTCACCGAAATCGACTATGAGGCTGAGCTGGTCATCGTGTTCGGTCGCACATGCAAATCGGCGACCCGAGAGGACGCGTGGAGCTACATCTCCGGCGTGACCTGTGGGCAGGACATCAGCGACCGCGCCGAGCAGTTCCGTGCCCCGCTGAAGCAGTTCACCATCGCCAAGTCGTACGACACCTTCGGCCCGGTCGGCCCGTACATGGTCACCATGGATGAGTTGCCCAACCCCGATGCGCTTGCACTGACGGGTACGGTCAGCGGCGAGGTCATGCAGGAAGCCAACACCGACGACCTGATCTTCGACATTCCGGCGCTGGTCGTCTGGCTCAGCCGCTACATCACGTTCCTGCCGGGCGATCTCATATGGACCGGCACACCCGGTGGAGTCGGCGAGGCTCGCGGTCGTTTCCTGCGTGACGGTGATGTCATCGAAACCCACATCGAGGGCATCGGTACCATGCGCAACCCGGTCGTCGAGCGCTGATCCGATGAAGGTCATTCCCGAAGGTGACAAGAGCGTGAGCTACGGCGGCAAGTTCACGGGCACCGTCGAGCTGGAGATGTTGCACGCCACTCCGCGCGACGAGGAACCCGATACTGCATTGGTGCACTTCAAAGATGGAGCCGTCACGTTCTGGCACCTGCACCCCGGTGGCCAGCAGCTGTACGTGGTGACCGGCGAGGCGCGCGTCGGCACCGTGGCCGACAGTGAGGTCCGGCTCGCACCGGGCTCATTGGTCGTGTGCCCAGCCAACGAACGCCACTGGCACGGTGCCGCGCCAGGAAATGACTCGACCCTGCTCGCAGTCACGTGGGGCACGACACAGTGGGAGACCGAGGCGCCGCTTTGACGCCCAAAGGCGTGACGTTCGACGTCGCCATTGTCGGCATGGGCCCAACGGGTGCCACGCTGGCCAACCTGTGCGGACTGTACGGCCTGCGCACGATCGTCTATGAACGATCGACGACGCCGTACTCGCAGCCACGCGCCTGCCACCTGGACGCGGAGATTGCGCGCGTCTTCCAGCAAATCGGAATGGAAGCCGAGCTGCACGAGGTGCTCACGGTCTCGGCAGGCATGGAGTACGTCGATCACAGCGGCCAACGCCTGTTCACGTTCGAGGGTTTCGAGCGCGAGCCGCTGCTGGGCTGGGAGGAGGACTACGTCTTCCTGCAGCCCGAGTTGGAAGCCGCGTTGCGTCACCGCCTCGCCGCATTTCATCACGTGGAGATTCGCCAAGGGGCGCCAGCGCCCGACTTGGCGGACCTGCTGGAGCAGGCCACGTTCGTCGTCGCCTGCGACGGTGGCGGCAGCGGGCTGCGTGATCAACTGGCTATCGGCTTGACCGACCTCGGGTACGACGAGCCATGGTTGGTCGTCGATGTGATGCTGCACCACGAGCCCTCACCGGCGCTTCCAACGATCATCCAGCAGGTGTGCGACCCGGCCCGGTTGGCCACTTTCGTTCCCTCGCACGGCGCACATCGCCGCTGGGAATTTCAGCTGGCGCCCGGCGAGCAGCCGGATCCGTGGCAGCTTCTGGCCCCGTGGGGCATGACACCTGACCATGGTGATCTGATTCGCGCCGTGCCGTACCGGTTCCATGCGCTCGTTGCCGACCGCTGGCGAGGCGGCCCCGACGGCCGTGTGTTGTTGGCCGGCGACGCGGCGCACATGATGCCCCCTTTCATGGGGCAGGGAATGTGCAGTGGTGTGCGCGACGCCGCCAACCTTGCCTGGAAACTCGTCGAGGTCGTGCGGGGAGACTCGCCCGACGAGCTGCTCGATTCGTATGAGAGCGAACGATTGGCACACACCCGCACGGTGATCGAAATGTCGGTCGACGCCGGCCGCACGCTCGCCCGTCTTGCAGCAGACCCGCACGACGTGCCGCAGCCCTCGCAACCCGACCCGCACAGCTGGTCGCGTATCCCTGGCCTCGACCTCGACGGCGAGTTCCCGGCCGGCCATCTGCTCCCGCAGCCAGACCGACTGGACAACCGGCTTCCGCTCGGGTGGGTGTGGGTTGCCGCTGATGAGGGTTTCCAGTCGCCCGACGGCAATCCTGTCATCGTCGAACCCCGTGCCACCTACGGCCAACGAGCGGTGCTGGTGCGCCCCGACCGCTACATCGCCGCGGTCAGTGCGATGACATCGTCCAGCTGACGGCAACCGCCTGCAGAGTAGCCCGACGGCCGAACGTGGCTCAGCTACGTGAGCGGGACGAGCCGCACCGGAAGCGCCTTGAGTCCGTTGATGAAGTTGCTGCGCACCCGTTTGGGTTCGCCGACCAGTTCGACGTGATCGACCCGCTGTGCGAGTGCAGCCAGGAACGTGCGGACTTCCAGGCGAGCCATCCACTGACCGAGACACAGGTGTGGACCGCCACCGCCGAACGTGACGTGACGATTCGGCGTGCGCGCGATGTCGAAGCGATACGGCTGGTCGAACACCGCCGGGTCGAAGTTGGCTGCCGTGTACCAGGTGACCACCTTGTCGCCGGCTGCGATGGGCACGCCACCCAGCTCCGTATCGATGGTGGCGGTACGCCGAAAGTGCAGCTGCGGGCAGGTCCAGCGCAACACCTCCTCGGTCGCAGAGTCGAGCAGCGCTGGATCAGCGCGCAGTTGCGCCAGCGCATCGGGATTCTGCGCCAACACCAACAGGCCCTGTGCGAGCGCGTGGCGGGTGGTCTCGTTGCCGGCGATGAGGAGCAGCAGGAAGAAGGTGCCCTGTTCGCGTTCGCTCAGCGGCTCTCCGTCCACCAACGCGTTGGTCAGCACACTCAACACGTCGCCACTTTCGACTCCGCGTCGTGCCGCCGCCAACCGCTGCACGTACTCGAACACCTTCAGCGAGACCGGAGAACGGAACGGCAGCCGGCGGTACGGATCGGTGTTGGTGCGGTCGCTGACAGCGGGGGAGTAGTCGGGGTCGGCGTTGTAGACGATCTGATCGGCCCAGTGGAACAACTGCGGCGCGTCGTCGTCGGGCACGCCGAGCAGGCCGGTGATCATTCGGATCGGCAGTTCACGTGCAACGGCGTGGACCCCGTCGAGGTGACCGGTCGCACGGCTTGCTGCCAGCGCGTCGTCGAGCACCTCGTCCACCAACTCCGTCGCATGCGCGGCGTAGGTCTGCACCGCCAATTTGCTGAAGGTGGGGTTCACCATCTGACGCAGCTTCGTGTGACGCGGTGGGTCGGTCTCGAGCATCGTGCGACGTGCGGCCAGTGCTTCAGGGTCGAGCTGCAGATCTTCGATCTCGGTGCCGCCGACTTCGCTGGAGAAGGTCCGCCAGTCTTTGTGCACGGCCACGATGTGCTCGTGCGCGGTGAGCGACCAGAAGCCCGAACCCTCGTGTCCGTTGGCCTCGGTCTCGTTCACCCAGGCCACGGGGGCAGTGCTACGAAACTCGTCGTAGGCCGCATGGGGGATCTCACGCTCGTAGACGTCGTGACTCACGATGTCGAGATGTGGCAGCGAGTCCGGCCGTGGCATCAGGCAGACGACCCAAGGTATGCCGCCGCCACCAGCGGGTTGGCGCGGACATCTGCCGGCGTGCCCTCGGCGAGGATGCGCCCCTCGTTGAGCACCACGATGTGGTCGCTGATGCGGGTGATGAAGCCGAGATCGTGATCGATCACCAGCACGCCAGCACCAACACGAGCGGCGACCGACCGAACGGACTCGACCATGGCCAAGCTCTCCTGGTCGCTCATTCCCGACGTTGGCTCGTCGAGCAGTAGGAAGTCGGGGGCCAGCGCGGCTGCGCGTGCCAACTCCAGTCGGCGCTGGTTGCCATAGTCCAATGTTCCCGCCTGACGGCCCGCCCAGTCGGTGAGGCCGGCGTCGTCGAGCAGTGTGTCGACGTCCGGGCGAACTCGGTGCGACCGGTGACGTGCGGCGACGAGCGCCGTGATCGCCACGTTCTCGCGCACGCTGAGGTTGTTGAACAGTCGCAAGTTCTGGAACGTGCGGGCCAGTCCGGCACGCGCGATGTCCACCGGCTTCGAGTCGGAGAGGTCCTGGTCCCCCAGGGTCACTCGCCCGCCCTGCTCGTCCACGATGCCGGTGATCACGTTGAACAGCGTGGTCTTTCCGGCGCCGTTGGGGCCGATGAGGCCGACGACTTCGCCGGGGCGCACGGTGAGCCCAGCGCCATCGAGGGCAACGAAGCCACCGAAGCGGACCTCGATCTCGGTGGCAACCAGCGTGCTGACGCCCTGCTGCGGCGTCTCGCCTGACGGTGGCGGCCGACGGTACGTGCGACGGCGTAGCCAGCTGGCCAGGTCGCGATCACCCAGTAGGCCGCCGGGTCGGAGCACCATGACCAGCAGCATCGTGCCACCGAGGAAGAGGTCGGGGAACCGTTCGATACCCAACCGCTGCGGGTCGCCCAGCTGGCGGAAGAGCTCATTGCCGGCCGTGATCAGCACGGTGCCCACGACCGCGCCAGACACAGAGCGCATACCGCCCACGACGAGCATGACCAGGATCAAGATGCCCGAGTCGAGGGTGAACTGCTTGGGGTTGACGCTGCCCAGCGATTGCGCCCGGAGTGAACCACCAAGTGCGATCAGGCCCATGCTCACGGTCCATGCCGCCCAGCGCGAGCTGAACAGCCGGATGCCCAGTGCCGGCGCCGCCAGCTCATCCTCGCGGGTTGCGATTGAGAAGCGTCCGATGCGGGTCTCTTGGAAGAAGTGGGCGACGAAGAGCGCCAGCAGCGCGCCTGCCCACAGCCAACCATTGCCCTGCAGCCTCGGGATGCCGGAGAGGCCACCCGCACCGCGAGTCATCTCCTTCCAGTTCTTCACGACCTGCTCGACGACGAAGAGTGCCGCCAGCGTGATCATCGTTGGTGCCAGCCCGCTGGCACGGCTGACGGCGATGCCGAAGATGGCGCCGACAACCACCGTCACGACGACAGCGAAAAGAGTTGCGGCCATTGGGCCGTAGTGGACGCTCTCCAGCCCGAACGGAATCTTCGGCAGGGCCTTCGTCTTGGCGGCCAAGGGAATGGCCACCACAGCGGTGGCGTAGGCGGCAATCTGCGCAAAGGCCATGTGGCCGAAGCTGAGCACACCGGTGTTACCGATGAACACCTGCATGCCGAGCACGAGAATGAAGTTGCTGAGCATCTCGGCAATGAGCGACTCGCGGCTGGCGCCACCGCCGCTGGTGTAGGCCATTGCCATCGCAGCGACGATCGCCACCAGGGCGGCGCTTGCCAGTGTGCTGCGTGTGATGCGAACGAGTCCGATCTTGAAACCGTCCATCACACTCGCTCCGCGTGGGACACCTTGAAGACGCCATCGGGACGCACCACGAAGAATACGGCGATCAATATGTACACGATGGCGGTCGAGAACTTGTCCCAGCCAACCGCGACCTCTGGCAGGTAGGCGCGGGTCAGTGTTTCCAGCAGACCGAGCACCAGGCCGCCGACGACGGCCCCCGAGAAGCTTCCCAGACCGCCGATCACGGCAGCGATGACTGCCTTCAACAGCCAGTCGGCGCCCATGCTGGGCTCGGCTGCGGGCGAGCGCATCAGGATCAACGTGGCAGCGACGCCAGCGAGGAAACCGGCGAAGGCGAATGCCCCGGAGATCACACGGTTGGCTCGCACACCCATGAGGCGAGCGGCGTCGAAGTCTTCTGCGGCACCGCGCACGCTGATACCGAAGAGAGTGCGTTTGAAGATCACTGCGGTGAGTGCCAGCGTGAGGGCAGTGACGGCGATGGTCACGACGTCCATCACCTCGAAGCTGACGCTCGCGATCTTGAACTGATTGAAAACCCATGCGGGTTTCGGGAACGCACGTTGCTTGGGCGACACCGCGATCTGCCAGATCGCGTGCGACAGTCGCTCGATCGCGAACGAGGTCAGCAGCAGGGTGAAGGGGTTGGCGTTGCGGACCCAGCGAAACGCCACCAACTCGGTGGCCACTGATGCCAGCATGGCGCTGCCGATGATCACCACCGGCATCCACCACCAGCTACCGCCGTGGAGAAAAAAGAAATACGAGGTGTACGCGCCGACCGTGATCAGCTCGCCGTGGGCAAAGTTGACCAGGTGCATCACGCCGAAGATGAGCGAGATGCCCAGCGCGAGCAGGGCGTAGGTGCTGCCGACGCCGAGGCCGTCGACGATCGTCTGGATCAGCTTGGTCACGCTTCGCCCCCGATGAAAGAATCGAACAAGCTGGTGTCTGCTGCCAGCTCAGCGCCGGTGCCGGTGGCGATCATGCGGCCCGTACGCAGCAGGTACGCGCGATCGGCGAGCGCCAACGCCCGTGTGGCATTCTGCTCGACCACGAGCAGGGTTCGTCCCTGGCTGCGAAGTCGTTCCAGGAGATCAAAGACCACGTCCACCATCGTGGGTGCCAGGCCGAGAGTTGGTTCGTCCAGCAAAAGCAAGCGCGGGTTGCTCATCAATGCGCGTGCAACGGCCAGCTGCTGGGCCTCGCCACCCGAGAGGAACCCGGCCGAGGTGGTCCACTTCGACCGCAGCACGGGGAACAGCTCGGCAGCTTCGTCCAGCCGAACATGGCGGTCGGCCGCAGACGCAGTGCTGCCGCCCAACCGAAGGTTCTCCTCGACGGTCAGGTCCTTGAAAATGCGTCGGTGTTCGGGCACCAACGCAAGACCGGAGCGCACCAGGCTGGCAGGCTCGCTGCCGGTGATGTCGTTGCCTTCGAAGCGCACACTGCCCGTGGCCGGGCGAAGAAGCCCGGCCACGGTGTTGAGCAGTGTGGTCTTACCGGCACCATTGGGGCCGACGAGCGCGACTATCTCCCCGGCACGGACCTCCAGTGAGGCCTCGTGCAGGGCAGTGATGGCGCCGTAGCGCGTGGTGATCGCATCGACCTCGAGCATGGTGTCGGTAAGGCTGCCGGTCAGCTGGGGATGTTGGTGGGGCGGATGGCCTCGACGAAGGAGGGCTTGCCATCCTTGACTTCCAGGATGATCACGTCCTTCTCCGGCACGCCGTTGGTGCCCTTGTAGGTGACGGTGCCGGTGGTGACGGGCACGTTGACCAAGCCATTGATGGTGCTGATGAGCACTGCGGGATCGACCGAGCAGGCTTCCGTCGCAGCTGCGGCAAGAATCTGAACGGCGTCGGCTGCGAGTGCACCGAAGCTGATGGTCTCGATGTTGGCGCCAGCGGCCTTGGCATCATCGAGGAACTGCTGGACACCATTGGTCTCCAGCGGGAACGTGTGGGCCGCGAAGACGACGCCGTTCGCAACTGCGCCGGCGCTCCACACGACAGTGGCGTCGAAACCGTCGACACCGGTGACGATGATGTCCTTGAGACCCGCTGCTCGGAGCTGCTCGAGCAGCACCTGCGTCTGGGGCATCACCATTGCGGTGAACAGGATTGCCGGCGGCTCAGGAAGCGCTGCCATCTCGTTGACCTGGGTGGAGAAGTCGGCATCGGCGAGGCTGTAGGCGTAGTCGCCCAACACGGTGCCGCCGCCCTCTTCGTAGGCGGTCGTGAAGTATTCGGGGTTGCCCGAGAAGTACACGTCGTCGCTGCTGCTCATCGTCACCGCTGTGGTGTGGTCGTTCGACAGGGCCCACTCAGCGATTGCTGCGGCCTGTACCTGGTCGCTGAAGCTGGCAAGGAACGCACCCCGTGACGGGTCTGCCAGAGCAGGGTCGGTGGAGGCCATGTAGATGATCGGTGCCTTGCCATCGACGGCATCGAGCAGCGGTGCACCCGTGCTGGCGAACGGAGGCCCGATGATGGCGTTGACGCCGCTGGCGAGTAGTTCCTGGCCGGCGCGCTGAGTGGCCGCAGGGTCGCCCTGGATGTCCTTGACGCTGAAGCCGACGGGCAGGCCGCCGACGCCACCAGCCTCGTTGATCTTGTCGACCATGACTTTGGCGGCTTCCGAACCGGGCTGGTCGGAGAAGGCGCCGAGCTCGCCGAGGTCGGCGGCGAAGCCGATGTTCAGCGGCGTGTCGAGGACGCACTTGGTGCCGTCCGACGCAACGGTTGTGTCACCGCCTGACGCGGCAGTCTCGTCTGGAGCGGCGGGCACCGTTGTCTTGGCTGGTGCCGCGGTGCTGGCTGTCGTGCTGTCGTCGCTGCACGCTGCAGCCACGATGCTCAACGACATGAGCATTGCCGGAATGATTCGTTTCCTCATGGATTCCCCCTGGAATGGCCCGCGCGAAAGTGGCGGTGAGTGATCGGGCGAGATGGTAGTGCACGAAGTCCTTTGGAAACGAACGATCGTCGCGCGAGCGACGACCAATTGCTATCGTCGGCGCCATATGGGGAACCGACGAGTACGAGTCATGTGGAGCGATCTCAACGGGCTGTCGCACGGCCGCTATGTGCCCGAGCGGCGCCTGGGGGAGCACGGCCATCACGCTGTCACAACGCTGACGATGAACATCAAGGGCGACATCTTGCCCGTCGAGGGTTACGCAATGGACGTCGGCTTCCCCGACCTGTCCACCGTGCCGCTACGTGAGACCAGGCGCACCGGCTGGGAGATCGACACCGACGTCGCGATCGCAGATCTCGAGTTCAATGGTGGGCCGCTCGCAATCTCGCCACGCGCCGCCCTGCAGCGCGCGGTCGAGGCCTGGCACGCACTCGGGTATGAACCGATGTTGGGCTACGAGATGGAGTTCTACGTCATGCAGCCCGATGCCGATGCGCCCGGAGGTTTCTCGCCGCTACAGATCCCCGGCCACCGGGTGTACGGCGTGGGCATCGGCGGCGACGTGACCGGCCTCACCTTCGATTACTTCGATGCCGTGGAGGCGAGCGGGCTCGACCTCGAAGGGATCATGGCCGAGTTCAGTCCCGGCCAGTTCGAGATCAACATGAAGTACGGCCCCGCGCTCGACAGCGCCGATCGTGCATTCATCTGCAAGGAACTCACCCGTGAACTGGCGGCCGCCAGGGGCTATCGGGCCACGTACATGGGGCGCCCACACCCGCTGATGGTGGGCAGCGGCATGCACATCAACTTCTCGCTCGTACCCAAGGATGGCGGCAGCAACGCGTTCGACGACCAACACGCCGAGTACGGCATCTCGTCGCTGGCGCGCCAGTGCCTGGGCGGGCTCATTGCCCACCACGAGGCGCTGGGTGTCATGTCGGCGCCGACGGTCAACAGCTACAAGCGGCTGATACCTGGCATCATCGCCGGGTATTGGGCGAACTGGGGCCTCGACAACCGGATGAGCACCTTCCGTGTGCCGGGCGAGCGCGGCAACGCCACCCGCATCGAGAACCGTATGCCGTGCGGTACCGCCAACCCCTACCTCGCCGCCGCGGTGATGTTGAATGCGGCGCTGCTCGGTGTGGTCGACGGGCTCGATTGCGGCGCGCCGCAGGCGGGTGATGGCGACACCACGCCCAACACCGATCGGCATACGCCGCACACGCTGCAGGATGCTGTCGCCGCGTACGAGGCCGACTCCGTGCTGTGCGAGGCAATGGGCGCCGACCTGACGCGCGCGTACCTTGCGCTGCGGCGCGATGAGGTGGCCCGATGGGAGGCCACCGGCAACGAGTTCTCCACCGACGAGATCACCGACTGGGAGTTCACCGAGTACCTGCCGTTCTACTGAGCCCGTAGCACGGGCGGGTGCTCACAGGCCCAGCAGGGGCAGACAGGGCTGCACGCCGTGCAGTTCGATGTCGTTGCGGCGCAGGTGCGTCGCGAAGTCGTCGCAGGTCAAGCGGAAGTTCAGCGAGGTCGTCGGCTCGCCGCGGCGGACCTTCACCGACGTGCCGTTGGGCTGGTAACCCAGGCTGCGCGTGACGCCCAACGATGGGCCGTTGTCCTCGAACGCCGTGGTAGTCGCGGTGACGGCGCCGAAACCCTCGAACCCGAGCTGCAGCGTGGCGAGCCGCATCTCCTTGCCGATGCCGCGCCCTTGGAAGTCGCGCCCCAACCAAGAGCCGGTCTCGAAGGTGCGGGTGGTAGCGAACTGCGACGTGATGAGGCCAGTGGTGCCGACCACCTCACCGTCGGCGACCACCGCGAAGTTCAAGGTCCACGCCGCCGGGCTGAACTCGGCGCGGCAGCGCCAGTAGAACTGCATCGTGTTGCGCTCCCGCTGCGGCGATGCCACGTCGGTCCATTCGAACGCGAAGGGCATGAAGCCGGGGTCGTGCACGCCGTGTGCCGCAAGCAGCGCCAGGGCCGTTGCCATCTCGTCGTCGATGTAGCGCAGTTCCAGTCGCGGCGTGCGGATGACGAGGTCGTAGAACGGCCAGATCGGATGTGCCATACCGCGAGTGTTGCTGGTGGCCGCGCCCGGCTGCGACCGAATTTCAGTAGGCGCTGGTGTACAAGTCGCGCTGCTCTTGCGCCATGGCAGCGATGTCGTCGATCTCGTCCGTATCGAACCCGGCCATCTCGCGGAACTTGCGTGCCAACTGGATTGCGGCGTCGCGTCCCTCGCCACGCAGGCCACGGAAGTTGAACAGGCCGTCGACGGTGCGTTGGAACTCGAGCGCCCGCGTCTGGCGTTCCTTGTCGTCCTTGGTCAGCTCGCGCAACCAGGTGCTGCCCATCTTCACGTGGGTGACCTCATCGGCCAACATCCAGTCCTCGCAGAAGTGCAGCACCGGGTCGTTCATCTCGTCGGCGAAGTTGCGCATGGTCGTGAACACGTCGATGGCCAGACCCTCCAGCCCGCGGTTGACGCCGGCGAGGCGAAACACGGGGTCGGGGTGGCAGGCGGCTTCGAACAGGGTGACAGCCTCGCTGTACTCGCCGATGTCGGTGCCCATGTGATCGCCCAGCATCAGGCTGATCTCGACGTGACGGGCTTCGTCCCAACACTGGCGGGCCATGTCGAGCTTCAGGGCGAACGGTGTCTCGTCGGTGCCGTAGTCGAATGCGGTGCGCCCGGCGCCCTCCATTGCCTGAATCTCACCAACGAAGATGCCGTGCATTTGTCGGCGAGCCCGATCGGCAACGTCGTTGGACTCCGGGTTCATCCGGCGCTCCTCGCCAGCCCCGTTCATCCGCTCGTCGGCGAAGCGCTCCGCAGTCGTGATCCGGTGGAAGCGAGCATCACGAGCAAGTGAGGCAGGAGGCAACTGTGTGCGCATGTGAAAAAGCTAGTCGAATTTCAAGGTCTATGGCGCTGACCGGAAGCCAACAACAAGTGCTCGCCCCATTCGTTCCCGGTAGAACTCGCTCAGCGTCGGCAGCTGCAGGTTGCAGGCCTTCGCGGTAGCGTCGAGGCCGACTTCATAGGGGACGATGCACCAGACCTCTGAGCCGGGCTGTAAAACGTCGCCGACCAGACGATCGAGCTCGGTGTACAGCAGCCCATCGGGGCCGTCGCGTAGGAGAGTGACCTCCATCGGGTGCGGCGGATCGTGTCGAAAGACGTCGTCGACGTACCAGTGAGTCATCGGGTGGTAGCTCACCACGATGACCCGCGAGCCACTGAGGTTGGCCACAACCCGCAATTCATCCGTGAGGCCGCGGGCGAACGTCGTTGTCGCGGTGGCGTTCACGCTGACGCTGGTGGGCCACGTGAGGGGGAGTGCCAGCGCGGAGGCGGCGACCATCACGACGGGCGTGACGAAACGGGCAGCCGCACGAACACGCAACGCGCGCCACAGCAGCATCAGTGCCCCGAATGGAATCAGGGTGGCTGCCGGCGCGAGGAACGCGAGATTGACGCGCACCGGCGTCGACGGCCAGGCAACAACCATGCTCGCGACGATTGCCCCCAGCTGCCCGACGGCCACGAACGCGAGGAAGGACCAGCAGCCACGTGCCATGACGGCGACCCCAAGGAGCAGCGCCACAACGGTGGCGATGATGGCCAGCGCGCCGACCGACTGGTCACGGGAGGGCACGAATGCGCTGGTGAACTGGTGCCAGAAGTGAGCGATGAAGGAACCCGCGCCACCCTCACCGAACCGCTCATTGCTCCAGTAGTTGACGAGGTTGCCGGACTTCAGCGGTCGGTAGAAGAACGCCCATGCGGTGCCCGCCGTGGTGGTAGCGGCGGCGCACCAGAGGGCTACTGCGTGCAAACTGAGTGTGATGTGGCCTCGGCGCCACAGCACAACGATGGCTGGCACCATCAGCAGAGCGCCCTGGGTGAACAGTGGCAGCACCACGCCGAGGGTCAGGAGCAACGTCGGCGGTGATCCGCGCAGTTGCACGCGGGAGGCTGCCCAGATCAGAAGGCTGCCGCCCAGCAGTTCGACTCCGTAGTTGTTGAAGTACACGCTGACGGCGGCGAGGGCGGGAATGCAACACGCGGCCCACACACTCAACGCAGCGATCAATCGGGCGTCAGACCGCACGACGCCCACACGCTGTGCTGCCATGCGCAGGCAATCGCGAGCAACGCCAACCCAAGTGCGGACGGTACGAGGGCCGCGGCGCGGGCGAGCGAGCGACTTGCTGGAAAGGGGGCCAGCAGATAGTGCATGCCGTACAACCAGCCCGGCGGAATGGGCGTGTCGTGCAGCAGCGAGCGTGCCCTCGGGCTTGCGTCGCGAACCATGTCGTATCGCCACATCTCATCGAAGTAAAAGTCGACAGGAAGTGAACGCCGGGCGATCACGAGCAACACAACGAGGGCGACCAGCCCCGTGCCACCGACGTACGCAATCTGCGCTCGACGACTCCCATCGAAGTCGCCAACGGTGGTCACGGTTCGCGTTCGGCTTCCTCGCGGTTGGCGAGGTACCAGTCGATGGTGCGCTGCAGGCCTTCCTCGAACGGCATCTGGGCATGCCACCCGAGCAGGGCTTCGGCGCGGCCCGGGTCGACCCGGCGACGCGGTTGGCCGTCGGGCTTGGTCGGGTCCCACACCAGTTCTCCCTCGTAGCCGACCATCGCTGCGATCGTCTCCACCGTCTCGCGGATGGTGATCTCGCGGTTGGTGCCGAGGTTGATCGGCTCGGTCCCGTCGTAGCGCTCTGCCGCGATCACGATTGCTTCGGCAGCATCCTCCACGTAGAGGTACTCGCGGCTGGCCGTGCCGGTGCCCCAGACATCCAGCTTGTGCTCACCGTGCTCGACTGCCTCCACGCAGCGCTTGATACGTGCTGGAATGACGTGACTGACCGACGGGTGGAACTTGTCGCCGGGCCCGTACAGGTTGGTAGGGATGAGATAGGCGAACCGCTGCCCGTACTGCTGGTTGTTGACCTGCGCGTGAATGAGTTGCGCCTTCTTGGCAATGCCGTACGGAGCATTTGTCTCTTCCGGGTACCCGTCCCACAGGCTCTCCTCGCGGAATGGAACGGGGGTGAACTTCGGGTATGAGCAGACCGTGCCCAACAACACCGTCTTTTCCACGGACGGGGCGAGGCGAGCCGCCTCGATGACGTTGGTGCCCATCATCAAGTTGTCGAGATACAGCGGGGCAGGTGCCACCTGGTTGTACCCGATGCCGCCGACGCGGGCGGCCAGATGGACGATGTGCGACGGCGTCGTGTCGGCCAGTAGCCGCTCGGCGACACCAGGGCGCGTGAGGTCGTAGTCTGCGCTGCGCGGCACGGCGACCTCTGCGCCGAGAGCCCGTAGCTTGTCGACCACAACTCTGCCCAGGAATCCAGCGCCTCCAGTGACAACGACCCGACGCCCATTCCAAAAACCTGTCATGACCACGATGCTACGACGGGCCGGGGCATGATGGGGTGCGTGCGAGTCGCCTACACCCTCGAGCAATGTTGGCATCGCATCCCCGGTGGCACCGGTGTTGCAGCTCTGCGCATTGCGGAGGCGCTGGGGCCGCACAACGACGTACGACTTGTCGGTGTCGCCGGCCGTCACCGCCACCTGCCTCCCGATCCGTGGGCGCCCACCATTCCCGTTGCGCACCTTCCCATCGCTGCCCCGTTGCTGTACGAGTCGTGGCTGTACGGCGGTTGGCCGAATGTGGAGATGGCCACGGGCAGAGTTGACATTGCCCACGCGACCACGCTGATCCCTTGCCCTACCAAGGCCAAGCTGGTGGTCACCCTGCACGATCTCGCGTTCCTGTACGACCCCAGCCAGTTCACGCGCCATGGCGTGCGCGTGTTCAGGCGCAGCCTCGACATCATCAAGCGCCGGGCCGATCTCGTGTTGTGCTGTAGCCAGGCCACGATGGACGATTGCGTCGCCGCCGGGATCGATGGCGAGCGGTTGCGGTTGGTGCCGCTGGGGGTCGAGGCCGAGCGAGCCGATGATGCCGAAGTTGCTCGAGTCAGGCAGCGCTACGGCCTGCCTGACGACTACCTGCTGTTCGTCGGCACCGTCGAGCCGCGGAAGAACTTGAAGGGCCTTGTCGCCGCCCTGGCTCACCTTCCCGAGCCACCGCTGCTGGTCGTGGCCGGCGCCGACGGGTGGGGCGACATCGGTGTCAGCGAAAGCGATCGGGTGCGGTTCTTGGGGTTCGTTGCGAGCGACGACCTGTCGGGTCTGTACGGCGGTGCGTCCGTCTTCTGCTATCCCAGCGAGCGTGAGGGCTATGGACTGCCGGTGCTGGAGGCAATGGCGCAGGGCACGCCGGTGGTCACCAGTCGCGGCACGGCGACGGAGGAGACAGCCGGCGACGCGGCGGTGCTCGTCGACCCGCGGGACCCGCACGACATCGCCCGCGGAGTCGACGAAGCGCTGCGTCGCCACTCGGAACTCGCGGCGAAGGGCCTGGCTCGCGTCCAGCGGCGCAGCTGGGCAACATCGGCCAGCTTGACGGCGGCCGCCTACCGGGAGCTGGCCGGTTGAGCCTGCCCAGTGTGCTGGTCAACATGCTGTGGTGCGTGCCGGGCAAGGTTGGAGGCTCCGAGGAATACCTCGTACGCCAACTGCTGGGGCTCGCTGAGCTGCCCGAGCCCCGGTGGCGTCCGACAGTCGCAGCTGCACAGGGCCTGGGTGTCGCGCACCCAGAGCTGAGCGCGGTGGCAGATGTGATCGAGCCGGCATTCGAAAGCACCCGCCGCCTGCGCCGGATAGCTGGCGAGATCACCTGGTTGCGCGGCCACAGTGCCAACGTGTCGCTCGTGCACCATGGGGGTGGCACAGCGCCCATCGGTGCCCGTCGGCCATACGTGCTCAGCATCCATGACCTGCAGTTCCGCACGTATCCGCAGTACTTCTCGCCTGTCAAGCGCGCCTACCTGTCCGCCATCATCCCGCCCTCGGCGCGACGTGCGGCAATGGTGGCAGTGCCCAGCGAGTATGTGCGCGGTGCGGTGGTCCGCGCCTACGGCATTCCTGATGAACGCGTTGCAGTAGTGCCCCATGGCATCGAGCCGGGTCTCGTCGACGAGGTCACGTCGGCACGCGAACTGCGCGAAAAGTATCGGTTGGGTGACGGCCCTGTGATCGTGTACCCAGCAGTCACGCACCCGCACAAGAACCACCGCTTCCTGTTGGAAATGATGCGTGCCCATTGGACGGATCCCAATCTGCGGCTGGTACTCGCAGGTGGCGAAGGGTTGGCGGAAGCCGAGGTCGCGGCCGCTCTCGATCCGCGAGTTCGACGCGTCGGACGGGTGTCGGCGGCAGACCGCAACGGGTTGCTGGCCATGGCCGACGCAATGGTGTTTCCGAGCCAATACGAAGGTTTCGGTGCGCCGCTGATCGAGGCGATGGTGCTCGGTGCACCTGTGATCAGCAGCGATGCCACCTGCATGCCGCACATCGTCGGCAACGCCGGCCTGGTGCGTCCACTCACGACCGATGGATGGGCCGATGTGTTGGACGAGGCGCGCACCCGCCGCGACGAGTTGGTGGCGGCGGGCCACATCCGCGCCCAGGACTTCACCTCGGCGGCCAGCGGGGCAGCGCTCGCGGCCGTCTACGAGAAAGCGCTGTCCACATGAACGATCGCCCACTGCGAATCGCGGTGCTGTGCCCGCACTTTGCGCCTGACACAGCTCCAACAGGTGAGGTCATCACTCGTATTGTCACGGAACTGGCTGCGCTCGGTCATGAGCTGCATGTCGTGACTGCCCTGCCGTGGTACCGCGAGCATCGCATCGACGACGGCTGGGCCGTACGAACGTGGCGTCGCGAGACGACCGAGTGGGGTTCGATCACGCGCGTGAACCCCTTTCCGGGCGGCGACAAGCGCAATCTCTTGCGCCGCGCCATCGGCTTCGCTGGGTTCAGCACACTCGCCGGTTTGGCTTCGCTGCGCGGTGGTCGGGTCGACGCGGTCATCGCCATGTCGCCACCGCTCACCATGGGCCTCACCGGCTGGGTCACGCATCTGGTCCGGCGCGGCCCGCTCGTCTTCAACATCCAAGACGTCTTCCCTGACGCTGCCGTGGAGACGGGTGCCATCACCAACAGACGCATCATTGCGGTTGCGCGCTGGCTGGAGCGCGTCAGCTACAACCGCGCAGCAGCGGTGACCGTCCTCAGCGACGACCTACGCGACAACGTCGCGGCAAAGATGAAGCCCAAGAGTCGCGACCGGGTGCACGTGATTCCCAACTTCGTCGATACCGAGTTCATCCGGCCCGCCAGCCGCATGACGCGATTGCGCTCCGAGCTTGGCATCGGCGACGAGCAGGTCGTCCTGTATGCCGGCAACGTCGGTTTCTCGCAATCGCTGGAGATGGTCGTCGACGCGGCACGCGAGTTCCCACACGCCACGTTCGTCATCAATGGTGACGGCGCCGCGCGAACGACGCTGGGGGCCCGTGCTGCTGGATTGCCCAACATCCGGTTCAGCGGTTACCAGCCCAGAGAGCGCGTGCCAGAGGTGCTCGCGACCGGCGACATCCACCTCGTGCCGTTGAAGGCCGGCCTCGGTCGCGTCAGCGTGCCCAGCAAGACGTACTCGATCCTGGCGGCCGGCCGGCCGGTGTTGGCCGCAATCGATCCTGGCACGGAAGTGCCGCGCATGTTGGCGGCCAGCGGCGGGGGCGTAGCAATCGCACCCGATGAGCCACTGGCGTTCCGAGCCGCTCTGGGCGAACTGCTCGCCGATCCTGGGGCTGCGGCAGAGATGGGATCGGCCGGCCGTGCGTGGGTCACCGGTGCTGCCTCTCCCCGAGCGGTGGCGGTGGCGTACGAGCAGCTCATCAGATCGCTTGGTTCACGACGCCGCTGAGCAACTTTTGCTCCGCGCAGCAGATAACCTCGCACCCTCGTGGCTACGTCATCGTCCGCTCGCAAAGTCGCCAAACTCGCATCGCGAGGCAAAGGCAAGAGGGTCCGCTTCTCCGGCGGCACCACTTTCCCTGCCATCGTCGTTGCCACCGTGCTCGCGATGGTTGCCCTTGTCGCCTACGCCAAGATCTCTCAGCCCGGCTTCGAAACGGGTGCACCACAACCCGACAGCGCATGGTCCATCGCGTACGGCATCAAGGTGTGCGACGAATGGCTGCCCAACCTCACCGGCACTGCTGCTGAGCTGGAGAAGGACGCGTCGACCGGCGATCCGAGCAAGGTCGCCAACGGCACCGACCGTGACGGCATCATCCACTACCACCCGCAGATCGGCGGGGCGACCGGTAGTCGGGCTCGTTTGGGTGTCTTCCTCGATGTGTACGGCATCACGCTCACCGACACCAAACTGACGCTTCCCGCATCGCAGTTGCCCGAAGAACCTCGCTCGTGGGACACCAAGGACGGCGACGTCTTCAAGGGCACGTCGTGTGAAGGCAAAGAAGCCGTGCTCAAGGTTCGGGTGTGGAACGACTACACCAGTGGTCAGTTCTTCGACAACGTCACCGACTTCCGTAACCTGCGCTTCCGCAACAACGGCATGGTCTTCGCCATCGCAGTGGTGCCCCGCGATGCCGACATTGCCAAGCCCGACTCGGCCGCCAAACTCGCTGAGCTGGGCGTCATCGGCGTCGGCGATGACATTCCCTCCACCACCGTGGTCGGCGACACCGCCCCCTCCACCACCGTGGTCGCCGACACCGAGACCACTACGGCAGGGACCGACACCACGGCCGTTGCTCCCACCACCACCAGCGGCTGATGCGCGCGGTCGTGCTCGTGGGTGGGTTCGGTACCCGTCTGCGTCCGCTCACGTTGTCGATACCAAAGCCAATGCTGCCGGTCGGACATGTGCCCATCATCGAGCGGCTGATCACCAGTCTTGGCCGTAGCGGTATCACCGAGGTCACCTTGGCCCTGGGTTTCCAACCCGAGCCGTTCATGGCCGCCTTCCCTGACAACGAGTGTGCCGGTGTGGCGCTGCGGTACGCCGTGGAACCCGAGCCCCTCGACACGGCAGGGGCGATTCGATTCGCAGCCGACGCTGCTGGCATCGATGACACGTTCGTCGTGGTCAACGGCGACATCCTGACCGACCTCGACGTCTCGCAGTTGGTCGCGTTCCATCGTGAGCACGATGCCGAGGCGACGATTCATCTCATCGGGGTGCCCGATCCGTCTGCGTTCGGCGTCGTTGCAGTGGACGATGAGGGGCGCGTCGAACGATTCGTCGAGAAGCCCGCTCCCGGCACCGCTCCGAGCAACCTCATCAACGCGGGTACGTACGTGCTGGAACCGTCGGTGCTGCAGCGGATCCCGCTCGGCCGCAAAGTGTCGATCGAGCGAGCAACGTTCCCGGCGATTGCCCAGGACAATGGCTTGTTCGCCATGGCGACCGACGACTATTGGGTCGACACCGGTCACCCGGAGCTCTACCTGCGAGCCAACCTCGATGTTCTGGCGGGCGTTCGTCGACACGATCGCTGTCAGGGTGTGCATGACGATGCAACGGTGGATGCTGACGCAACCATTCAGCAGTCCGTCATTGCAGCCGACGCCGTCGTCGAGGCCGCCACCATCACCCGCTCAGTGGTGCTCCCCGGCGCCGTCATCGCGCGCGGGGCCGTCGTGACAGACTCCGTGGTCATGGGTCGCGTTGGTATGGGTGCAGTGGTGCACAACTGTGTGTTGGGGGCCGATGCCGTCGTTGCTGCTGGTGAGCAGGTGAGCGACGAACGTCGCCCAGACCCCAACGCGGGTCCATCCAGCGCGTGAACGTGCTCATCGTGGGTGGAGCCGGCTTCATCGGCTCGCACCTCGCGGAGCGCCTGCTGGCAGAGGGACACACCGTCGACATCGTTGACCTGCTGTCGACCGGCTCGCTCGCCAACCTTGCCAACGCCCGCTCGCTCGGCGGCGAGTTGAAGATTCATACGCTCGATGCAGGGGCCGAGGCGTTCCAGGCACTGGTTTCCATGCGCAACCCGGAGGTCGTCTACCACCTCGGCGTGCTGCCACCGGGCGTGCCCGCCGAGCAATGTGCCGGCGATGCGATGCGTACGACTCTTGCGGTGTTGGAGGCAGCCCGCGTTCGTGGCGACGTCAAGATCGTGATGGCCCTGTCGGCAGTCACGCTGTACGGCGACGTGCCCAGCAAGGATCAGCCGATCAAGGAGAGTCAGCCCTGGAGCCCTGTTGGCGTGCACGGTGTGGTCACTCGTACTCTTGCCGAGCTGCTGACGGTCTACCGCGAGGAGCACGCCGTCGAGTTCACTGCGCTGGCCTTGACCAACGTCTACGGCCCACGTCAGCGCCCCGACGCGGGGGTGGTGGCTGCCTTCGACCACGCGCTACGCGAGGGAAGCACGCCGCACCTGCACGGTGACGGCCGCCAGTCGCGGGATTTCGTGTACATCGATGATGCTGTCGACGCGCTGGTGCGGGCGGCGGTCAAGGGCAGCGGTCTCGTCATCAACGTCGGCACCGGTATTGCCACGTCTATTCGCGATCTGTGGACGTTGATGGCCGGCCCTGACGGTCGCCAACCAGCGCCTTCACCGCGCCGTCAACACGACATCTCCCGATTTGCAGTCGCCCCGACCCGAGCTCGCATTCACCTCGCGTGGGCCCCCTGGACCGAACTCGGCATCGGTCTGCGCGGCGTCGGCCGCTGAAGGGTGGAGGGCCCCGCGTCAGCGGGCAGCATCGAGGGTTTGACGGGCCAGCTCGTGGCCGATGTCGGCGGTGCTCATCACGCTGGGGGTGACCACGACCCGCATACCGGCGTGTTCGATCGCGGCGACCAGGTGGGCGTCGACCGGGTCGATGACCAGGGTTGCCGCGATGTCGGCGTACAACCGCGCAACGCCGACGACCGACGCCTCGTGCCCGAGCTCCTCCAGCATTCGGTCGGCCGGGCCCTTCAGCGCTGCCCCACCCACGATCGGGGAAATGGCAACCACGGAATCACGGCGAGCTGCCAGGACCGCATCCACACCGTGGAGTGCGCGGATCGGAGCGATGGACACCAACGGATTCGAGGGCGCGATCACCACGACTTCGCTGTCGCGGAACGCGGCCATCGCCGCCACCGTGAGCGATGCCTGGTTCGCTCCGTCGAAACGAACGGCCGTGACCGGGACTGAGTGCTGACGCTGGACGAAGTACTCCTGGAACGGCACCTCGATGTGTTCGTCGCGCAACGTCACCATCGTGGTGACGCGGTTGTCGCTCATCGGCACCAACTGCTGCGGCACACCCCAGGCGGTAGCGATCTCGGCGGTGACCTCGGTGAGCGTGGCACCTTCTCGCAATCGAGCAGTGCGATAGAAGTGAGTCGCCAGATCCTGATCGCCCAGGTTGAACCAGGTCGGAGCAGCACTCGAACCGCTGGGGCGGACAGCTACGAACCGTCCGAGGGCTTCCATCGCTCGCCAGGTCTCATCGCGCAATCCCCAACCTCGATCGGGGTCGATGGCGCCGGCCAACGTGTAGGTGATGGTGTCGATGTCGGGCGAGATGGACAGGCCGTGCATCACCGTGTCGTCGCCGGTGTTCACCACGCCGATGGTCGCCTCCGCAGGGTGGACGCCGGCGAGTGCCCGCAGAAACCGTGCGGCGCCAACGCCGCCACACACCACGCTGACCGTTGTCATACCTGCTCCTGATTGTTCGCGCTGTCGCCAGACGCCACGCGACGGTACAGCTGGGCCATTTCGGTCGCACAACGATCCCAGGAGAACTGGTTGCGCTGCTGGTGACCGGCGGCGACCAGGTGGGCGCGGACCGACGGAGAGGTGAGTGCCGTGTGCAGGTTCTCAGCCAGCGCCGTCATGTCGTTGGGCGGTGACAGCAATGCCGCGTGCCCGGCCACTTCAGGGATGGATCCGGCGTTGCTGGCCACGATCGGTGTGCCCGCTTGCATCGCATCCAGGAGAGGGAAGCCGAAACCCTCGTCGAGTGATGGGTAGGCCAGCACGCGTGCGTGATGCAGTAGCCACGACTTGGTGGCATCGTCGATGCGTCCGGTGAACAGCACCCGATCGACATTCGGGCCGAGCGCTTCGACCGCAGTCGTGATGGCGTCGCGGTCATCGCCGTCGCCGCCCGCAATGACCAGCCGCAGGTCTGGCTCGTCGACGGCCAGAACGCCGAAGGCGGCGATCAGACGGGGCAGGTTCTTGCGGC
Organism: Ilumatobacteraceae bacterium; assembly: GCA_035432905.1. GTDB lineage: Bacteria > Actinomycetota > Acidimicrobiia > Acidimicrobiales > Ilumatobacteraceae > UBA668. Next base: position 19,014 of record DAORTY010000015.1, on the reverse strand, counting down.
GCTCGAGCGTGCCGATGGCCACGATGAACGGTCGGTCGACGAGCTGAGGAATCGGGGAGACAGGCGGGGGAGCGGACAGTGGAAGTGCCGCCAGGTGCACTGTGTGAACGACCGCGTCGGGCATCAGTTCACGCACGGCGGCTTCGGTGGCGTGCGAGCTGGTGTGAACCACCGCGCCGCTGTCGACGGCGCGGCGCAGCACCCGGCCCGCGCGCCGGACTGCCGGCGCGGCGTGGTCAGGGTGGCGCAGGAACCAGCAGTCGTACACCGAGACCAGACGGGGGAGGCTGCTGGGAGGTACGACGTAGTTGGTGCCGTGCACCACATCCACATCGCGCAGCCAGCGATCCACTCGCGGATGGTCGGTGAGGGACCAACATTGGTGGGCGATCACGGCAGGAAGTGGAAGCCGCCGGACGGATGCGTCGGGCCGAGCCCGAGCCGACAGCAGGTAGTCGATGATCTCCACGTCGTCGCACTGCTGGAGCGCACCGCGCAGCGCTTCGACCGCGAAGCCGATGCCGGTCCTGGGCCCGTACAACGGGCTGGTATCGAACCCAATGCGTAGCGCTGCCATGTCGGTCGCAGGCTAATCCGAGTTGCTGCCCTAGACTTCAGCGACCATCAGCGGCCCGCCTCGACGAAAAGAATTGATCGACCATGCCTCGTGCATTCATCACCGGAATCACCGGCCAGGACGGCCAACACCTCGCAGAGTTCCTGCACGGCAAGGGCTATGAAGTGTTCGGTATGGTCAAGGGCCAGAACAACCCGCGCATGGTGCAGATGCGCGACGAGTTTCCGTACGTCGAGCCGGTTCCGGGCGACCTGGCTGACCTTCCGTCGCTGGTCAAGGCGCTGGAGTTCAGCCAGCCCGACGAGGTGTACAACCTCGGTGCCATCTCATTCGTCGCGCTCAGCTTCAACCAGGCCGAGCTCACCGCCAACATCACCGGCCTCGGTGTGCTGCGCATGCTGGAAGCCATCCGAATGGTCGGCGGCGCGCAGAACAATCCCATCCGCTTCTACCAGGCCAGTAGTAGCGAGATGTTCGGGAAGGTCCGCGAGACACCCCAGACCGAGAAGACGCCGTTCCACCCCCGCTCGCCCTACGGCTGCGCCAAGGTGTTCGGTCACGACATCGTGGTCAACTACCGCGAGAGCTACGACATGTTCGCGTGCAGCGGCATTCTGTTCAATCACGAAGGCCCCCGTCGTGGGCTGGAGTTCGTGACGCGCAAGGTCACCAACTCGGTCGCTCGCATTCACCTCGGCCTTCAGCAGGAGATCGTCCTGGGCAATCTGGACAGCAAGCGCGACTGGGGCTTCGCCGGCGACTACGTCAAGGCGATGTGGAAGATGTTGCAGCAGGACGCTCCCGACGATTACGTCGTTGCCACCGGCAAGGCGTACAGCATCGAGGATCTCGTTCGTCTCGCATTTGCGGAGGTCGGCATCGAGGACTGGCAGAACTACGTCCGTCAGGACCCGAAGTTCTTCCGCCCGGCAGAGGTCGACCTGCTGATCGGTGACCCCACCAAGGCGCGCGAGAAGCTTGGGTGGGAGCCCGAAGTGCAGTTCCCCGAGCTGATCAAGATGATGGTTGCCAACGATCTGGTCATCGAAGGCGCCAAGGTTCGCTGAATCTCAGCTCTCGAACGGCATGTCCATGATGGCTTCCATCACGGACTCGTTCGTCGGCACCGAGCCGACGCTCAGCTTGTGGCGCAGCGCAATTGCGAAGGCAATCAGCGCAGCCACCGATGATGCGACCAGCCCGTATTCGATGCGGCGGAACAGGTCGTTGCTGCTCAGCCAGGTGACGAGCACGAAGGCCACCATCCCCAGACCCCAGCCGACACCCACCAGCGCGTGGCCGTTGAGTGCGATGACTGCCTGTGCCAACGCCAACGCGAACATGTAGGCAGCGCTGCCCAGTGCCAGCATCGCCAGGGTCCGGCTGCTGATGTCGACCGCATACATCTTTTCGATGATGAACGGGCCGATGACGAAGCTGCCCGCGACTCCGGCGAGCCCGACCACCAGAACGATGATCATCAGCTTCTTGAACCCGCTGCGGAACTCGTCGAACTCGTGGCGGGCGGCGAGGCGGGCCAGTCGGGGTAGTAGCGCGGCCTGGACGGCCTGGAAGAGGAACAGCGGGATTCGAGATAACAGCACCGCATACCCGAACTGGGTGACGAGTTCCTTCTCGTTGCCGTCGGCCATCAGGTTCGCTGCGACAGGCCCGGCGTTGACCAGACCGGCAGCGAACACGGAGCCCAACAACAGCCAACCCAGGTTGGGGGTGACCTCGTGCCAGGTCGCCGGCGGGCCGTCCTCGGCGCGCAATTGTCCACGGGCGTACACGTAGAAGAAACCGGCCAGTGGGGCGACGGCAACGGCCATGCCGTACGGCCCCACCGTCTTGATGCCGATGACTGCCAGGAGGATGCACAGCAGCACGCGTATGGCCCCGTCGGCGCCCATCACGATGGCGTAGGCCCGGAATCGGCCGTGGCCGCTGGCGATGCCGCGAGCCAGTTGAACGGGTGCGTAGCTGGCAAAGGCGATGACCAGCGCAACCAGCATCACCCAATCGCCACCGAAGTACGAGTGTGTGACCCACGCACTGGTGGCGAGGATGATGGCGATGACGGAGACAGCCAGGGCGATGCCCAGTAGCACCACCTTGCGCACCACCGGCCGTGCCCCCTGGCCAAGCGCTCGCCGTGCCGAAATCGCACGGCCCAGCTCCTGCTCGAGGGGCAGGAAGAAGCCGGGAGCCAGCGCGAATGTGGCGAACCACAGGGAGAGCACGGGGCTGAACGCTTCGTCGCTGCCCAAGGCATTCTTGCCGACTCGCAGGAACGCAAAGCTCGCCAACCCGGCCACCAACAACCCGATACCAACGGGGATGGTGCCTTCGGGAAGGGGCACGCGAGAGGTTGAGGACTGTTCGTCTGAGGGTGCCACCAGGTCAACGAGACTACCCGGCAGACTGGGCAGATGGCGATGCACCTGGCCGCGTGGCCTCAAGACCTCGGCCGTCGTCGCCGATACCTCAGGGTGCGCCGCAGTCTCCTCGTCTTTCTCGCGCTCGTTGCGCAGGTCGCTGTTGTCGCCGTTGGTCGGCCTCCACAGGCACTTGCCGGCGTCGAGATCACGCTCGATGGGCACGGCAACGGTCACGGGTACGGCCTGAGCCAGTGGGGTGCCTACGGCTACGCCGTGGACCACGGCTGGAGCGCGACCCAGATCCTGGAGCACTACTACGGCAACACGGTTGCCGGCACGGTGCCGCCCGACACCACCATCGCCGTCAAGCTCTCGAAGCTGGACGACCTACAAACTGCGGTGGTCACCCAGAACGGCGGCTTGCTCGTCGACGGTGTGGACGGCGGGCCGTGGAAGTCGGTGCTGGCGCGGGAGGTGTCGCCGTCCGTCTATGCGGTGTGGGCCCGCAGCGACGCGCAGGTGTGCCCGTCGTTGGACGGTGACCCCGTCGACACGGGCTGGACGCTGGTCGCGCCAGCGGTTGCCACGCAGGTCAACATTCGTCCCGAGGCGGATCCCGCAACGACAGAGCTGTCCGAGTTGGCCGCGGTGTGCGAGCCGGGTGGCGTGGTGCGTTCCTACCGCGGACTGATTCGTGCCGTGAACGGCAGCATCGGCGAGAACCGAACCGTCAACGAGCTTCCGATCGAGCAGTACCTGCGCGCCGTCGTCGCGAAGGAGGTGTCACCGGGCTGGGCCATCGCCGGCGGCGGGCGTGGCGCACAGGCATTGCAGGCCCAGGCGGTCGCCGCCCGCAGTTACGGCCTGGCGGAGAATCGCTACACCTACGCCAGGACCTGTGACCTGACCTGTCAGTACTACCTCGGCGCTGCCTCGCGTCCGTCCACACAATCGACCACCTACACCGCGGTGGAGCACCCTGCAACCGACGCCGCGGTGTTGGCCACTGCCGGTGCCGTGCGCCGGCTGGCCGGCGGTCGTATGGCGCTCACCATGTTCGCTGCTTCCTCGGGCGGCTGGACGAAGCCCGGGCCGACCGACCCATCGTCGCTGCTGCCCTTCCCGGCCGTGATCGATGAGGGTGACTCGACCGCGCTGAACCCTGCCTACAACTGGACGGTGACCATCCAGGGCGCAACGTTCGCCGCCAAGTATCCCGCCATCGGCACATTTGTCGGCATGACCGTGCTGACCCGCAACGGCTTGGGCGATTGGGGTGGCCGCGTCGATACGGTCGAGCTCACTGGCTCGGCGGGCAAGGTCACGATCACGGGTGACAAATTCCGCAGCGCGTTCGGACTCAAGAGCGACTGGTTCAACGTCCGTGGCTCCATCCCGGTCGACCCCTGTTTCGGTCGCAACGCACCGCCGCTCGGGTCTGTGCAACCGCCTGCCGCCGCCGCTCGCTTCACGTCGTTCGCACCGGTCCGGCTCGTCGACACCCGCAATGGCATCGGAACCGCACTGCGCCCGATCGACGCAGGCTGCACCTTGGTGGTCGACCCTGGCCTCGATGCATCCGTGACCGCGGTGGCGGTCAACCTCACAGCGGTCGGGTCACCGGCCTCGGGTTTCCTCACTGCGTATCCGTGTGGCGTCGATCGCCCGGTTGCGTCGGTCGTCCAGGCCGTTGCCCAACGCACGATTGCTGGCTCGACGGTGGTGCCGCTCGGTGCGGACGGAACGTTCTGCGTCTACACCTCGACGGTGACGCACCTACTGGTCGATCTCTTCGGCGCCTACTCGCCGACAGCGGGCCAGAAGTTCGAGCCGATGGCACCCACTCGCGCCTTCGACTCCCGTACCGCGGGGCCCCGCCTGGCCGCAGGTGCCATTGTGACCATCCCCCTCGGACCGCTCGCGGGGGTGCCGGCCGGTGCCACGGGCGTGGCCCTCAGTGTGCAGGCCGTCGATCCCGGTGGTGCCGGTTTCGTGACCGTCTTCCCGTGCTCACCGTCGATGCCGGTGGTGAGCTCGCTCAACGTTGCCGCGTCCGCGAACATTGCCAACCACGTGGAGGTGGCGCTCAGCGCTGCCGGCACTGTGTGTGTCTATGTGAGTGCGTCGATGCACATCCTCGTCGATCTCAGTGGTTGGTACGGCACAGGGGCAACGACCGAGTTCCACGCGCTGACCCCCGTGAGGGCATTGGATACGCGCAACGGCATCGGGCTGTCCGGTGCCTTCTCGCCCATGATCGATCGCTCGTTCGCTCTCGCCGGCGCCAACGGCCTGCCCGCGGCTGCAGCGGTGCGCGCCATCGTTGCCGAGGTGACCGCCGTCGGGCCGACCGCTGCGGGGTATCTGACCGTGCACCCGTGCCAGAGCGTGGTGCCGCAGGTCTCGATGGTGCAGATATGGGGTTCGGTCAATGCGGCCTCGACAGTCATCGGCGCAGATGACGATCTCGGTCGATGGTGCATCCTGACGAGCGCACCGATGCACATCCTCGTCGACGTCAGCGGCTACTTCGCGTAACTCGTACCCCGATACATGCGACAGGGCGCCGACGTTGCCGTCGGCGCCCTGCGGGGGTCTCTTGGTGGTGTCGCCCGAGATCAGGCGGCGGTGCGGATGAGGCCACGCACTTGCTTGCGTGCGGCCTTGGCCAGATCGTGGGCCTGGCCGACGAAAGCGGCGGCCTGCTCGGGCAGACGCTCTTCGATCTTCACGACAGCGGTGTCGAGCTTGGCATCGAGCGCGTCGAAACGCGCATCGAATCGCGCGATCTGCGCCTCGACGGACTTGAGCATGTCGTCCATCTGACCCTTGCTGGTGCCGAAGCGGTCGGCCAAGTTCTGGACGACCTCGCGGCGGCGGACCTGGGCCTGCTGGAAGGCGAGCACACCGAAGCCGATGGTGACGTAGGCGGCGTCGCGGACTGCGCCGACGAGCTTCTCGTCGAGTCCTGCGAGCTTGTTGGCGTCGAGCCCGGAGAAGTCGAAGCTGGGGAACGTGACGGTGGGGAACTTCGCAAGCTGAGCCATGAGGAATCCTTCTGGTGGAGACGGGGAGTCGTTCGATCGGATGATCCGAACGTGTGATAGCACCATACCGCAGTCTGCTAACTTTTGCAAGCAGTTTCACGGGTTGAGGGTGACAGAGCGGAGGTGATGGTCGCCGCTAGCCTCGTGTGATCGTGGAACCCAACGCAACGCTCGCCCCGCCCGTTGTGGCTGTCATGGTTGTCCACCAACCCGGGCCATGGTTCGACGAGGCGCTCGCTGCCCTGGCGGCGCAAGATTACGGCAACCTCAAGAACCTCTTTCTGGTGGTGGGTGAGCCGGGCGATCTGCCGGCTCGCATCCGCGACCGGGTACCCAGCGCCTTCGTGCGGGCCGTGGAGAACAATCCTGGCTTCGGAGCTGCCGCCAACGAGGTGTTGCGGCTGGTCGAGGGTGACAACGGCTTCTTCTGCTTTCTGCACGATGATCTGGCACTCGAACAGGGTGCGATTCGGCTGCTGGTGGAGGAGTTGTACCGGTCGAACGCAGGCGTGGTCGGCCCGAAGCTGGTCAGCTGGGATGATCCGACCGTGTTGCAGCACGTCGGTCTTGGCGTTGATCGATTCGGTGAGGTCGACCCCATCGTCGAGCCCGGCGAAGTCGACCAGGAGCAGCACGATGCGGTGCGCGACACGTTCGCCGTTCCGTCCGCGTGTCTGCTCGTCCGCGCCGACCTGTTTCGGGCCATCGGCGGTTTCGACCCGACCATCGAGTATCACGGCGACGACATCGACCTGTGCTGGCGCGCTCACCTTGGCGGCGCCAGGGTCATCGTGGTGCCGGCCGCTCGTGCGCGCCACGTCGAGCAGCTTGCCGTACGTCGACCCGACCTTCGCCATGCGTCGCTGATCGCCCGCAACCGAATGCGAACGGTGGCCACGCTCACCGGCGCCAGTCGATTGCCGCTGGTGTCATTGCAGTTGGTGCTGGCCACGGTCGCGGAAGCGGTCGTCGGCATCCTCACCGGTCGCTTTCGTCAGGTGGGTGCGTTGCTGTCATCCCTTGTGGGAATGGTGCCGCGTACACCCAGCTACTTCGCCCGTCGCCGGTCGCTGGTCAAGCTGAGGGAAGTTCCGGACTCGGAAGTAGCCGGACTACAAGTCCGCGGCAGTGCTCGCCTGACCAGCTACATGCGGTCACGTGACAGCCGCCAGGTCGACCCCGACTCCACGACCGAGCGCCGCTGGCGACAGACCGCCGGCTCGGCACCCGCAATGGCGTGGATTGCAATCAGCCTGCTGGCGTTGTTCGGCAGCCGTCAGTTGATCACCGACGGCGTACCCCGTTTCGGGGAGTTTCTCGCGTTCCCTTCCAGCCCGCGGGCCATGTTCTCCGAGTATCTGTCGGGTTGGTCCGGTCACGGGTTGGGCAGCACGACGGCCAGCCCCACGGGTGTTGGTCTGCTGGTCATCGGCAGCGTCGGCACGCTGTTCCACATGGCGTTGCTGCACACGCTGCTGGTCGTCGGCTTGCTGTTCGCGGGCTACATGGGCATGTGGCGGCTGGCATCGCTGTTCCCCACGGCCCGCGCTCGCATTGCTGCCCTCGTCGTCTACGCCGCCGTGCCACTGCCGTCGCAGTTGTTGGCCAATGGTCGCTGGGCGGCGTTGGCCTGTTTCGCAGCCGCTCCGTGGGCGCTGCACCATCTTCGCCGGATCGCCGGCATGGATACGGCGGGAAGCCGCCACGACGAAGCTGTCGAGCGTTCCGTGGTGGTGCCGGGTCGTAAGCAACTGCGGTGGGCTGCTCAACTGACATTGCTGACCGCAGTGGTGGTTGCGTTTGCTCCCTCGTTCGCGCTCCTGTTGGTGCTGGTCGGTGTGTTCGTCGGTGCCGCAACCGTCCTGTGCGGCGGTTCGCCGTTGGCGGCGGCGAAGCTGGCGGGTGTGGCGCTGGGCGCAGCGGTGGTGGCGCTGATCGCCAATCTTCCGTGGGCGATGTCGCTCACCGGCAGCGACGGGTGGACGTCGATAGTGGGCGTCCCCCTCTCGTCGGCGCGGTCGTTGGGAATTGCTGAACTGGCGCGGTTCCTGGCGGACAGCGGCGGCTTGGGTGTGGTCGCGACGTTGCTCTTCCTTCCGGTTGTGATTGCACCGCTGGTGGCCCGTGCGTGGCGGTTCACCTGGGCGATTCGTGCTGCTGCGCTGGTGTTCGGTTTCGGCGGCCTGGCCCTTCTCGATGATCGAGCGGCGCTGCCCGTACGGATGCCGGAGCCCGGTGTGCTCCTGGTGCCCGTGGCCATCGGGGTCGCCCTGGCTGCAGCATGCCTTGCGGCAGCCTTTCAGGACGACGTGCTGGGCGGGTCGTTCGGCTGGCGTCAGCCCCTTGGTCTCCTGGCAGCGGCGGGTGTGGTGGTCGGTGTCATTCCTGGCGCGTTTGCAGTGACCGACGGAGGGTGGGGCACACCCGATCGCACGCTGGTGTCGGTGCTGAACCAATTACCGGTCAATCCGCCCGAGGGTGATTACCGCGTGCTGTGGATCGGCGACCCAGCGGTGATTCCCGTGGCCTCGTACACCTACCAGCCGGGTGTCGGCTACGCGCTCACCGACGATGGGGCGCCGACGATCAACGGCTTCTGGTCGGGTCGACCGACCGCAGTGGAAGCAGAGGTCGCCACTGCTCTGCGGCAGATGGCTGCCGGGGTCACGCTGCGCGGCGGCAGGTTGCTGGCGCAATACGGCATCCGTTACGTGATCGTGCCGTTGGCGGATGGCGCTCATGGGACTGTCGGCCATCCGTTGCCCACGCCTCTGGGCTTGGTGGATGTGCTCGAGGATCAACTCGATCTCGCCGCCCCGCTGACCCGGCCGCCGAACTATTTGATCTATGAGAACACGGCGTACACGCCCACGCGATCGATGCTCTCGGCCGAGGGTGCCGCCGACAGTCAGGAGGCAGGTGGCGAGGCGATGGCCAGTGCCGACCTGCGCGGGTCGGTTCCCTTCGGCATCGGTGGTCCTGACATCGGCAACTTCACCGGCGCTGTCACCGCCGGCACCTTGCACGTGGCCGTTCCGTTCGACAGCAATTGGTCGCTGAGCGTCGATGGCACGACGGTTCGCGCCCGCCGAGCGTTCGGTTCCACCCTTGCCTTCGATGTACCAACTGCAGGCAACGCGACGCTGTCGTACGAAACTCCATTTTCGCATTCAGCGTGGCTCGGCCTGCAGGTCCTGATCTGGATCGCACTCGGGCTGGCAGCCAGTCATGTCAGCCTGGCTCGGCTGCGTCAGCGCCGTCGCCAGACGGCCCGTGTCGCCGACACGACACCCGTTGCCGATCTCACGGCACCGCTCGTCGATGTCGATGTCGACGACCTGCCGTGGAGCGCAGGCGACGGAGACGTGTCATGAACCGGCGACTCATGGCCATCCTGACAGTGATCGTGCTGCCGATTCTGCTGCTGATCGACGTGACCCGCAGCGATCCGCCGGCGCCGACACTGCCGACGTTCGCCGCCCTGGGTGCGCCCTCGATGCCGTTCGTGCCGCATCAGGGCTTCATCAACTCCACGTGGTTCTGCCCTGGAGTTCCCACCGGCGGCACCGGGCGGGGGGGTTCGGTCACCGTTGCCAATTCATCGGATGCGCCGTTGTCGGGGCAGCTCACCGTGTTCAACGACGTCGCCGGCACCGAGCCGGTCGAGCAACGTTTCGAAGTGCCTGCCCGCGACACGTTCGTGGTCGATCTCACCACGGTGCAGTCTGCGGGCACCTACCTGTCGGCGATGGTGGAGATCACCGGCGGGGGAGGCTTCGTCGAGCAGCAGGCCGACCATCCCGATGGCAGCGCGGTCAGCCCATGCTCCAACAGCACCTCGGCCAACTGGTACTTCGCCGACAACTACACGCTGGGCAACAGCAAGGAAGACATCGTCATCACCAATCCCTTCCCGGACCAGGCCATCGTCGACTTCGCGTTCGGCAATCAAGGCGGCACCACAACCTCGCAGCGCCTCCTGGGCGTTCCGGTGTCGGGCCACTCCGTGTTGGTCGTCAACCAGGACTTCTTCCTCAAGGATGAAACCGTGTTGGGCATGTCGATCGTCGCATCTCGTGGGCGAGTCGTGGTCGGACGGGCGCAGCAGTACCTCGGTGAACGCCAGGGTTACTCGATGAGCCTGGGTTCGCCGGCGGGCTCGACCGACTGGTGGTTTGCCGATGGCGAGAACAGCGGCAACTTCGAGCGGTACAGCATCTACAACCCGGGAACGCAAGCGGCGACCGTGCAGCCCATCTTCCTCGGTGTCAACAGCGACACGTTCGGCAACGACGTGGACGCCATCACGGTTCCCCCCGGCCAGGTCGCATCGCTGAACATCAAGGATGTAGCTGGGCTGCCCGAGGGGCGTCACGGCGCCCAGTTCTCGTCACTCACGGGTACCCCGGTCGTCATCGAGCGGGCCATCACCCGCCAGGCCGGCGAGGGCTTCGTCACGACCGTGGTGCGCGGTGTCGAGCAGTACTTTGCCGAGCCCGGCTACTTCCGCTGGAGCATGGCCATCGGCACCGATCTGGCCGTCGACAACGTGCTGGTGATCCTCAACGTCTCGTTCACTGATGCCACGGTTGCCGTCAAAGCACTCGGGCCCGGTGGAGAGGTCGACCTGCCAGGCCTGGAAGCGGTGCCGGTGCCGGCCAATGGGGTCATCACCATTGCGATCCCCGACCAGGCTGCCGCGCTGGGTCATCCGCTGATCGTGGTCGGCACACAGCCGATCGTCGTCGAGCGCCTACTGCCTCGCGGTGGCGACCTGCGTGGTCGCTCCGGGTCACTGGCACTGCCGGGCTGACGAGGGCCTGTGATGCAACAGTTCCTGATTGCGGTCGCTGTGGTCGCGGCGGCTGTTGTCGTGGGGTTGGTGTTGCGACGACGCCAGGTGGTGCAAGCGCCGACGCAGCCCAATGTGGTGGTCCCACCGCAACTGGATCGTGCCGACTTCGACGCGCCGACGCCGTGGCTGGTGGTGGTGTTCTCCTCGGCCACGTGCACGACATGTGCCGATGTGGTCCGCAAGGCCAAGGTGCTGTCGTCGCCGGAGGTGACGGTCCTCGACATCGAGTTCGGGGGGTCGAAGGCGCTGCACAAGAAGTACGACATTCAGGCGGTGCCGATGGTGGCAATCGTGGACAGCGACGGCGTGGTGCGCGCCGGTTTCGCCGGCCCGGTCACCGCCACCGATCTGTGGGCAGCAGTCGCTGAGGCGCGTCAACCAGGCTCGAGCCCGGAACCTGACCTCGGTCGCTGACGTTCAGCGGCCCTCGGTGCGGCAGCTGTCAGTGGTTGTTCGAGGTGGGCGATGCGTCTTCGTCGACACCCTCGTCGTGGGGGTGCTCGCCATCGGTGACCGGTGCGTCGTCGAGGCTTGCTTGCACGAGTGCAGCAACCTCGGCGCCGTCGATGGTCTCCTTGTCCAGCAGCGCCTCGGCCACCAACTCGAGCGCCGGGCGGTACTTTGTCAGCAGCGTTGTGGCCCGCGCCTCTTGCTCGTGCAGGATGCGGGAGATTTCGCCGTCGACCAGACGGGCAGTGTCGTCGCTGTACTCGCGACCCTGCGTCATCAGGTCCTCGCCGAGGAACACCTGCTGTGAACCGCTCCAGGCCATGGGGCCCACGGCCTCGCTCATACCCCACTCGCGAACCATGCGACGGGCGATACCGGTGGCCTGCTCGAGGTCGTTGGCAGCGCCGGAGTTGAGATGCCCGAAGACGATCTTCTCGGCGACACGGCCACCCATGGCCTTGCAGATGAGATCGTCGAAGAAGTCCTTCGAGTAGGTGTGCCGCTCTTCGGGCAGGCTCCAGGTGACACCGAGGGCCATTCCACGCGGGAGGATGGTGACCTTGTGCAGCGGGTCGGTGTTGGGCAGCACAACGGTGAGGATGGCGTGGCCGCCTTCGTGGATGGCGGTTGCCCGCTTCTCCTCGGCGCTGAGCACGAGGCTCTCGCGTCGGGCGCCCATCACGACGCGGTCGCGGGCGTTCTCGAAGTCGATGCGCTCGATCTCCTTGCTGCCACGGCGGACTGCGAAGAGTGCTGCCTCGTTGACCAGGTTGGCCAGATCGGCGCCGGACATCCCGGGCGTGGCCTTCGACATGACCTCGAGGTCGACGTCGGGGCCCATCCGCTTGTCACGGCTGTGTACCTTCAAGATGGCGAGACGCTCGTCGTTCTCCGGCAGCGGCACGACGATCTGACGATCGAAGCGGCCGGGCCGCAGCAGCGCTGGGTCGAGAATGTCGGGACGGTTGGTGGCAGCAAGAATCACGATGCCTTCGCTGGTCTCGAAGCCGTCCATCTCGGCGAGCAATTGGTTCAACGTCTGCTCGCGCTCGTCGTGCCCGCCGCCGAGGCCGGCGCCACGCTTGCGGCCGATCGAATCGATCTCGTCGATGAAGATGATCGCTTTGCCCAGCTTGCGGGCCTGTGTGAACAGGTCGCGAACGCGGCTGGCGCCGACGCCCACGAACATCTCCATGAAGTCCGAGCCCGTCACCGAGAGGAACCCGACGCCGGCCTCACCGGCAACGGCGCGGGCGAACAGTGTCTTGCCGGTGCCGGGAGGGCCGACCAGCAGCATGCCCTTGGGTACGCGTGCGCCGATCTCGCGGAACCGGTCAGGCATGCGCAGGAAGTCGACGACTTCGGTGATCTCCTGCTTGACGCCTTCGTACCCGGCGATGTCGGCGAACGTGGTCGATGGCTTGTCGGCCTGGTAGGCCTTGGCTCGACTGCGCCCGATGGACATGACGCTGCCCATCTGACCCTGTGCACGCTTGTTCATCCAGACGAGGAAACCGATGATGAGAGCGAACGGCAGCAGCAGGCCGATCCAGCTGAGCAGCCAGTTGCTATCGGGCTCCTTGGTCGTCCAGTCGACCTTGTGCGTGTCGAGCAGTTTCAGTTCGCTCTCGCTCGGAAAGCCGTCACGGACGGTGGTCGTGAACTTCGACCCGTCCTTGAGTTCGCCCGAGATGCTGTTCGAACCGTTGGTGAGGGTGAACTTGGCGACTTCGTCCTTCCCGATGGAGGCGACGAACTCGGTGTAGCTCAGCTTCTTACCGCCGTCGGACGGCCAGACCTGGTTGAGCACCAATGTGCCGACCAAGACTGCCAAGAGCACCGGGACGGTCCAGCGCGGCCAACCTGCGCCAGCTTGGCGGCCTTTGCCACCGGCGGGCGGCGGCGGGCCCGACTGCTGACCGCGACCTGGTGGCGGCGGCGGAGGCGGCGGGGGGAGATTGCTCATGACCTAATGCTAAGGGGGTTTTTCGGCGTCGGGTCGTCGGGTGGGCAGCCGCCGACGTCGTTTGCCTCGTCGCGCGCACGTTCTGGAGGGTCCACCACTTCGTCAGCGTCGCGACTTATGGTGGAATCATGAGCAGGCAGTGTTCACGCAGCGGCTGTGCCGAGTCGGCAATGGTGACTCTTTCGTATCAGTACGCCCGTTCCATCGTGTGGCTCGATGAACTCAGCACCGAGCGCGACCCCCACAGTTACGACCTGTGCCAGCGTCACGCTGCCCGCCTCTCGGTGCCGAATGGTTGGCGGCTGGAAGATCGTCGTTCGCGTCGGGAACTGGTCTACGCGGCGGCACCTCGCCTCGCTGGCTGACGTCCTTCTCGGCAGCGCCTCCCCAAGCAGAACGGGCACCGGTAAGCTCGGCCGTCGTGTCGCCGCCCAGTCTTGCTCCTTTTCGCTCGGCGGGTGATCGGCCTGACATCTCCATTCGTGACGCAGTCGTCACGTGGGTTGCTGCGTATGTCGTGGGTGCAGTGCTCTCCAGTGCGGTGTTCGCCCTCAGCGGCGCGGACCACTCCGCCGATCTGACCCCGGGGTGGCTGGCGGCGGCGTCGTTGGCGCAATGGATTCCGATGGTCGGGGCCATCTGGTACGTGGGCAGTCGGTTCGGTGCCGGCAGTCTGTCAGCCGACTTCGGCCTTTCATTCCAGCCCATCGACCTCATCGGCGTGCCGCTGGGTGTGATCACCCAGCTGGTGTTGGTCAGATTGGTGTACGTGCCGTTGGAGGCGCTGTGGCCCGACACGTTTGCCCTCGACAAGATCGAGGAGCGTGCTCGCACCACGTACGAGAGCGCACACGGCGGCGGCCTGCTGCTGCTCGTGCTCGTCGTCGTCGTCGGGGCACCGCTGGTCGAGGAGTTGACATACCGCGGTCTGCTCCAGGGCGCGTTCACCCGTCGGCTCAGTGATTGGCTCGGTGTGCTGATCGTTGCGGCATGGTTCGCGATCGTCCACTTCCAACCCATCGAGATTCCCGGTCTCTTCGTCGTCGGGCTGGTCTTGGGGGTGTGCGCGATGCGTACCGGTCGCTTGGGACTCGGAGTGATCACACACCTCGCGTTCAATGCCACCGGGCTGATTCTCGTGGCCTCGACATGAGTCGGCGGCCGCACCCGAGCGTCATGACGCCGCAATCCGCGGACTGTCTGAAAGAATGCCCGCCGTCATGATCGATGAGACCCGTACGGACGATGGCGCCGCAGACGACCACACCAGCGACACGCTGACCACCGACGCACAGGTGGTCGCAGAGGACGGCAGCGTCGGCCAACCGGTGGCGGTGGCGCCGGTGGAGCTAGGGCAACCCACCCTTGGCGAACGTATGTGGCGCAGAGCGATCCGTCGGCCCTCGAACTGGATCAACTCGCCGTGGCCGATGGAGCGCGTCGTCCAGTACCTCACTGCACTGGCGGTCGTGGGCGGTTGCACCGTGGCGATGCTGCAGGTGATCCACCTCGAGTTGGTCTTCCGGAACAACACGCCGACCGGCGGCGACATGGGTGCCCACGTGATGGCCCCTGCCTACCTGCGCGACCACCTGTTGCCCAACGGTCAGATCACCGGCTGGAGCAACTACTGGTACAACGGGTTCCCGCTGTACCGCTTCTACATGGTCGTGCCGGCGTTGATGATCGTTGCTCTCAACGTCATCTTCGCCTACGGGGTGGCGTTCAAGATCGTGGTGTGCCTCGGCATCGTCACACTGCCGTTCTGCTGCTGGGCCTTTGGTCGCCTCGCCCGTTTCCGGTATCCCATTCCGGAACTGATGGCGATGGCCGGTCTGATCTTCCTCTTCGACGAGAGCTTCACCATTTACGGTGGCAACGTCACCAGCACGATGGCGGGCGAGTTCTCGTTCTCCATCGCGCTGTCGTTCGGCATTCTGGGTCTGGGCCTCTTCGCTCGGGGCCTGGAGACCGGCAAGTACCGCAACTGGACCGCGGTGCTGTTGGCGCTGGCCATGCTGTCCCACGGCATCGTGCTCATCTTCGTGGCGCTGGGGGCGTTGCTGATGTGGCTCATCTGGATGGACAAGACGCGGTTCATCTACGGGCTGACGATGGGCATCACGGCCCTGGCGCTCACTGCATTCTGGGTGCTCCCGTTCCTGCAGAACCACGCGTACATGACGGACATGAAGTACGGCTTTCGCCCCAACGGCGGTGGCGACAGCTTCTGGGACATGTTCTTCGATCTCAGTACGTTCTGGAACATCGTCGTCAGCGGCTTCGCACTGATCGGCTTCGTCAGCAGCGTCGTCAAACGGAACCTGACGGGCGCGTGGTTGGGCATCATGTGCTTCGCTCTGATGGCGGCCGTCTACCTCACCCGCGACAGCCTGCCGGTCATTGGGTTGCTCTGGAACCCGCGGCTGCTGCCGTTCTTCTACCTGTTGCGTTTCATGTTGATGATGGTGGGCATCGTCGACATCGCGCACTTCGTGTTGAAGGGCGTGCGCATGCGGATGCCCACCACCCGCGAATGGACCGTCGTCGGTGCCGCCACCGCCGTGGTCGTCGTACTGGTCGCGGGCGTTGTCGAACTGTTCTTCTTCCATCAGATGCCCGGCGCCCGCTACACCACCAAGGACGGCAAGAGCACCTACTCGTGGGGCGTCGGCGGCTGGGACCCGATCAACGTCGCGGTGGCCGGCAAGACCGACGCGTACAGCGACGGCTGGACCAACTACAACTTCAGTGGCTACGAGGGCCGGCCTGCGTACGGCGAATACAGGGGCCTCGTCGACACAATGGCGGGCCTGGGCACGAACAGTGATCCGAACCTGGGCTGCGGTCGCGCGCTGTGGGAGAACAACGCGGCGAACGGCGCCTACGGCACGACGATGGCGTTGATGCTGTTGCCGCACTGGACCGACGGCTGCATCGCCAGCCAGGAGGGCCTGTTCTTCGAAGCGTCGGGTACGACGCCCTACCATTTCCTCACCGCGGCAGCGATGAGCGCAAGCAGCTCGAACCCTGTTCGCGAGCTCCGCTACACGGACCACAACGCGTCAGTCGGCGTGCCGATGATGCAGAAGATGGGTGTGAAGTACCTGATGGTCTTCACCGAGGTCGCCAAGGCGCAGGCAGATGTCCGTACCGATCTCGAGCTGGTTGCGCAGAGCGGTCCGTGGAACATCTATCGAGTGGCCGACACCGACATCGTCGTACCGCTCACCGTGCAGCCGGTCGTGGTCAACGGTCGCGGTGGCGATCAGCGCGAACGCAACCTGGAGCTCGGCACCAGTTGGTTCCAGAATTCCGACGAGTGGGCAGCGATGCCGGCCGACGATGGTCCCGCCGACTGGCAGCGCATCGACGTGGAGGTCGACATGGATCGCCGTATCGGCACCGCCCCGATGGCGCCCGGTCGTCGTGTCGACATCGTCGTGCCGGCCGAGGCGATCACGCCGGTGGCACTCGACCCCATCACCATCTCGAACTACGAAATGGGCGACCAGGACCTCAGTTTTGATGTGTCGAAGATCGGTGTGCCGGTAGTGGTGAAGGTGAGCTACTTCCCGAACTGGAAGGTGGACGGCGCGAAGGGCCCGTACCGCATTGCTCCCAACTTCATGGTGGTCGTACCGACGTCGACGCATGTCAGTTTCCACTACGAGGCGTCTGGTCAGGACCGGATCGCGTACCTGCTCACGTTCGTTGGTTTCGGACTGCTGATCTTCTGGCGCTTCCGAGGGGATGTGAAGCACCGCAGCCCGCATCCGTTCATGACGGTGCCTGCCGGCGATGACTGGACTCCGGTCGATCCGTGGGACTCGCAGGGCTACGGCTGGTCACTCGCCGACGACCCAGCTGACGACACGTTGCTGGCCGACGACACGTTGCTCGACGCCGTGGTGCCCGACGAATCGACGGAGGCTGAACTGCCTCCCGATAGCGTCTAGCCCCGCATGTCTTCCATCGACCCCCGGGTACTCGACGAGATCGTCAAGGCGTACGACGTACGAGGTACCGTTCCCGACCAGATCAACACCGAGGTGTCCTATGCGCTCGGCGTTGGGTTCGCTCGCTTCTGTTCGACCTCTCGAATCCTTGTCGCTCGCGACATGCGACCGTCGGGGTCCGAACTGGTCGAGGCGTTCTCTCGCGGCGTGATGGAACAAGGCATCGACGTTGTCGACCTCGGCCTGGCCAGCACCGATCTGATGTATTACGCCGCCGGCACGCTCGACGCCCCCGGCGCGATGTTCACCGCGTCGCACAATCCCGCCGGCTACAACGGCGTCAAGTTCTGCCTCAGCGGCGCTCGGCCCGTGGGGGTCGATACCGGCCTCGACGTCGTCAAGCAGGTCGCAGTCGATGTGCTCAGCGGCCGAGCCCCGGTGCACGCAGCAACCAGCGGATCCTTGACGCATCGCAATCTACTGGAGGCGTTCGCCGACCACGTCGTGTCGTTCATCGATGTGGCCGCACTGCGCCCATTGCGCGTGGTGGCCGACACGGCCAACGGCATGGGCGGCCTTGTCGTACCGGCAGTCTTCGAGCGGTTGCCGCAGATCACCCTCGAAGTGATGTACGGCGAACTCGACGGCACCTTCCCCAACCACCCGGCCGACCCGCTGCAGCCGGCGAACCAGCGCGACCTGCAGGCTCGCGTCGTTGCCGGTGGCTTCGACATCGGGCTCGCCTTCGATGGCGACGCCGACCGGGTGTTCGTCGTCGACGAGGCTGGCCGTGGTCTCAGCGGCAGCACGACGACGGGTCTGCTGGCGGCGGCGGTGCTGCGCACCAACCCCGGCGCAACGATCTTGCACAACCTGATCTGCTCGCGGGCGGTTCCGGAAGTGATTCGTGAGCATGGGGGCGTCGCTGTTCGCACGAAGGTGGGTCACAGTTTCATCAAGCAACGGATGGCCGAGACCGGCGCGGTGTTCGGCGGCGAACACTCGGCGCACTACTACTTCCTGAAGAACTTCCGAGCTGACAGCGGGCTGATCGCCAGCATGTTGGTGCTCAACGAAGTCAGCCGGGCGCAGACCGATCTGTCGGTCATTCGCAAGCCCTTCGAGCGCTACTCGTCCAGCGGCGAGATCAATACGCAGGTCGACGACACCACAGCGGTCATCGAGATGGTCTCGGCCCAGTTTGCGGGCTTCGAGCAGGACCGTCTCGATGGGCTGACGGTCGATTGTGGTCCGTGGTGGTTCAACCTGCGCCCGTCCAACACCGAACCGCTGTTGCGATTGAATTTGGAAGCACCCGATCGCGATTCGTGCGATCAGCACGTCGCCGAGCTCCTAGCGCTCATCACCAGTCTGTAGAAAGGTTGCTTCATGGCACTCGATCCTCGCCTCGTAGCCGTCCTGGCCTGTCCTGTCGACAAGGGACCGCTGTACTACCTCGGCGACGAGGACGGCCTGTACAACCCGCGTCTGCGCCGCCGCTACGTCGTGCGTGAGGGCATTCCGGTGATGCTGCCCGACGAGGCCGAGGCCGTCGCGGACACGGATGCGGCTGCCCTCGATGCGCGCATCGCCAGCGGCGAGCTCGCCCCCACCTTCGTTGCGTGACAACGACGCTTGGTGCCTCACTGGTAGCGTGTGCGCGGGCGTGAAAGTCAGTCGGTCGTCGAGGCGTAGTGTCGGTGGCTGTTGAGAAGATTGGTGTGGGGATGCAGCGTTCTAACGCATTTCGTCGAGTAGTCGCATTGGCGTCTTCATCGG
>DAORTY010000014.1:0-49321 GCA_035432905.1 Ilumatobacteraceae bacterium | reverse complement strand
AACGTGCAGATCTCACCGACGACATCCGGACCGCGCTCGATGCCGAACCCGTGGCCGGAGCGTTCTTCGACGGGTTGGCGCAGTTCTACCGTCAGGCGTTCCTCCGTTGGATCAACGCCACCAAGCGACGCCCCGACGAGCGGGCACGACGGATCGCCGAGATGATCGACCTGCTCGGGCAAGGACAGAAGCAACGCCCGTAACTGCAGCCGCACCGGAGTGGGCCGTTGACACTCGCGGCCTCGACTCCCGGGCTTGCGTCAGTACGCGAACGCGCTGAGAGAACCGTCACGGTCGATGAGACTCACCGGCTGGCCCCGCCATGTTTGCTCGTCGCCGCCCATTCCGGGTGAGTCGCCCGGCATCCCCGGCAGTGCCAACCCAACTGCGTCGGGACGATCGGCAAGCAGCCGTTGGATCGCTGCTGGAGGGACGTGACCCTCGATCGCGTAGCCGTCGACCACACCGGTGTGGCACGACGCCGCGGCGTCGGGGATTCCGAGCGACGCTCTGAACGACGCACGTTCGGGATCTTCGGTCATCTCGACCGCCGCTCCGTTCGACCGCAGGTGCACCACCCACGCTTCGCAGCAGCCTCAACCAGGGTCGCGTCTCACCTCGAACGACACTCCCGCCAGCGCTGCGTCGGCGCCGGCAGCGATCGGTGCGGCGGCGCCGTCAGAACTGGAGCATCCGGCGACGAACACGGCCGAGAACCCGGCGAGGCCAGCGCCGAGTGCGGCGCAGAACTGACGTCGTCCCATCACAGTCATCGGCGACCACCGTAGCCTGGACGGGTTGCCCAACGCTGGCGCGGGTCGTGTGCTTGGTATCTGCGCTGCGGTGGGCGCCGGCCTGTACCTGATAGCAAATTGAACCCGCCGAACGTCAGCATGTCGGGAACTATGCGCTCGCGTGGTCGTGACGGTGGTGGAGATCCGGCACGTGGGGATGGGCATGCGCGAGCGCTTCATGGCTGTGGGCGTGTTGGTGTCGCACCATCTCGCCGTCGGGATGGCTGTGGTCGTGATGCCCGTCTGCGTGTACATGTTCGTGATCGTGCTCGGTCGGCTCATGAGCGTGGTCGTGGTCGTGGTCGCTGCGCAGCACGAAGCTGACCCCGACTGCAGCGATCACCAACGAGACGACCTCGCGGGTCGTCACCGGGTCGGTGAACACGGTCCATGCCACGATCGCACCCACGAAGGGCGCAGTAGCGAACACCAACTGCCCGCGTGCTGCTCCTAGGTCGCGGGCACCGGCTACCCACAGCGTGATCGAAATCCCGTAGCCGAACCCTCCGACGACCAGCGCCCCCAGGATTGGCCAACCGGCGGGCGCATCGCCCAAGAGAAGTCCGATCGTGAGGTTCGCACCACCGGCGATGACGCCCTTGACGAGTGTGATGTGTGACGGGGCCAGTTCGTCGAGGTTGGCGGTCACACAGTTGTCGACTCCCCAGCACAAGCACGCACCAGCGATCAACAACGTCCCCCAGCGAAGATCCGCATTGCCTGACCAGCCCAGCACGAGCCCGGCAATCACGACCAATACGGTGCCCGAGACCACGCGAGGGCCGATGTGCTCGCGGAACACGAAGTAGGCCAGCAGTGTCGTGAACACGAGCTCGAGGTTCAACAGCAACGATGCCGTGGCCGCTGGCGCATGACTGAGTCCAGCCGCGAGTAGCACTGGCCCGACCGCTCCACCGAGCACGACCGCGGTTGCCAACCTCGGGGCCCCACGCACGATGGCACGCCGCGTCGGACGCACCCGCCCAACAACCGGAAGCACTGCAATTGCAGCGCCGAGGTAGAGCAATCCAGCCAAGGTGAATGCACCCATGTCGCCTGCCAGGCGCGACGCCGCCGGGGCAGAGATGCCGAACAGAACCGCCGCCAGCGAACACCGAAGTACGCCGCGACGAGTCATCGCGATGCTGCAGCGGAATCGTGTCTGCGGTTCATTGTCACAGTCTGCCTGCCAACGGGGTGATGTCCGAACACGTTGATGTCACGTCACGATAGAAGCGGCGTCAGCCTGCGGCTTGGGTGTGGTCAAGTCCGGCGGTCAATGCTGCCCCACTCGGGTTCATGCGCGGTGGGCGAGGAAGGCGTAGCCGTACACCTCGAACGATCGCGCCTGCGGTTCACCGGTTGCGCCACCGAATGTGTCGACCGCAGGTCCGATGACCACCTGCGCGAACCCTGAGTCTTCGAGCATCTGTTGCCAGCCCGCACGGGGCAGCCCGCCGGCAATTCAACCGGTCCACAAGTCGACGTCGCGCATCGCCTCGATCGGCACCGGGCGACCGTTGGCGATGTCAGCGAACTGCAGCACGCCGCCTGGACGGAGCACGCGATGGATCTCGGCGAACACGGCCTGTTTGTCCGCGCAGAGGTTGATCACACCGTTGGAGATGACGACATCGGCCCAGCCGTCCTCGACAGGGATGGCTTCGGCGAGGCCTTCGCGGAACTCGACGTAATCGAATTGGAGTTGCTCGGCGGTGGCTCTCGACTTGACGAGCATCTCTGGGGTCATGTCGATCCCGATCACACGACCGGTCGCCCCCACTTGGGTGGCGGCGATGAACGAGTCAAACCCGGCACCGGAACCGACGTCAACCACACGAGAGCCCGGTTCGAGCCGGCGCAGCGAGAACGGGTGGCCGACCCCGGCGAAGGATTCGACTGCCCGATCGGGCAGCGCGTCGACGACTGCTTCGTCGTACCCGAGGCGGGCAGCAAGGGGTCGGCCGGTGTGGAAGTGGTGGGCGCCGTGTGGGTCTTCGGCGACGTCGCGGTACTTGTCTCGCACCTGGGTGCGAAGGGTCTCGACATCGACGAGAGTTTCGTTGGACACTGTCATCCTCCTGTTCCGGCAGCGATGGGCAGGCCGGCTCGTTTCCATTCAGGGAAGCCGTCCTCGAGACGGCGTGCGGTGAATCCGCGCTTACGAAGCTGGCGCACGGCGTCGTCGGCGTACACGCAATACGGCCCGCGGCAGTAGGCGACGATCTCGATGTCCTTGGAAAGCGAACGAAGTCGGCGCAGCGTGCCGACGGGAACCGATGTGGCACCAGGAATGTGGCCAGCCTCGTATTCGGCTGAGGGGCGCACGTCGAGCACCACGGTGTCACCGGCTTGCAGCCGAGCTTCGAGCTCTGCTCGGGTCACCGGCTCCAAACCACTGCGGTCACCGACGTAGGCGTCGGCGAGTTCGTTGATCCCGGCAACGTGTTCCGTGGCGATGTCGCGCAGTGCAGCCCACACGTCGGCGACTCGATCGCTCGCGAGCATGTAGACGATCCGGGTGCCTTCGCGACGGGTGCGCAGCACACCTGCTCTGGCCATCGCTCGCAGGTGGTGTGAGGTGTTGGCAACGCTCTGTCCGATCTCGTCAGCGAGTTGCTCGACTGATCGTTCGCCTTGGGCGAGGACATCGACGATCTCGGCGCGACGCCCGCTTGCCAACGCTTTGGCTACCTCGGCGAACGCGTCGAAGAGTGCGTCCTTGGCTGCCCGGTCACTCATCGTGAAGTCTCCGTTTCATGGATATTCAAACTACTACTTGAATATCTGCCCGGCAAGAGATATGTTCAAACAATCATTTGAGTATCAATCGTAAGAGGAGAACCGTGCAGAGGATCTACGACTTCGTCGACGAAGGGCTGGGTCATTCCTCGTACGTCATAGACCTCGGCAACGGCACCGCTGCTGTCGTCGACCCGCCACGGTTCCCAGTCGCACAGGAAGCCCTGATCGAACAACTCAACCTTCGACTCGCCTGGACACTCGACACCCATTCCCACGCCGACTATGTGACGGGCAGCCCCGCTCTCGCCGACCGGACCGGCGCAACGTTTGTTGCCCCCGCGGCATCGCATCTCGAGTCTCTACATCGGCCAGTCAGCGACGGTGAACACGTCACCCTCGCCGATGGCCTCGAACTCGTCGCCTGGGCTGCTGCCGGTCACACACCCGACCACCACGCCTACCTTCTCGTCGAGGACGGCGCTCCGATCGCGTTGTTCTCGGGCGGTTCGCTGATGGTCGGCACTGTCGGGCGTACCGACTTGAACGGTCCAGCGCTCGCGGTCCCGCTCGCGCACGAGATGTTCGCTGCATTGCGCCGGTTCGATCAGCTGCCCGATGAGCTCGCTGTGTATCCGACGCATGGTGCGGGATCGTTCTGCTCGGCCCCGGGTGCGTCGCAACGCACCTCGACGCTGGGCCACGAACGCGCCACCAACCCACTGTTCTCGATCACCGATGAGGACGAGTTCGTCGAGCGGCTGGTCGCCGGATTCGGCACGTTCCCCTCCTACTTCGCACGGCTACCAGAACTCAACCGGCTAGGCCCCATCCGCTACGACTCCGTCCCCCGCCTCAACAGACTCCATCCCGACGACGTCGAGCGCCACGTCGCGGAAGGCGGCGTGATCGTCGATGCCCGGCCGCTAGCAGCGTTCTCCGCTGGTCACATACCGGGGTCTGTTTCCAACGTCCAGCGACCGGTGTTCGCCAGTTGGCTCGGCTGGCTCGTTGAACCGGGCAGGGCAATCGTGTTCGTCCTCGGCCCGGATCAGGAACGCTCCGATCTTGTCCGCCAGTGCCTCGATGTCGGCCACGAGCGCCTCGTCGGCGAACTCGGCGGTGGCATCGGCGCCTGGACGGATTCCGGTCGGCCGACCCGCACAACCCGCCTGCTTCAACCCGGGGCCATTGCCAGTCGAGTGATCGACGTCCGCCAAGCCAACGAGTACGCCTCCGGCCACCTACCGGGCGCGGTCAACATCGAACTCGGTGCCGTCTCCGAATCTGCACTGACCGCCGGGTCGCTCACCGTGATGTGCGGGCACGGCGAACGGGCAATGACGGCTGCCAGCATCCTGACTGCGGGCGGACTCGACGACATCTCGGTCCTCGATGGCGGACCCGACACCTGGTCCGCGGCGACCGGCAACCCACTGGAAACCGGCCGATGAGCGCCCCCACGACCGAAACAATCAGGGCACCGTTGCGACTCGGCCTCAAGGAGAACATCGCCCAGTTCGCGCTCCTTGTCGGCGTCAACGCGCTCGTCGGCGGCATGATCGGCCAGGAACGCACCGTCCTGCCCTTGCTTGCCAAGCAGGAGTTCGGGCTCACCGCATTCACCGCCACGCTGACGTTCATCGTCGCCTTCGGTGCCGTCAAAGCAGCGACGAACTTCTTCGCCGGAACCCTCTCCGACAAGTACGGCCGCAAACCCGTGCTGGTCGCCGGCTGGATCATCGCTCTACCGATCCCGCTGCTGCTGATCTGGGCACCGAGTTGGGGATGGGTGATCTTCGCCAACGTCCTACTCGGCGTCAACCAAGGACTCACCTGGTCGACGACCGTGATCATGAAAATCGACCTCGTCGGCCCCGCCCGCCGCGGCTTCGCAATGGGGCTCAACGAAGCAGCCGGCTACGGCGCCGTCGCCGTCACCGCCCTCGCCACCGGCTACATCGCACAGCGATGGGGGCTGCGGCCGGAGCCGTTCTTCCTCGGCGTCGCCTATGCCGGCCTCGGCCTGGGCCTGTCGGTGTTCTTCGTTCGCGAGACCCGTGACCACGCCCGCTACGAGGCCGTCAACCACGTCGCCACCAACGACACCCACACCGCCTCGTTGACCACCGGCGAGATCTTTCGACTCACCTCGTTCACCGACAAGGCACTGTCGTCGTGTTCGCAGGCCGGTCTGGTGAACAACCTCAACGACGGACTCGCGTGGGGTCTGTTCCCGATCTTCTTCGCAGGCGCCGGGATGTCGATCGGGCGGATCGGCGTGCTGGCTGCGCTCTACCCCGCGGTGTGGGGTCTGGGGCAGCTGTACACGGGTGGGCTCTCGGACCGCATCGGCCGCAAACCGTTGATCGTCGGCGGCATGCTCACCCAAGCGGTCGCGATCGCCTGGATTGCCGCCACCTCCGGCTTTGCCGCGTGGGCGATCGGTGCGATGGTGCTCGGTGCCGGCACCGCGATGGTCTACCCGACCCTGCTGGCGGCGATCGGCGACGTTGCCCACCCGTCATGGCGGGCACGGTCGGTCGGGATCTATCGGCTGTGGCGCGATGGTGGTTTCGCAATCGGCGCGCTGCTTGCCGGGATCCTCGCCGACCTGATCTCGATCCCCGCCGCCATCTACGCCGTCGCCGGACTCACCGCGATCTCCGGTCTGGTTGTCGCTGTCCGCATGTACGAGACCCATCCCCAATGAACGCCGAGGGGGCGGACCGGCGTTCGATCGAGCAGATCCTCGCCGAAGCCCGAGCGAGACTCGATCGCGTCGACCCAGCAGACCTCGCCCGCGAACAAGCCGGCGGCGCGCTGATCATCGACATCCGCCCGGTCGAGCAACGAGCACGCCACGGTGCGCTCCCCGGCGCTGTCATCATCGATCGCAACGTTCTCGAATGGCGACTCGATCCGGCTTGCGAGCATCACATCGCCGACGCCGCCGACTACGACATGCGCATCGTGATCGTCTGCAACGAGGGATACCAATCAAGCCTCGCCGCAGCGCAACTCCGGGCCCTCGGGCTGCACCGCGCCACCGACCTCATCGGCGGCTTCCAAGCCTGGCTCACGCTCACCGACGCCGAGTAACGCTGACCAGCCACGCACCAGTTCCGAGCACGACGCCCCGTCCCGGCTGATAGCACTCGGCGAGCGCGCCGGTGACGGCGTCGATCGCCCGTCGCCGTGCATCGGGTTCGGCGCCGTCGAACAGGGCGCGGGCGATACCGGTGCCGAGCAGGAACTCGACGGTCTCCTCGAGGGAACCGCCGCCACCGAGGATGATCAGAGGGCTGACCGATTCGACTTCAATGTTGCTGAACCCGGCGGCTGACATGACTGTCGTCAGGTGCTCGCGATCGGCGAGCGAGAACCTTCCCGGGCCGCCCGATTCGCCGAGATCAGGAAGCGGTACATGGGCGGCAGCGGCGACACCAGGCACGAGCAGCCAGGGGTTGGCCTCCATGCCCTGCCAGCACACGAACACAAGCCGTCCGTCGACGCGCAGCGCTCGGCGCAAGTTGGTGAAGGCCGACACGGGATCATCGAAGAACATCACACCGAAGCGACTGACGATCGCGTCGAACGTCTCGGCGGTAAACGGATGGCGAGCAGCGTTAGCTTTAAAGAACTCGACGTTCGTCACCCCGGCATCGGCGGCACGCTGTTGGCCGACGGCGAGCATCTCCGAGGACAGGTCAACCCCGACCGCAGTCCTCGACATCTGCGCAGCATGGATGGTGGTTGCACCACAGCCGCAGCCGACATCGAGCGCCGCATCGCCTGAGTCGAGATTCAGCCGGTCGAACAGCAGCTCAACGAACGGTGCCAGCTGACCGTCGTACCGGTCGGCCTCGGTCACCCAATGGTGCGCCTCATCACCGTCCCAGCCGGCGGCCGGTCCCGTATCAGTCATCGGGAATCGCCGCTTCCGCGCACGACACCCACACGGAGTTCGTCGACAAGCGCATTGAGACCGGCGCCGCCAGGCATCGACGCACGCTCACGCAGCGCCATGCCGACCTCGTGGACGACCAACGAGGCCACCGCCTGGGTCAGTTGCATTCTGGCGCGACGACCAGTCGAGACAAGCTGGGCAACCTCGGGTGCAGCTTCGTTCCACAACTCGCTCACAACGAGGTCGGCGAACGCGTTCGCTTGGACACGGGCGCCGGCGGCCAAACCAGCGGCCATCTGAACGGTCGCAAGCGGATTGGCACCAGCGTTGATCGCGTCACCCACAAGCGTCAGCAATGCCGGCGCCCGGACTCGCCACAGTTCCCCGTCAGCAGCATCGCCGTGGATCAGACCGGCCTCGCAGGCCGCCGCGCGAACGGTCTCGTCAGCCAACGCGGGAAGGGCTTCGATCAGTTCGGTCGTCGAGTAGGCCACCGCTCCCTGGTCGATCGCAACCGAGGCCGACCCGCCGAGTACATCGTCGAGCGAGCGTCCCGACGCTGACGCGACGCAGAGGTCGCGGATCGCGGCGAGCGAGTAGCCCCGATCTTGGAGTCGGGCGATCAACAACATCCGCTGACGATGCGAGTCGTCGTACCGGCCAACCCGCCCAACCTTGAGCGGTGCGTCTATTAAACCCAGCGTGCGGTACTCGCGCACCGTCCGCGTCGGCACGCCAACGAGGGCGGCCAACTCGTCAATCGACCATGATCTCGAAAGATCGCTAGACATTGCCGTCATTTACCGTTACGGTCATGTCGGTGAGTATTGCGCATGAAACGTCCGACGTCAACCGTCCACCCGAACTGGACACGGTGCTGGAGCAACTCCGCCGACAGTTCGACGCGCCCAACCTCGCTCTCGACGGATCTCCCGTGCGTCTCAACGGCGGGTTCTGGGCCGAGATGTGGACGCTGACCCTCGCGGCTCACAGCACCCTGCCCGCACGGGTCGTTCTCCGCCTCGCCCCAGACAGCCAACTCGCCGCGTGGGAAACCACGTTGCAAGCGGCGTCGCCGCACAGGGCTACCCGACACCAGCCGTCCGCGCGTCGGACTTCGCGCCGGCGAGCGACGGGCGGGCCTGGTGCGTGATGGACCACGCCGAAGGGACACCCCTGCTTGGAGGGCTCAGTGGCCCACGCGCGTTGCTCGCGCTTCCACGCCTCGCAACCGGGCTGCCCGACACCCTCGCCCGCGCCGCGGCCGACCTTCACCGACTCGACCCCGAACCGATCGAGGCGGCACTTTCGCGTGCCACTGACCGAACAATCGGCGTTGACGGACTGCTCGATCATTATTGCGCCCGCGCATCGGACCTCGGCGACGCGCCGCTGCGTCGTGCCCTCGATCGACTCGCGATGACTCGACCAAACTCGAACCTGCGAGTGGTCTGCCACGGCGACCTTCACCCATTCAACGTCCTGGCCAATGGCGCCCGAACCGTGGTTCTCGACTGGACCGCTGGTCAGATCGCCCACCCCGCCTACGACCTTGCCTTCACGCACCTGCTCCTCGCCAACCCGCCGCTCGCAGCCCCCAAGCCGCTGCGACCGATCATCAACGCCGCCGCCCGACGAATCGCCAACCGCTTCATCAACACCTACACCAAGCTCGGTCCCCACTCGATCGAACCCGCCACACTCGACTGGTACCGAACACTTCAATGCTGCCGGATCCTCACCGACCTTTCGGGCTGGCGCGCAGCGGGCGAACTCGACACACACCGAGGACACCCCTGGCTGTCAATTGAGCCGACGCTCCAACCGCTGCTCAAACACTGAACCCCTCCTCCCCGCCTGCGTAGGCGGTTCAGCAACAGCCGCAGCACAATTCGGTGTCGATGTGGTCATGTACGCGCCCCGCTGACCACAAACCGCTTGACCTTCAAGTCCACCCGAAGGTTTATCCTGCGGTGGTGAGCACCAGCTACAAGATCAAAGACGTCGCCGACCGCAGCGGATTCACAGCCGCCACACTGCGCTACTACGAAGAGATCGGGCTGCTGCCCGAATCAACACGCACCCCTGCCGGTTACCGGCTCTACGACGATCACACCCTCGAACGGCTCGCGTTCATCGCCCGCGCCAAGCAACTCGGCTGCACCCTCGAGGAGATCGGCGATCTGACACTCGCCTGGGACGGCGGACAATGCGGACCCGTGCAAGACCGCCTCCGCGATGTCGTCGCCGACAAACTCACCAGCGCCCAACAGCAAATCGTTGAGCTGATGACGTTGACCAGCGAACTACAACACGCTGCCACCACCCTGGAGCTACACCGGCCCGACGGCCCATGCGACGAACAATGCGGATGCGTCACCGACACAACCGACGCCGCCAACTTCACGCCACGTCAAGCCGTCACGCTCGACAAGAAACCCAATCGTCCGATTGATCCGCTGCCCATCGCATGCACACTCACCTCGCAGTCGATGCGCGAACGACTCGCCGAATGGCAACAACTGCTCTCTCACGTCATCGAACGCGCGCCGATCGACAATGGCCTGCGAGCAACATTCGGGCCGACAACACCGCTCCACGAACTGATCCAGCTCGTCGCTGCCGAGCAGGACTGCTGCCAGTACTTCGACTTCGCGATCACCGTCGACACCCGCGGAATCGCGCTCGAAGTTCGCTCACCAGCCGACGCCCTCCCGGTACTGCAATCACTGTTCGGAGCCCCAGCATGAACATCAAGAAGGAGAACGCGACGATCGTTGGGGTCGGCGCCGCGGCGTGTGTTGCCTGTTGCGCCGGGCCAATCATTGGTTTCCTCGCCGCGATCGGGATCGGCACCGCCGCCGGCTTCGCCATGTTCGGAACGATGAGCCTCGTCGTCGGCGCGCTCGCCGTCGCCTTCGTGGTTCGCCGTCGTCACCGAGCGATCACCTGCAGCACGACCCCAGCAACGGTCGCAGTCGAGATGCCGACCGTGCGGGCACGAGGATGACGCTGCGCGAACTCGCCCAGCCGCGCTGGCTACTCAGCACGCTTCTGATCGCAGGCGCCGCCCTGTTCGCGATCGGCGTCGCAACCGAACGCAACACCGCCGACACGCATACCGAGGCGAACACTGACGGCGCTGACCGGGGAGACCACCACCGAACAAGCCGGCCACACAGTCGATCTCGGGCAGCATCGCGACGAAGAACCGAATTGCGGCGTGCCGGGACGGTCGCCAAGAGCGGCGCGTGCAAGTCGCTCTGCCTGCGAAACCGAAGTCATCACGATGACCGGATGCTCACCGGCGGGTCCGCACAGCTTGACCTTCGTTGCACTGCCCTCACGAAATTCGACAAGGAGCAGGAGCGGGCTCACCCCGCCGCGTTGGCGCACCTGCCAAAGTCGACGAACATCGTCGTTGCTCGGTTGTCGTTGGCTAGAAGCGAGGGCAACCTGCAGTCCGTACTCACCTCGGCCGTCGAACAGACCCTTGGGAACAATGGCGGTCGGTCCACTGGCAGGAACTTGCCACGGAACTGGATCGAGATCCTCGAGAAAACGATCGTTCCACTCGGTCTCCAGCCCGCATCCAACACTCGCCTCACCGAGTCACCCTAGTTGGCTGGTAGCAGGCTCGACCGCCGCACACTTCCTTGAGCTGCACGAGCAGTACAGGCAGTGACGCCACCGCCAACCACGGACACTCAGCGAAGATCCGGCGCTATCCCAACCACCTTCTCGTAGGCGGCCGGATCACTCAAGTTCTCGAGAAGCCTGTCGACCCAGGCGTGGGTGTACCCGTAGCCATTGAGCAACCGGTCCCATCGGCAAAAGTCGGCCTGCGTCGCCTCCGGCTCCGAGGTCCCACCCGGTGGCCGTACCTTGAAGTGTCGCCAACATCGAGTATGCGTGTCCTGCGTGAATCGGAACGGGAGGCGCGCCGCCACCAGATTGACGACCTCACTCGCTCTCAGCAGATCGCCGGACGCGACGGCGACGCGTCTCGGTTTCTCCACGACGGTCAGTTGGTCGAGACTCGCCAAGATCTCATCAGGCACTGCTCCAGGCTTCAGAAACCTCACCACGGCGTCCGCCGACCGTTCCCGATTCGCACTTACCGGGACAAAGTAGATCTGCAGGCAGTACTGAGGACTTCGGATCACGTCCTCCGGAACGTCTTCCCGGTGACGAGACATGTAGTTGATCACATCGACCGGCAGCAATGACTGAGCCCGCTTCAGGGCATCGGTTGCACCTGTATGGCGAAAGCCTGAAAGCTGGAGCGGGACCGCAAGACGATCGCCGAGCTGGCTTTCAACCCCGAACTGTCCAACGAGGAGATCCTCGAAGTTCAAGAGCATCGCCTGTGCCTCGCCCGTGATGCTGGCGTCCAATGCCGGCAGATAGCGATGGGCAATGACGTTTCTGAGGCCAAGGAAGAAGGCGAGATTGCATCGCACCGGCCGTAGCCCGTCTCCTTTCAAGGCGAGCTCCATCAGCTCGGCCGTGTCCTTGACCTTTCCTCGCCCGTCCACCTCGAGTACGCGACCGGTCTTGTCCCGCTCGTGGTAGTCGACGCGTTCTCGTTCGAGCATTGCCTGCATCAGCGAGTTCCAGGCAATGATCATCAGGACAATGAACGACTCAGTTCGAAAGCCCGCCAGCGGGTCGTTGTAGATTCTCAACGCCGCTAGGGCCGACTCCCGCCCCTTGGCGAGCAATCGATACTCTTCAGCGAGATCGCCCGCCTCAGTGGGCGAGATCCCATTCACTCGTAGGAGTGCCTCCAGCCGCTCGATCTGTTCCGTCTGCGTTGACCGATTCTCGGTCTCGACACCGAGCCACTTCTTGACGTATCCCGAGAAGAACTTGCCATGGCTCGTCGCGTTGGAGAAGTACTCAACTTCGAGCGGTGACTTCTTCTCGCCGTCGCTCCAACGCTCGTAGAGCTCTGTCGCCAACGCGCGGTGTTCGTCGTCGCTCAACCCGTCCAGATCGATAGGAGTTTGCCTGAGCCGGATCGGCGGAGTCGACTTTCCTCGGTTCGCCACTACCGCCGCTCATCCGCATCCGGATGACGTACCCGGCCCGCCAGGCGGCCTCCATGTGACTTCGACATATGGAAACTCTACGACGCTGCGTCAAACAGCCCGGTGACCTCGACACACACGAAAGGACAGACGTTGCCGCCCGTTGGGCGGGTGCGGTGGTGCGTCGTCCGCGTCCAGCGGTCAAGCCCGCTCGCAAGCTCGGGGCCAAGCCCTTCGGGTTGACCGCTGGTCGCCGGACGACGCCGCCCTGAAGGGCGAAGCCTGCCCGCCCGACCGAGGAGCACCACCCCGATGAACGCCAACGACCTGTTCGAATCCGTCACCAATGACCTGATCGCCGCGATTGAACGCGGCGCTACTGGCTGGACGATGCCGTGGCAACAACTTGCCGCGACCGGGACACCGCGTAGCGCCGACGGCCGCCCCTACCGCGGATGGAACGCCCTCGTCCTCGCCTTCACAGCGTTCGAACGCGGTTGCCCTAGTGGCACGTGGGCGACCTACCAAGGATGGCAACGACACGGAGCGCAGGTACGCCGCGGTGAGCACGGCACCCGCGTCGTGTTGTGGAAGCCCACCGACCGACACACCGCCGACGATGCGAGCAATACCGACGAGCAGCCGACACGGTCGGCGTTGTTTGCTCGGACGTTCACCGTCTTCGCTGCCGAGCAGGTCGACGGCGCTGATCGGTTCCTCGAGATTCCGGCGCTGGATCCTGCCCATCAGATCAACTCGGCGGAGCGATACTTCGACGCAGTCGGCGCGCAGGTGATTCGCGGTGGAAACGCTGCCTGCTACGTGCCGACCGCCGATCGCATCCACATTCCACACCCGGGTCAGTTCGCGCGTCCGTGCGACTTCTACTCGACACTCGCCCACGAGCACACCCACTGGACCGGCCACGCCAGCAGGCTGCATCGTGACCTCGCCGGACGATTCGGCAGTCTCTCCTATGGTGCCGAGGAACTCGTCGCCGAGCTAGGCGCAGCGTTCTGGTGCGCACAGTTTCGCCTCGACCAAACCACGCGACCCGATCACGCCGCCTACCTCGGGTCCTGGCTGAACCTTCTCCGCCAAGACACCCGCGCCTTGGTCACCGCCTGCTCGCACGCACAAAGAGCGGTCGACTATCTGAACACCCTCGCCGAATGGCCAAGCCCCGCGGTCGAACTCGAAACGCCAGCCGAAACCGTTGCCGCGTGACGCTCGACGAGGCGCTCAGCGTTCTGGCCCGCCTACCGATGACGGCCGACCTCGACCTACGTGAAGCCGCCGCGGGCCGCGCCATCTGTCGACACCTCACGAGCGAGAAGCCCGACTCGTCGGCCGATTGTCCGACCCGATCAGCCGCGCCGGTCTGACCGTCGCCGGCGGTGCTGGCCACGGACGTTGCCGCCCTGCGGGCGGGTGCGGTGGGGCATCGACGGGTCACGCCTGTCAAGCCCGCTCGCAAGCTCGGGGCCAAGCCCTTCGGGTTGACAGGCGTTCCCTTCGCCGACGCTGCCCTGAAAACGAAACCCGGCCAATCGGGTTTCGCCAGCCGGGAGCACCCAAAGATCGGGGAAGGTCGGGGTGCACCGGCTGGCAACTTCGCACCACAGGAGCGCTCCGCCATGACCATTGAACCGACGTCAACCCGTCCGGATCACATCACCGTGATCGCAGATCACACTCCCGGCGAACACGCCACCGACAGCGAGGATTTCTGGTGGTGGCTCCCGGTTATCGGGCCGAGTGGGACGCTCTGCGCATACCTGCTCAGCCGACACGCCGCCCACGGCGAACGCACATGGGACACAACCGAGCTCGCGGCCACAATCGGCCTCGGCGGATCGACCACCAACTTGTGGCGCACTCTGGAACGACTCAACAGCTTCGGCGTTCTCACGTTCGTCTCCACCGACGTCGCCACCATCCGCCTACAACTCCCCGCCCTTCAACCCCGTCAGCTCACCAGGCTCCCCGCAGCCCTGGCCGACGCCTACCGCCAGCGAGCCGCATAGGGCTACGAGCAGGACTGGTGAGTGGTTTGGTGTGTGGTCTCCACCACACACCAAACCACTCGCTGACAACCGAGTGACGTTGCCGCCCTTCGGGCGGGTGCAGTGGTGCGTCGCCGGTCGCGTCCGGTCAAGCCCACTCGCAAGCTCGGGGCCAAGCCCTGCGGGTTGACCGCCCGTTCCTCAGCGACGCGACCCGGAAATGCCAAGCCGGCAGCCCGCACGGCACAACGAGACGGACCAACCATGAACTCGACCATCATTCACCCATCACATATCGCCATCAGCGCCCGCCTCACCGAGTGGGCATCTGAGGCTGAGGTCCGCCGAGAGTGGCTCGCTGAGTGCCTGCTTCGGCACATCTCCGGCGACTGGGGCGACCTCGACGACGAAGACCGCGCTACAAACAACCACGCGCTGCGACACAGCGAAGGACGCCTGCTGTCCAGCTACCCGGTGCCAGCATGGCTCGCTGCCGACGCTGCGGATTCCACGGTGTGGGTGATCACCGACGATCTGGAGGACGACGACCACGCCACGACAGTGCTCTGGCCGAGCGACTACTGAACGGCACGTCATCGCTCTGGCCAGCCGCCGGCCACGTTTGACGATGGCCGATCGGACTCTGCGACGGCTCGACCGGGCCACGAGCGCTCGATCTCCTGCCCTCATGATGGCACGAGCCGACCTGAGCCCGCTCCGCCTTCGTATCACGATGTCCACATCGGATGAGTGCAGCGGCCTCGTCGAGCGGTGGCAGCACTTCGAGCCTCTGAACGCCGCCACGTCGATCTGACGGGCACTGGGGTCGGCGGACGGTCACCGGCGAGAACGGCACACCGAGTTTGTCGCCTGAAGCGGTTGTGAGTTCTTGCACAGAGTATTACCCGGTGGGTGAACGGGGCTCCCGTTGCGGAGCATGCTGTCAATCGCCAAGCTGCGCGTCGGTCAAGAGGCGTACCACCTATCGGGGGTGGCGGAGTCGCTCGACGCTTACTACACGGGCTCTGGCGAGGCGGCTGGCCAGTGGGTCGGCGGAAGTGCTGCCCGGCTTGGTCTGACCGGCGAAGTCAGCGCCGAGGATCTGCAGGCCGTGCTCGCCGGTATCTCACCAGGCACCGGCGGTCTGTCGCCGAACGGGACCGCACCGGCTGCGCACAAGCGTCGGGTACCCGGTTTCGACCTCACGTTCAAGGCCCCCAAGTCGGCGAGCGTGCTGTACGCGGTGTCGGACGATCCGCGGGTGCAAGGCGCGATCATCGACGCTGGTGAGCAGGCGATGCGCGCCGCGATCGGCTGGCTGGAGCGTGAAGCGATCCGGGTGCAGCGCGGCTCGCACAATCAGGCCTGGCTCGCCCGACACGCCGACGATCCAACCGTCGGACCGCACCAGCTCGCCTCGTCAGGCGTAGTCGCTGCGTCTTTCCGTCATCGCACGTCACGTGCAGGGGACCCGCTGCTGCATTGGCATGTGCTGGTCGCCAACCTCGTCGAGGGAGCCGACGAGAAGTGGTCTGCGTTCGCACATCCGAACCTGTACCGCCATGCACGCGCCGCCGGCGAAGTCTTCCAAGCGGTGTACCGCGACGAACTGACCACGTCGCTTGGCGTGGCGTGGCGACCAGGCAAACACGTCCCCGAGATCGCCGGAATTCCACAGGGTCTGATCGACGTCTTCTCGAAGCGGACCGGCGAGATCGAGGCCTGGCTCGCTGCTACTGGAACTCCCGACACGCCCGAGGGCAGACAGGAGGCTGCGCTGGCGACGCGCCGCCACAAAGCAGAGCTTGAAGGTCGCCGGTTCGATGACGGATGGAAGGACGAAGCCGACCTCGCCGGTTGGGGACCGTTCGACGCCGAAGCGCTGATCGCTGCAACCGTCCCACACACCGCACCAGATTTCGCAGAGGTGTGGCGACTGCCGACGGTCGGGTTCGACGAGGACGGTCGAGTCGACCACTTCGACCGCGTCATCGACCCGGAGAAGTACATCGCCACCGTGCTCCGCCAAGACCTCACCGCCGGCGGCACGACGTTCACGACCCCAGACCTCTATCGCGCGATCGCCGCCCGCCAAGGCCAGGGCGTCACGATCGACACCATCGAGCGCGTCGCCGCCCGTTTCATCGCCTCCGAGCAGGTCATCGCAATCGCCACCAGCGACGGCCAGCAACGCTGGACAAGCCGAGAGATCCTCGAAACCGAGACGCGCCTCATCGCGCACCTCCAACGCAACGACACCCATCAGCCGCTCCCGTCGGCCAGCATCGCCGCAGCCACCGCACACCTGACTCTGGGCGGTGACCAACACACGGCTATCCAAAGCATCTGCTCGTCCGCCGCTTCAGTGACGGTGCTGGTAGGTCCCGCCGGCACCGGCAAGACCTACACAGTCAACGCGATCCGTGCCGCATTCGAACACACCGGCCACACCGTCGTCGGAGCGGCCCCCTCGGCGCGCGCAGCGATCGAACTCGAAACCGGAGCTGGCATCAACTCCAGCACATTGCACAGCGTCCTACATCGTTGGACCAACGGACGCGAAACACCTGTCAGCGGGTCGTTGCTCGTCATCGACGAAGCCGGCATGACCGACCTACGCACGCTCGAAACTGCCATCGACCAGCAACTCGGAGCCGGTGGTCGGGTGCTCCTCGTCGGCGACCATCACCAACTCCCCGAAGTCGGCGCAGGCGGAGGATTCGCCTACGCCGCCGAACACTCGCAATGCGTCACCACCCTCACCGTCAACCGACGTCAACAACAACCGTGGGAACAGACAGCGCTCACCGAACTGCGCAACGGGAACGTCAGTGCTGCCGTCACCGCATACCTCGACCACGACAGGGTGATCGTCACAGACACCCCGGCCGACACACTCACCGCCGCAGTCGATCGCTGGTTCGACGCCCGCAACCTTGGCCAACGAGCAGTCCTTCTCGCCGGAACCAACCAACAAGTCGACGCGCTCAATCAGGCCGTCGTCGACCGCCTCATCGCCAATGGCGAACTCGATCCAACCGCTACCCGCTACAACGACAGCGACTACCGAGTCGGTGACCGGATCGTCATCCGCCGAAACAGCACCGAGCAAACAACCGAAGGCGATTCCCAATCCGTTGCCAACGGACAGGCCGGCACGGTCACGCATCTCGACGCCGGTGCGCTCACCATCCGACTCGACAGCGGTCCCAGCATCGCCATTGACGACCGGTACCTGCGCCGCGGCGGACACATCACCCACGCGTACGCACTGACCACACACCGAGCCCAAGGTGGCACCTGGGATCAGGCGATCGCCGTCGGCCTCGATGGGCTCTACCGACAGAACGCGTACGTGCAGCTCTCTCGAGGTGCCAACGAAAACTGGCTGATCATCACCAACCCCGAACTCGCCGAACTGCAACGACTCGCCGATCCCGAACTCGACAGCCACAACCGAGGCCTCACTCCCAGTCATGAGCAGCCTGGCCCGCTCGACGAGGAACTCACCGGCCAACTCTCGATCGACCGATCCAAGCACCTCGCTCACCATCATGACCCCGACGCCGCGGCCGTCGATCACCTCGCTCGCACACTCACCTATCGACAACTCACCGACGGCGTCCGCAACGCCCTCACCGCCGAACACACCGCAGACAACGCCGTCGGCGCCAACTACAGCCAGCTCGCTGGACAACTCGATCGACTTGAACACAACGCCACACACCTCGCGATCGGCCAACACGTCAGCCCCCACGACCGACACAACGTCGGCACCGTCACGCACATCGATGACCACACCGGCACCGCCACCGTCCACTTCGTGTCGGCCGCTGGCAAGGAAGCCGAACACGCCTTCGCCTGGCACTCGCTGCGCATAATCGACGCCAACCCCGCATCCCGACAGCTCGGAACCCAAGCAGCCGTCACCCTGCAGCGGCAAGGTGCCGAGTTGGTGAGCCAGCTCGACGATTGGAACCAGATCGTCCGCCAGCTTGGAACAGAGCCCGGCGATGTCGACCGCTACCGGCATGCACTGCATCGCCATACCGAACGACTCGCACGAGAGCTGGAGGCGAGCCGACCCGACTGGCTCGAACACCTCCTCGGCCCGCGCCCGCACGATGCCAGCGGAGCCCAAACCTGGGACGACGCCACACGCACGATCGTCAACCACCAAGCGTCAGCCGACGCCGTCGGCGCCCTCCCTGATCCTCAGCTGGCGCAGTCCTTGTGTGAGACCCGGACTTGGCTCGCCAGCAGCGACCGGCACCAGCCGATCGAAGTCGACGTCCGTACAATCGACGAACTCGAACAGCGGCTGACTCAATTCGACGACATCCTCGCCACCGCCCCGGCCGACTGCCGACATCTCATCGCCGAACTGCAAGCCGGACAACTCACCCTCGACGACACCGCCGAACACCTTCGTGAGCTGCTGAACGATCAACAGGCCCGCCGAGACTGGATCGTCGAACACTGGCCCCACATCATCGAGTACCACGAAGTCAATCGCGCTCTCGCCGTCGGTGGGCAGGAGCCTGTACTCACGCTACAGATGGCTCCACCAGTCGCTGGTATCGCCGGTTGAAGTCATCGGCCGATGGTCGGCGCGGACCAAACATCGAGACTCCGATGACGCTTGAAACCCCGCTTCCAACGCAATCAGGTGTGGACGTGCGGGTCCGTTCCGGAGTCGGGCAGTCCCCTGGCAGCGCTTCGCGCTACTTGTTCGCCAGCAGGGCCTTCCCGAGCTGCTCGACCAACAACTCACCGAGTTGTCCTCCAACGCCGAGGCTCTTGATGGCATCGGTGTCGTTGCCAGCGGCATTTGCACCGGTGAACAGTTGGGTGGCAATCACGGAGAGCACGGCGTCCCGTAGCGTGTCATCGGTGAGGTCCTGAAGGTACGGCTTGATCGCGGCAAGTTGGAGTCCCACTTGCCTTGCTTGCTTCTCAGCCTTGCGATGGTCGTTGGCGACGCTGCCACAGTAGGCAGCAAGCGCTCCAATGAGCAGGGTGAGAGTTAGTTTCGGTGCAAAGCCCTGCCAACCCGATTCAGTCTTGTGTACAACGCTTATGACCGCTACGACAATCGCGCCGGCGGCGACAACTCCTGCGACGATCCGCCACCTCAGTGCAAGCGCTCGCTCTGCATCGGCGGTCTCCGCGTACTTGCCCACCAGGCCTTTCTCGCCGACTAACCCGAGGATGAGATCGATTCGCGAATTGCTCGCCTCGGCCTCATCGACAAGTTCGCTCACCCGCGTTCTCTCCGCATCACGAAACTGGGCGAGGTCGGCCTGCACATCGGTCAGGGCAGTCTGTGCCTCGGCGCGCTGGGCCTTCAGCTGACGGTCGTATTCACTCGTGCGGTTCGTCTGTGCATCGTCGAAGGCGTTCTGGTAGCTGAGCTGCAGCTGCTGGATCTGTGCCTCAGCGGCGGCAACTGTGGCGGTCACCGCCTCCACCGCGGCCGACAAGGTAGCGACCCGTTGATCGACAGTCGAGTTCGCAACGTCAATTCTCGCCGCTAGGTCGTCAAGCTGTCGGGTGATCGCGGCTCTGCTG
The DNA here is from genome assembly GCA_035432905.1 of Ilumatobacteraceae bacterium. GTDB lineage: Bacteria > Actinomycetota > Acidimicrobiia > Acidimicrobiales > Ilumatobacteraceae > UBA668. The sequence goes on along the minus strand of DAORTY010000014.1, from coordinate 29,265 downwards.
CCGTTCACCGACTGTTTGAATTTGGAGATCGCTTCCCCGCCTTCGTCGAACGTCCGGGGAACATAGATCGTTGATACGGAAGCCAGAATCGGCTCAAGGGTCTGAACGGCAGCGCCAATGTGTGGAGGGCTTGGCGCGGCGACACATTGGTCGAGGTTCGCCTTAATCGTGTCGAGATGACTGCCGATCTCGACCAGGGCGGTTTCTCGTACTACCTCCGGATCAGCAGCTCTCAACGTCTGTTCGATGACGCTCAGAACAGCCAATATCCGCGAGCGATCAGCGGACTCGCTGGCACCATCAACCTGAGCATCGTCGGCAGCAGTGCGAGCCAAGTCGATCTTGTCCTGAAGCCCTGACGTCTCAATGCGTCGCGCCCATTTGCCTTCTACGTCACCATCGTCTGCCACAGTGCGGGATCATACGGCGGGGGTGCTACAACGATTGACCGTGCGGTCGGCCTCGAGCGAAGCGAGTCGCGATATCCGCACAGACGAAGCGCAGTGGGTGCACTCGTCGCGGTGTGCGGATCGTGACTCTCCGGGGCCCCGAAACACGGATGTGTGAGCCAACCTGGCTGATGGTTAAGGCAGGTCGATCCGTCGAACACTCGGCCATCCGGCCGGCGGAGTCGATCGGGCAAAGGCTGCGCCGTCGTTGTAGGTGTTGGACATGTAGCCGAGCCACACGTTCAACGCAGCGCTAAGCGTGTCGCTGACAGTCACCCCACCCGGAAGCCCAACGGATGGGACCGAGGCCAGCAGACCGTCGAGTACGGTGCGGAGCGGGTCGGGGTCGTCCCACGGCAGTCCAGTCGCAACGGGGGCGCCGTGGTCCTCGGGCGGGTTGAGGCGGTCGGCAATCCACCACCTGCCCGCTTCCTCGACGGCCTCCCACACGCTGAGGCCTGGCCGGTGGTACTGGGCGAGGAACTCGACGGCACCGAGGACCTGGTGCCACACATCGGAGTGATGCTTCCAATCTTCGTCTCTCAGATCCGCGCGCTGCTCAGTCATCGAGACCAACTCCAGCGCCCGCGTTCATAGTCGGTGTTTGGTCGAGGTCGTAGTTCGCAGCGAGACCGATCGGCACAATCGGCGTCGTCGGCCCGTCGACGAGAAAGGCACGTGTCTGATCGGCAGACAGTCCCAGATACCTTTCGCACACATCGGCGGTGACGTCAAGATCGCCTTCGCACCGCACGAGCACCGCCTCAGCAGCGGTGTGCGCCGGAACGCAGGCAATCGCCATGGTCTTGGCGGCTTCGACTGGTGAGAGTTCGTACCGCTCGGAGAGCACCGCCAGATCCTCCCCACCGGCGCGTCGCGCAGCGAACGCGAATGCCTCCAACGGCGATTCCACGATGGCGGTCACACCGGCCGCGAATGCCTCCGGGGTCGGTGCGTGCGCGGCCATGTGCTCGACCGCTTGGGCGACGCTGTACCCGGCCTCGATGAGCGTGGGAGCAACGGCGACCCAGGTCTGCTCCCGAGCATCGAGTCGGCGAAGTTCCTCACGTGGCGCGGCAGCAAACATCTCGACGGCTGAGCACCCGGCAGCACGCAACTCACCAACAGTTGCGCCCAGCGAGGCACCGACATCCACTCGGTCAACACCCCAATCCCGGTGCAGCAGGCGAATCGCCTCGGGTGTTGGCATGCCCAACGATGGAACGACAGCCGTGACGGCATCAATGCTGGCGACCTCGGCGTGCAACACGCCAAGGATCGTCGCCGGAGCGAGAACACCGACATCAAGCAGATGACGCGTCAGGGTTCGCATGTCCTTCGTTTCGGCCAACGACGTGCGGTCCGTGTCGGTAAGCCGATGCCCGACGATCGACACGAGTTGGTCCCTGTTCCATGTGCCGCCTCCGCTGGCAAGGTCGCGGACCATCGCATTGGCTCGGTCGGGGGCGACAGCCGCGAGTTCCATCAAAGCCCCATGAGCCAAACCATCGGCCACGACCTTGGCTGCGGCAGCGTCCGGCGAGTGAGGCCCCTGGCGGTTGCCCCCGTCGACAGTCACCCACGACTGCCACTGCCCACCCGGTCCTGGAGCCACCATCGCGGCGACTCGCTCGTCGAACACCCGGTGCTCCGTGCGTTCGTCGCGTCCGCCCGGCAATCTCACCCACCCGAAGGCCGGCGAGGCGACACCACCCCCGACCGACGTCTCAACCGCATGTGCGACTTCGGGGAACCGATCACGCAACGCGTCACGCGCGGAATCCTTGGCCGCAATGAGCGTGCCGCTGGTTCCCTCGGCAACGAGACCGTGGTGCGCACCGCGACCGACGGTTTCCAGACGCCACATCGACCCGCCACGTGTTTCGTAGGCGGCGAGATACGAGCGGTCGTTGACTCGCATGAACGCGGCCCGGCCGACACCACCGGCGACTCCACGCGCCAGCCATTCCGCTCGGGTGTACGGGCCAGCTTCTACCCAAACCCCGAGCGGGAGGCCACGCACATCGGCGGGAGCGAGGTAGTTCCGTCGGCCCGGCGACACCTCACGATCCACCGTCGCCTCGTGTCGGGGCAGTGGCGACGCGGCGAGGTCGACACCCACCCCGTGCGACACTGCGGCGAGCACGACTGACGACGCGTGGCGCACGTCAACGAGTAGCCGCCACCGATCACGCGACGGTAGTTCGCACGGGTCGAAAGCTGGAGGCGGTGTGGCTTGCATTCCAACGCGAGACGACACAAGCCAGGCCACTTGCATTCGATGGTCAGACTCCAGCCGAGTCCGACCGGCCCCGTGGGCGACCTTGCTGGCGAGTACGGCCAGCTGCTCGGCGGGATCGTCGACTCGGCGCGGAGTTCGCCCGAGCATGCGACCCGACGCCACTCTCACCGCCTCCGACCACTCGCGGGCCGCCATCGGCGCCACCGATGGCGACACCAACGCACCCGACACCGGGCGCCGAGCCAGCTGCTCCAGCGCAAACACCGGCTCCCACCGATGCGACCCAACCACCGAGTTCGACCGGGCAGCGACTCGCGACTTGTCGCTCGACACAGCACCCGACTCGACCACCGGCACCCGGACAAGGAGCCCGTGCTCACCAGCCCGCACCGCACAGCCGCGACCCGACTCGGTCGACGGAACTCGCTCCCACGTCGCCGAGCCTGCAACCGGTCCAGCCACGCCGTACGACGCAAGCAGCACCTGATTCCTTGCCGAGTAGTCGAGCCACTGATCGCAGCGCTCCAGCGTCGAACCCCATGCCTCAGCCGAGACAAGACTTCGCCGCGACCACGCGTCGAGGTGACGAAGCATCGAACGGGGATCGTCCTCGTCGAACCGGATTGGCTGGCCAACAACAACCATGACGGGGACGATCCGCTTCGCCACACACCGAACCACTCACCGAACCACACACTCCCGCCACGTTTCGTCAGATTCCGCCTGGTCAGGCCGCAAGATCGGGCGAGCCGTGCCGACGCAGCTGCTGACGGGCGTACTTCCATCGATCCAGCTGAACACGCGACTTGTGAGGAACGTCGACCAGTTCGACGGCGGAGTTCCAGGCCCGGACTGCAGCAGGCGAACGCCCTGCATCTGCCCGAAGCCGCTCGCGGAACTCAAGCAGTGCGACCCGATTCAACGCCAACCGCTCAACGTCGCCATCCGCGACAGCGAACCGCTCAACAAGATCGGGGGCAACGACGGTGACGCATTGCCAACGCTGGTACGGCCCTCGAGCCCGATCCCAGGCCCGGTCAACAAGCACGTTGACCAAATGCCGCTCTGTTGCAGGCGCGCCATCGCGTCGGCACTCGGCAACCGAGATCGCGACCTCGGCCAGGAGTTCCTCCGGAGGAATTGGGCCACGCCGACAACGGGCCCGCACCAGCCCGACGGTCGCAGCGACGATGATGCAATCCGCGAGCTCCCGGCCTTCATCCACCGTCAACAGCGCCTCGACCACCGCGTCTGAGTCCCGGCCAATCGCTCGCACCGTCGATGACAGCGCCGACGCGGACGCTTGACTAGCGAGGCGCGAGTCAGCCATCCACGACAAGGGCAGACCAGCCGCCGATGCACGTAGTAGTTCTCGATCCAGCATGATGAAGATGTCCATGCCTTCGACTCTGAAGAACACCACACATCGAACTACACACCGCCCCGCACACCAGTTGGCGGCAACGGGGCTCGAGAAGCGAAAGACTGCACCGTTGTCTCAGCGGCCCCCGGATTCTGCGCATTGGTGGCCATCCAACTCTGCGAGCCGACAGCCAGTCGACTGCTGAACGTAATCGGTGACATAGGTACGCAAGCGTCGCATCCCGGCACTTGTCGGATGCTGAACGCGCTTACGCGAGCGACGCCAAGATCTCGGCGGTGATTGCATTCAGAGCATCGGGAGCTTCCAGCGGCACGTAATGGCCGACGCCTGGAACAAGATGGAACGCGCCCTGTGACAGACGGTCCGCGAGGCGCCGGCTCCGTTCAGGGTTGATGTCGTGCTCACCGCTGACGATGGCCACCGGACGACCCCATGTTGTCAGGAAGTCCTCGCGATCCGCACGCCCACGAAACGCGCGCATGCCAGATTCGATCGATTCAGCGCCCACGCCGACCGCGGAGAGCCATCCCCGCGGGTGCAAAAGGGTGCGTGGTTATGCGTCGTCTTCCGGGCGCATCGAGTACGCAATGGGTAACGGTCTTGCAGCGACGGAGATGATCGTCCCATCTTCTGTCGGCACCGCGCGAGGCTCCGTCAGTGGCGAACGCTTCACCTCGAGACGCACGTGCCGGATATTCGATCTACCGCGGCGCTGGCGGTGATATCGGTATCGACGCGCTCAACGCTTCTCTCATGAACGCGGGATACGGACCGGTATCGGTTCGCATGCTGACGCACTACCGGAATCTTCGCGAACGAGGGTTCGACCGCTACATCTCAATCAATCGATTCGACGTGGCGCGGGCCGCCTCTCGTTATGAAGATCTTGGTGCAAGCCCGCGTTATCCATACGCGGAAGTAGGCGAAGGCGTGAAGATACTGATCGCCAAGGGAAGTCGCTTGTTGCGCGCCGCCGGGATCGTCGATCATCTTGGGGAGGCGGGTGCCATCGTTCGATTCGTCGATACCGAGTCGGCCGAAGGGCTCAAACGCCTCAAGGTACGGCCAGGCGACTTTGTGAGTCTCCAATTTCTGGAATCCGGTCGAACCAACGAGGGTCGCATAACCGAGGTCGATAGCAAGTCGGTGCCCCCTGCGCTCGAAGTCCAGTTCACTGAACTCGTTTCACTGGCCTCCGTGGAGTTTGGCGTTGAGCTCCCGCGCGCATCGCTCAGGCTCCGCCTCCGATCGGTCGACGACAGCTCCGTCACCACCGACCAACTTGGCCGACGCCTCTTTCTGATCTTTGAGGCGGTGGACGAGATCCGGTCGATCGCCAATGAGGCGTCGTTAGCCAGGCAGCCGAGCGCGGCCGGGTACTCACCACCGGCAATCGTGGACCGGCTCACCGTCGCATCGCCGGCCGAGACCGTCCTCGTCGTATCCGATCTCGTCAAGATCTTGTTCCCCGTGGGAATCATCTCTGGGTTGCTCACCGTTCTTCACAAGTTCCCTGAGATGAGAAAGACCTGGCACGAAGGCACCGGGGTCAGCCTCGACAACGAGAAGAAGCGGCTGGCGACCCAGACAGATCAGCTCGACAAAGACAAGAAGCAAGCGGAGGTGGAGTTGGTCCGCGCGATTCGAGACGCACTCGACAGTCGTCTACCCGCAGGGCCCCAAGAATCGGTCCAGATGGAGAGGATCATCGAAACAAGATTCATCAGTCTTGTGCAGGCGATGGCGGACAGTGGCATTCTCGCGATCGACGAGCTGCCAGGCGACTCTGAGACGAGCTATGAGTCGTAGGCGCCGAAGCGCCTACCTGTTCGGCGCTACCTGTTCGCGTCGACGCCGACGTTGTTCTGCGCCGCGCGTTCTGCGCGCAGTGGTTACCAATTCCGGGGAGGTTCAGACGGAACTGCACCCACGTCACGGCACCCATCCGGGGGGTGGAGTTGGGAGGTTCCACCGGACGCGAGACCGAATCCTGACAGCGTCGCCCTCCCGGTGCATTGTCGGCGCATCCGAGTGTGCAGGCGGATTGCGGTCAGGCAACTTCAGATCGGCGGGGAGGGCGTCGTCTGGGTGATGGAAAACCCACCGATGTGAGGACACGGCGACGATCTTGTTAAAAACTTCCCCAACGTTGGCGTGATTGCCTAGCGATTCGAAGTCGAAATCGTCATTCGCCACTAGCAGGGCAACGCGCCGGGACAGTGGCATGATGACGAGGTCGGCGTTTCCAATGCCGGTCGGCTCTCCGTCATTGTTGCCGACACGGTAGAAAACGACCGGACGGTCGCTGGTGATGAGGCCCGCAGCACCAAGATCCAGGGACGCCCAGCGTCGTACGAACAGCCACTCCGCGATCGGTTCAGCGAGCAAGCCCACCGCTGCGGCCCGCATGAACCATTCGGGCGGAGCGTCGGCCGGATCCGGGAATATCCGATCCTCGGTCGGCTCAGGTAAGTCATCGACTGAGATGGCCAAGAGTGCGGCAACTTGTGCTTTGACGCCGTCGGTCGTCGCCGCTGCCCGAAGAGACTCGAACTCACGGGTGGCCGCGAAGAAGTTGTCAGTCAGGTCCGGCCCACGCACGATCTGCATCGCCATGAAGATCGCCATACGGTAGCGATCAGAGGGGGCCAGCGATCGAACGCCGTCCTCGATCAGCGACTTGACGATCGATCCGCTGAGCGACTCGACTTGAGAAAGTGCCTGTTCGACGCCATCCGATGGTCCATTTCGGGTCGGCACATCGTAGAACCCGGGCGATTGAGCCGCTTTCTTGACGCTGATGAACTGGCGACTATTTTCTGCGGCCCGATCGTAGGCAACTAGTCGACCCCGGTCGGCAAAGCGCTTGAGATAGAAGCGCGGAACATGGTGCTGTCTGCGCGCGCTCGGTGAACCACTCACGAGGCCAGTTTGGCCCATTTCTCGTGGCAACCCGGCGGTGAATTGTTGGACAGTGGTGACTTTCGTTCGGTAGCAAGGCTCGCGCGACGGTTACTGGCAGGGTCGGCGCATTCGATAGCGGAGTCCACACCACAGTTCGGTCCGTTCACGGCGGGGATCTCAAGCCGTTCGACGACGAGGTTGAAGGGCAGGCAATGACCTCATTGGTGGGTGGTGCGAGTCGCGTTGGCGTCGAGTCGCACCAAAGTGCCGGTCGAGGTTGACGCGAACGATGCCGATGCGATCAGTGTTCGACCGCCGAGTCGATCGGGGCGTTGTTCTGCTCGCGTGCTAAGTGCAGCCGAGCTCCCAGTGCCGCCAGGGTGAGCGTCGGGCAGCCTGTGCGAGCTCAACGCCTTAGCTGTGGTCGAATGGCTGAATGGAGCCGAACAAGCCAGCTGCGGCGGATCCCGACCGCAACCGCGGTCGGCCTCGACAGAGAGCACGGAAGGGTCGACGGCTCGGGCAATGGACACTTCTCGACGCCGTCGGTAGCGGAGGCAATGGAGATGTCTTTGAGGCCGAAGGAAACGACGCAGCAGCTGCAGCCATCAAGGTTCTGCGCAACCCCGAGCGACGAGAGCGCATGGGCCGCTTCCGGCAAGAGGTCGAGTTTCTGCGCAGCAACCCAACTCGGCGCGGTGTCCTCGGCATCCTCGACTCCGACCTCGAGCCCAGCGCCGGACCTCCTTGGTATGCGATGCCGCTGGCGGTGTCTCTATCAGATGCGCTTGGCCCGGACCCCACCGTCGAGTCAGTAGTTGCCGCATTCATCGAGTACAGCTCCACTCTCGCTGCCCTACACTCTGAAGGCATCGGGCATCGGGACCTCAAACCGGACAACCTGTTCAAACTGCATGATCAATGGGTCGTCGGTGATTTTGGGTTGGTGCAGCATGCTGAGACCGAGCCGTTGACGAAGGCCGGAAAGCGGCTCGGGCCGATTGATTTCATGGCCCCTGAGATGCGAGGCGATGCCGATTCTGCCGACGCAGGCCCGGCGGACGTCTACTCGCTCGCCAAGACCCTCTGGGTGGTGCTGACGGGAGTCAGCCTGCCGCTGCCAGGCCCGCACCGGCCAGACGATGACGCATATGCTCTCGCCAACAGGCTTGATCATCCTTGGGCAGTCCTTCTCGACAGCCTTCTCCGTCGGGCGACTCTGCATTCGCCAGGCTCGCGGCCGACCATGAGTGCGATGCATGCTGAGCTGGCTGCTCTCGCATCGAGTCGTGCAGCGGCCAGCGAAGCCACCGACATCGATGAGCTGGCGGCGACGCTTCGGCGGTACGCCGAACCACAACAACAACGGATGGGCTCCGCGGCTGCCCTCGATCAACGCCTGAATCAATCGAGTTCCATATTCCACGACGTGTTGCACGGCGCCTACACGCGCGTCGAAGTCCTGCTTTCAGGGTGGCGGCAGAATCGCCGCTCCGACGAAAGCGCCGTCGCCTACCGCCTCCTTGAGCCGTCACACTGGCCTCACAAGGGCCAGAGAGGTCGAGAAGATGAATTCTCCGTCGACCACCCGACCGACGCTGCGAAGACCATCATCATCAAGCTGTCGGTGGCTGTCAGGCTCAGGGCAGACGGTGAGACTCTCGCAATCGCAGGCGGCGTGACCTTCCAGGACTACATCGCCACGGAGTCGGAATGGCTGCGTTCGGTCGTGCGAGAGGCGCCGATGACATCCTCGCTCGAAGCGCGCGTCGTCGATGACCTTCGCGAGGCCTATTTCGACGGGCTTGACGCCGCACTTCGTCGCGCCGCCGCGGCACTGCAGTAGAGATCTGCGCGCTCTCAGCGTCCGTCGGGATCGGGATCGCGCTTCTCTCGCGCTCCCTCAGCTCGCTCGGTCTCCACGGCTGACGGCTCCTGCGCAGATCTCCGCCAGGGGTGAAGACGCTGAAGGATTGCGTCGATGCCATATGCGCCCTTCTCGAGGTCCTGCTCTGCTTGTCGGATGTCGATGATCTCGGGCAGTCCGTCGATGACGATTCGGGTGGTCCAATCGAGACGCTCACCGATTCGGCTGAGGCCGATGTTGAGTGCGTCGAGGAGCAAATGGCGCATCTCGTTCTTGAACGTCTCGCTCTGGAGGTAGCCCCATGCGCTATACGGTTCCAGCTTGCGATCTGCGTAGATTCGGCGCGCATCCCAACCGAACGGAGCGGAGGCCCGAGCCACCGCGACTTCGTGCATCAGGCGATGCTGCGAGAAGTCGGCCAGGAGGTCGAGCAGCTGGTGGTCATCGGTCGTGACGGCGAACCCGGGCTTGCTCGGGTTCGCCGTCAGCAGAACCTGATGAGTCAGTGCTCCGTTGCGATACAGGCGCCAGTCACGCCCGTTCGTGTAGAGCAGGTTCGGTAGCGCTGCGAATCGCTCGAACTGGTTCTTGTTGGTCTTGTTGAAGGACGCAGGATCGATCGACAGACCGAGCTTCTTGAGTTCGACATGCCCTACCGGCAGTGTCCCGGAGAGCAGCGCAAGATCAGGTCGCCCGACAAGATCGACGCCGACCTCAGTCCGATGTGACGGATCCTTGATAGCAAGCAGCGCGGCCAGTGCGTGACGAACTGTCCGACTGGCTCCTTGAGCTGGTCCTCGGGGAACTGCTGGATGGTGCCGACGAACCGGCGGGTCGTTGTCGTCGCGAAGTCGGTGAGCAGACGCTCGAACTTCGTGACCTCTGCCAGCATCGCTGAAGCTCGGCCGAGCGCGAGCGTTGGAATGTCGTGTTCCCACATGAATCCAGGGTCGGACCGCCGTTGTGTGCCACTGACCGCTATTGGTTGCCGCTTGGTGCCGCTCGGCGTCACCGTGAGCATCACGACGATCACCGCGAGCCCGTGCAGATGAACACGAAGTCACCGCCCTCGCGCCGGCCGCGTTCAGAGACGACTGCTCTCAGCTCGGCTGTGCCCTTTGGTGCCAGCGGTGTCCTGCTCAAGCGGCGACGGCCTCGATGCCGTCAAGCGACCAGCACCGCTTCAGAGCTGCGACGGCATCCAGGCCATCCAAAGGCCGCAGCACGGTGAGCCGGCCATGACGGTGATGGCGTCAAGATGCAGCCGTTCGCCGCTGCGAACTACTGAAGGCTGGGCGCTGTCGGGCCTGCTGGCGTGGCACAAATGCCGATGCCAGCTGCCGGGATAGCCCAGAATGGCACCCACCGACTACTTCGCAATGTCCAAGGCGTACGGGGATACGCGAAGTATCAGTCGTGAGGCAAGACGGGATCCGTCAGAGGAGCAAACTGCAGCCATGATCAAGCACCAGGAACGTTCCGCCGATTCCGGCGCCGGTCATCACGAAGGGCCGTGCTGACATGGCTGCGCGTCCAACGAAGTCGGTGAAGCGTGACGTCGTCATTCCCGTCGAGGACTACGAGCACTCGGCAGCGAAGAGGACAAACAACCCGCCCGCCGGCCTGACGCACCTCGACCGTGAAGAGACCCCGACGCGCACGCTGCAGTACGACCCGCATCTCGACCCGCAGCTTCAATGGGCCGGCAAGGCCGAACGCACCACGGTCGACGTCCCGGCCCCATCCATCCACGTACACGAGGAGCTGTCCGCCCAGAAGATCATCGGGTCGGTTCGCCGCCAACGTATGCAGCAGCCGCTGTTCGACCTCGCCCAACTCGACCCCGCCAAGGCTGTCGAGTTCTACCAGCACGAGATGAACTGGTCGAACCGGATGATCCTGGGCGACTCCCTCGTGGTGATGTCCAGCCTGCTTGAACGCGAACGGCTAGGCGGCCAGGTGCAGTGCGTGTTCATGGACCCGCCCTATGGCATCAAGTACCAGAGCAACTTCCAACCGACGATCGGCAGCCGTCAGGTGACCGACGGCAAGGACGAGGACCTGACCCGCGAGCCAGAGATGATCCAGGCCTACCGAGACACGTGGGAGCTCGAGGTCCATTCGTACCTGTCGTACCTGCGCGACCGGTTTTTCGTCGCCAGGGAGCTCCTGTCCGACAGCGGGTCGATCTTCATTCAGATCGGCGAAGAGAACGTCCATCTGGTGCGGGTACTCCTCGACGAGGTGTTCGGTGCACAGAACTTCGTGAGCCAAGTGGCGTTCGCGACGACAAGCGGTGCCGGATCTCCCGGGGAGCTGAAGAACCTGCCCGCAACATGCAACTACCTCGTGTGGTACTCCAAGCAGCGCTACCAGCTGAAGTACCGGCAGCTGTACATCTCCAAGACCGACACTCGATCGGCCGACGCGAAATACACCTACGTCGAACTGCCCGACGGCACACGGCGAGCGATGACCAAAGGCGAACGCACCGACCCATCAACGATGCTGCCTGGGTCACGCGTGTACCGACTGGACAACCTGACGTCGCAGAGCGGAGTCGACAAAACCCGCTACCCCGTTGCCATCGACGGGGTCGAGTACCGGCCGGGCAAGGGCGTGTGGAAGACCAGCGAAGAAGGCATGCGAGCACTACTCGCAGCCAACCGGGTGGTCGTTACCGGCAACACCTTAAGCTACGTACGGTTCCTGGACGACTTCACCGGCTCACCCATCACCAACCTGTGGGAGGACGTCAGCTCGGGGCTCGTGACGGACAAGCGCTATGTGGTGCAGACCAACCCGAAGGTCATCGCTCGCTGCATCCTCATGACGACCGACCCCGGTGATCTCGTCATCGACCCCACGTGTGGCTCGGGAACAACTGCCTACGTCGCAGAGCAGTACGGCCGACGGTGGATCACCATGGACACCAGCCGGGTCGCCATGTCGATCGCCCGCGAGCGGCTCCTGACGGCAACATTCCCGTACTACAAGCTCCGCGACGCGAGCCGTGACGTCGATGGTGGCTTTACGTTCGAGACGCTGCAACGCATCACGTTGGGCTCGATCGCGCGAGGCCAGCAGTCCGAGGACGTGGTGCTGGTCGATCGACCGCTTGTAGATCGCAAGAAGACCAGAGTCTCTGGCCCCTTCACCGTCGAGGCGCTGTCGAGGTATGCCGTCAATCCGAGTGACGAAGCCCCATCGGCGGTACCTGCCGAAGAGGACGCCTCGGGTCACGTCGAGACGCTCCTCGAGGCACTCATCGTGCAAGGCATTCCCCGGCCAGGAAAGACGCCGGCGAAGATCGAGAGTCTCAGCGCGCTGGCTGCCGCGGGTGCGCTCCAGGCCGAAGGTGTAGTCGATCTCGACGGGCGCAAGGCCAAGTTCGCCGTCTCGCTCGGACCACGCTTCGGCGCCGTGACCATGGGCCAGGTGTCCGACGCACTCCAGGAGGCGATCGGATTCCAACTCGTTGTCCTCGCCGGCTTCGCAGTGTCAGCTGACGCTCAGGAGCGCCTCGCCACAGGCAAGGTCGGCAGCACAGAAGTCGCGCTGTTGATGGCGAACCCCGACCTGCTGGTCGGCAACCTGCTCAAGAACACAAAGGCATCGCAGACGTTCCGGCTGTACTCGTCTCCCGACGTCAGGCTCACCAAGGGCAAGGACGGCTATCGCCTCCACGTTGAAGGAATGGACACGTTCGACGCCACGACCGGAGAAGTCACGTCCGTTGGCCGCACAGGGATCCAGGCCTGGTTCCTCGACGACGAGTTCGACGGCCGCGTGTTCCGGGCGTCGCAGGCGTTCTTCCCGGTGTCGGAAGGTTGGACGAAGCTGTCCAAGGCACTCCAGGGAACCGTTGATGCTGAGCTCGTCGAGGAGTTGCACAGCTGGACGTCGCTGCCGTTCGACGGTGGCGACAAGGGCCGAGTCGCTGCTCGCGTCATCGCCAACGACGGCAACGCCGCCGAGATCATCGTCGAACTCTCCTCCGCCGTGCCAGAGGACAGCGCATGAGTGTCGTGCAGCCAGGCCAGGTGATCGATGGCAACCCGATCATCAACAACCCGTTCGCCGAACCGACCCGTTACTGGCACTTCGCTGGCGTCACCCCGGAGGTACGCAACGGCCGCCGGATCGCCGGCTACCTGCCGCCATCACCGGACGGGCAGCTGCGAATCACCGACGAACTCATCGAGCTGACCGTCGCCAACGATCTGCGCGGGCGTGTCCGCCAGTGGCGTGAGGACGGTTATGTCGGCACGACGTTGATGACTCGCGAACTGCTCCGCCACTGGTTCGACACCGAACGCCAAGCGACGAACACCCGTCCGTTCTTCTGCCAGCAAGAAGCACTCGAGACGATCGTGTTCCTCACCGAAGCACCCGATCACCTGAAGGTCGGCGTCTCGATCCCAGCGTCGGGCGAGGCCTACACACGGTGGGCGGTGAAGATGGCGACCGGCACCGGCAAGACAATGGTGATGGCGCTCGTCACCGCATGGTGCGGGCTGAACAAGGTCGCCAACCGGCAGGACACGCGCTTCACCGATCAGGTCCTCGTCGTCTGCCCGAACGTCACGGTTCGTGATCGACTCTCGGGGGCCGGCGGTCTCGACCCCAAGCACCCCGAGGCGCTCTATGCCGAGTTCGAGCTGATCCCGCCGCAGTACTCGTCGCTGCTCGGCCAGGTGAAGGTCCAGGTGATGAACTGGCATCAGCTCGCACCGAAAGAAGACCCGAAGCGGTCCGTGGTGCGGCGTGGCCGAGAATCCGACGCAGCGTTCTGCCGGCGTGTGCTCACCGACCTGTCGTCGTCCGGGCGGGTGCTCGTGTTGAACGACGAGGCGCACCATGCCTATCGGTTCCCGGATGACGTGACCATGTCGAAGGCCGATGCTGATGAGGCTCGCGAGGCGACGGTGTGGATCACTGGGCTCGAGCGGATCCACCGCCAGCGTGAGATCCTGCGCACGATCGACTGTTCGGCAACACCGATGTACCCGGGGTCGTTCAAGGCTCGGGCATGGACACCGTTCGAGTGGATCATCACTGACTTCGCTCTCGTCGACGCGATCGAATCCGGGCTCGTCAAGATCCCACGCACCCCTACCGACGACAACACCGGCGAGGCCGTCCCGAAGTACCGGAACCTGTGGGAGCACATCAAGGCAACGCTCCCCAAGCGCAACGAAGCCGACGACGACTCCCACCCGCTGACCGACTACCTCGCCGAGGCCGACGGGCCGCTCAAGCAGCTTGCCGGTGCATGGGAGGCGACGTTCCACTCGTGGGAGGAAGCCGGCCGCCAGGTGCCGCCGGTGATGATCGCGATCTGTCACGACACCACGGTCGCCTGCCTGTTGGAGAAGCACATCGCTGAGATGGGCGAGGCCAGCCCGTTGCTCGTCAATCCGAAGAACGGCCCGGCCGTCACCGTCCGCATCGACTCCGATGCCCTCATCAAGGCCGAAGCCGGCGAAGGCAACGCAACGGCCGAGCAGATCCGTGAGCTCGTCGCGACCGTCGGCAAGCCCGGCAAGCCCGGCGGACAAGTCCGATGCCTTGTCAGCGTCGCGATGCTCTCGGAAGGCTGGGATGCACGCAACGTCACCCACATCCTCGGCCTACGAGCGTTCGCCTCGCAGTTGCTGTGCGAGCAGGTTGTCGGCCGCGGGTTGCGGCGCAGCAACTACTCGGACCTGACCCAGCCTGAGTACGTCGATGTGTATGGCGTCCCGTTCCAGCTGCTGCCGATGGCCAAAGCCTCTGGCGGCAAGCCGACGGCACCGCCGGATTACACGAACGTGCACACGATGAAGGACCGGCCGGACAAGCGCATCGAGTTCCCTCGCATTGTGCAGGTCGTCCCGGACATCGCCGACACGCTCGACATCGACTTCGCCGCGATCGAACCGATCCGTGTCGAACCACGCTTCGATCCGACCGACACGTTCGTCGAGTTCGACCTGGGCACCCCGCACGCCGGGATGGGCGGCACGACACAGCGGCGTGACCGAGCGTATGAGACGTTCCGCATCCAACGCCTCCTCTTTCGTGTCGCGTCCGGGCTCATCGAGCCGTACGGCAAGCCGTGGCTGTTCCCGCAGGCGTTGGACATCGCCAAGCGAGTGATCCGACCCGTCGACGAGGGCGGCAAGATCGCGTACGCCGACGGCGTCGATCCTCGTGAGATCTGCAACCTGCGCTACCTCACCGTGATTCGGGAAAGGCTCGGTGCGGCACTGCGTCCCGGTGAGGGTCCTGAGCGGTTCCTGCCGGCGCTCGACGAGTACCAACCCACGGGCAGCACCGAGGCGATGAACTTCTCGTCACCGACCGACAAGTGCGTTCCGACCGAACGCAGCCACATTTCGCATGCCGTCGTCGATTCCGGCCTCGAACGCAAGATGTGTGCCGTGCTCGACAAGCATCCTGCGGTTGATGCGTGGGTGAAGAATCACAAGCTGTTCCTCGAGATCCCGTACCTGTACTTCGGCACGACGTACCGGTACCGCCCTGACTTTGTGGTCCGTCTCACCAACGGCCAGATCGTGCTCCTCGAAGGCAAGGGTGACGCCGACGAAAAGGATGACGCCAAGGCCACGGCGGCACGGCGTTGGGTCGAAGCGGTCAACACTTGGGGCGGCCTCGGCCATTGGACGCACGCGATCTGCTACGACGCCTCGACGTTGGCCACAGAGCTTGACGACCAGGCCGGCGCGATGATGGCAGACGCCTGAGCACCGGGCCGAAAGTGCGATGACATGACCGACCACGTCGAACTGGCCAACTACATCCGATTCCGCATCGACAACGTCGGGTCCCACAACGCACATCACCGCTTCGAGGAGATGTGCTTCCATCTCGCCAAGGCGACGATCACGCCGGACCTGGTGTTCCCAACCGGTCCCGTGTCGAGCGGCGGCGACCGGGGCAGAGACTTCGAGACATTTCGAGGACGACGGGGAGACGAAGACATCGCATTCGCCTGCACCGTGCAGAAGGACGGCCTGCCTTCCAAGTGCCGAACGGACGTCAAGAACGCAGTGACCAAAGGCGAGCACCTCGACGCAGTGGTCTTCATGTGCGCCGGCAACATCCCAGTCGGTCCTCGACATGCGCTCCAGAAAGAGATGCGTGAGAAGTACAGAGTCCGACTCGAGGTCATCGACGCCGAGACGATCGCAGATCAGCTGGCAGACCACGCCCACTTCGGGATAGCGCGGCGGTTCCTCGAGGTCCCCGAGCACATGGCCCCGGCAGCACCTGCTGGTCCCGACTGGTACGCAGCATCGAAACGACGGTGGCGGGAACGCAAAGAGCCGGCTGCGACTTTCGGCGATCTCATCGACCTCCAAGAGAGCGCCCGCCACATTGTGTTCGACGATGGCCCCAAGTCTGACTTGGAGTTCTGGCTCGAGCGCCTCCGACCGCTTGCGGACCCTTCGGGCGACTATCTCGGGAAGTGCGCGTTCTACCAGGTGGTTGCGCTCACCCTACGGGGCACCGAAGTGCTTGTTGGTTTCGAAGCGGAGCTCGCTCGTTACTTTGAGTGCATCCCGGAACTCGTAGGCGAAGTCGAGGTCGAGGACACCCAGGTGTTGTTGTCGTACGTCGCAACGGCCTCGCTCATGGGTCGTACCCCGGTCTCCATACAGCTGGTCACCGCGTGGCGAACCGCAGTGATCGCCAGGATCAAAGTGCTGCTGTCACAGGAGAACAACCCCAACCGCTTTTGTGCTCTGCTGCTGTCATTGGCGAGCGCCCATCTGATCGCCACCGACACAGACGATCCGTACCCACAAGCAGACCGCGACGCCGCAATGGCTGCATGGATGGAGCTAGTCAGCGCTGTGGGTGCTGCCCCGTACTACCCGATCGGCCGGCTGCGACAACTGATCGGCGTAGTGATGCCAGTCTTCTTGGAACACTCCCAGTTCGACAAACTGATGGATGACATCGACGAGCTCATCGGACAACGCTCGAATCCGGACATGGTCATCTCCTGGCGTGATCGCGGAGTTGCGCTCGCCAAGGGCGGCAAGCCTCTCGACGCGCTCAGCCTTCTTCACCGCGCTCGAACAGCGTGGTTCGCAAAGGAGACCGTCAAAGGCTCGATCTTCACGGGGCACGTTGTCGCGCACTGCTACGGCGAGCTGGGCCTGTTGATGGCAGGCAAGTACGTCGCTCTGTGGGCTGCAAACGTCGCTATCGACGAGTTCGGGTCGGACGTCAATGACTTGATCAGCAAGTCAGTGTTCCTTGCATCTCGCTTCGACTACGAGAGCGGTCACTGGATGGGCGCAGTCGAGCTCACACGTGCAGCGATCTTGCTGTACGACGAGTTGGATCGTGCACCATGGATCTCCGATGACGTGCGGCGGGACAGTCACTTCATTCAGTTGTTCGGCCCATACGGAGTGGCAGAGGCCTTCCGACCAGCAGCAGCGGTTGCGATCAGGCAGGCACTCATCGACACCGACACGTTCAATCTCATTACCAAGACGACGTCGCCCTGGCAGGGAATGTCCGAGGAACAGGTAGCCGAAGCAATCGCAGAGCAGCATGATGCCCAGCCGTTCTGCGACTGCGGCGAGACGCGGACCCTACGAACGAGCTTCGGTGGGGTGTGCTGGGTCGTGTCGTGTGACAACACCTTCACAACCGCGACCGCCGCTGAGCGGTTCCTCGCGACGATCGAGATCCTCAGCACGCTCGCCGAACTTGAATCAGCCACCCCACGACGACCGGCCACCTTGCACGTTGAGCTGCAGGTAGAGGGCAACACCCACTCGGCGGTCCGCATCATGGACCCAGCGCGAGAACTGTGGGCAGTCACTATCCCCAAGCCATCCTCGGCTGCGAAGAATGTGATGTCCGAGACGATCAGTGCGGTGCTCACCATAATGCGCTCGACGTACAACGCACCGACCGACGAAGTCGATCCTCTGATGGCCCAACTCGCCGCGGAAGGCGTCGCACTCCAGCTGTCTCTTGGCGGCCTGTACGACACGCTGGCGGCCCGAATCATCGACCGTGACCTCTGGGATCAGCGGACGAGGCATGCAACCGATCCGCTCACTCCGGTCGCCGCCTGTGTCCAGGGACGCGAGGACAGTCCTGATGAGGGGTGACGGGCGAATACCGGCCTTAGTGCAGGCTCCGCGCTTGCTGCGCTTCGCCGGGAACATTCATGGTGAGGCCGGCCGCGGCGCAGCAGGACGCGATGAACTTGGACCACGGGGACGGCGATGACAGATCCAGTTGATCGTGCTGCGGTCATCGCCTTCCAGATCGACCAGCTTGCGTCTGCGAACGGTCACCACGCGTTCGAGGACATCTGCTTTCACCTCGCCAAAGCGGAGATCACCACGAACCTCCTTCCCGCGACAGGTCCAGTGTCATCCGGTGGTGACCAAGGCCGCGACTTCGAGACGTACAGAGGCACGATCGGCAACGAGGACATCGCATTCTCGTGCACCATCCAGCGAGACGGGCTCAGGGCCAAGATCACCACCGACGTGAAGAAGATCACCTCGACCGGCGAGCACGTCAATGCGGTGGTTGCCATGTTCTCAGGGGACTTCCCTGTCGGTCAGCGTCATGCGTTCATCGAGCAGATCCGCAACGCCTTTGGCATCCGTCTTCAGCTCCACGATCGAAAGTGGATGGCCGACAAGCTCGCCGAGGAGAAGAACTTCTGGATCGCCGAACGCTTCCTGGCTATCCCTGCAGAGATTGGACCAGGAGGGGCCGGCTACCAACAGGTTCTGCAACGACTCGACGCTCGAAGCGACTTCGACGCGAGCCTGGAGATGCTGCCGTTTCCCGCCGCCCAGATCCTCGCCGCAGAGACGACACATCGGGCGCTTGCCGAACGGATCGTCGATGGGATCGTGCGGGGTGACCCACGAGTCGTGCTACGAGCATGGTCCGTTGCGCCACCGGAATGGATCCAAAACGCGCCAGCAGCGATGACGGCAGCGCTCGGACACCTCGCGCAGTCATACGGGCTCCACCACGAAGGCGGTGAATGGTTTGAGCGCGCAGGCCGGGACGGTTACGAGCCCGCCAGATGCCTGATCCGGGCCGCGCTGCAAGCATCAGCGGCTGGCGACATCGACCGCGTCAAGGCACTCCTCGGCACAGCTCAAACGATCGAAGACGGTCCCGTCGTGCGAGCGATGCTGGCGTGGATCGAGTTCGACTGGGCCACGATTCTCGCCACCATCAACGACGAGATAGCTATCGATGACCCGCTGGCCGTCTCTCCGTACCTAGCGGCGCTGCAACAGAACGGGCAGGGGGACGACGCGATCACGTTTCTGCGCAAGTACATCGCGCGTCACGAACACCACGCAGGTCTGGCTCTGACCCTGTCCCGGCTGCTGTCCGAACGAAGCACGCACTCTGGGAGCGCCGATCGGCAACAGGATCAGGCCGAGGCGCTCACTCTTGCCGTTCGTGCTCGTGACCTTCGACGCCGTTGGCGAGGTGACTCCACCGAAGCCGTACGGATTGCTTGCACGGCCGCCATCGTCGCCGGGCTTCTCACTGACGTCATCCGGCTCGGCACCGTCGCGCCGGACGGCGACGCACTCGAACACGAGGCCGCAGACCGCGACGTCCAATCGTGTGTCGCACAAGCAGCGCTCGGAACCGGTGACATGGCTACGGCGGTCCGCATCGAGTCCTCGACGACCGGCTTCCAGCAGGCGCTGATTCGCGGAGACATCCTTCATGTTTCCCATGCACCCCAGGAGGAGATTGACGCGCAGTTCCTTGCCGCGTGGGATCAAGCCGAGGACGAGGACAACAAGGTTCAGTTCTGGCTGAGTGCTGCGAGTGCGGGTGTCGATCCGCTACCTGGGAGCGATGAGCTCGAAGCACGCGACGATGAGCTCGCGTTGCTGTGCAAAGGGTCGTCGCTCGTGGCGCGTGGCTTGTGGGACGAAGCGATTACGCGGCTTCGGCCAGAACGTCAGATCGAAAAGGCCCGGCAGGTTCTCGTCCAGGCATACCGAGGTGCGGGCCGTCTCGATGATGCTGTCACCGAGTTGATGGACATGTCCGGCCGGTTCTTCAACGTCGAGCACGCGATCAAGGCAATCGAGCTTCTGGTCTCGGCCGACCGTGTTGCAGACGCCGCTCCCTATGCGAGCGTCACCTTGCCGCAGGTGCGTCTGGGGAGACCTGAGCGCAACTTTCTGCACGAAGTTGGTGTCGCCGCCGCGTCGTACCGCGGCGACTGGGTTGAAATGGAACGCCTGGCGTCTGCTTGGATCAGCGAGTCCGGCCCGGCGCGCCGTCGTCGCTGGTTGCTGGCGATGGCGATCAACAATCAGGCGGACTCTGAGCGCGCCTGGCGCACACTTCAGCAGGGTGGTCCGTGCGAAGTTGCACAGCCGCTGGAAGCGCAACTGTGGATCGCCTTACACCATCGGTACGCGCCTGGCCTTGCGACGTTGCGTGAGGCGATGCGTCTCGCCAAGAGGTTTGACGGCGATGGACCAGTTCGGGCCGCCGCTACAACAGCGTTCCTCTTTGGTGGCGATGAGCGGGACGAACTAACTCCCGCAGAGATCACGGAGTGGCAGCAGATGATCGCCGATCGCGCCGCGAACCCCGACCCAGACGACACGTTCGTGGCAATCAGCGTTCCGGATGACCTCGATGGCCTCGTCGAGTCGCTACGGCCAATGCTCGAACCGCAGGCACAGCGGATCGCAGAGATGCTGGTCCAGGTCCGCCAGCACGGTTGGCCACAGGGCATGCTCGCAATGGCAGCAGGACGTCCGTACACCAAAACACTTGTTCAGCGCGCTGCTGGCTACCTGGCGGTGGCCTCGCCCGACCAGAGCATCGTCTCCATCGAAATCGACGCCGCCCTCGCAGCGCTGGCCTCGGGACGGGTCGTCGTTGATGCGAGTGCGGTGGTCACCGGCTGGCACCTCCAGAATCTGTGGCCGCGACTCATCAGCTCCTTCGTGAACCTTGCGGTCACCGCCGACACAAGAATGGACGCCGCGACCTCGTCCGACGCTGGCCACCCTCGTTCGACTGAAATACTCGGCTGGGACAACGACTTGGGTCACCCAGTTCTTCATGAGATCGCCGCCGAGGACCTCGAACGCATCGAGTCTCATGTCGGTTGGGTCATCGGGCAGATGTCAATGCTGTCAGTGCGTCCCACGCCACCAACCCGCGAAGGCAAGGACATCCGAGATCTGCCGTGGCTGTCGGCGATCATGTCAGCGGAAATAGGCGGTCTCCCTCTTTGGGCCGACGACGCTGGGGTCAGAGTCCTTGCGCGTCAACAGGGCGTTCCCGCCTTCGGCACCGACGCGTTGATGTTCGCGCTCCTGACGAACGGCACCATGAGCGAGGAGGAAATCCAGAGCAGCACCGTCGCGTTGCGAAACGAGTTCTGCACCGACTTCCCGTTCGACCCTGCCTGGACGCTTGAGGCGGCTGCTCGCGAAGGGTGGGCAGCTGGACCGGCGATGCTCGCGATGGGGCGGCCAGCCACCTGGAGCGACGTGCCCACTTCCTACATGGTGTGGCAAGAGATCGCCATGGCCGCCGGCGCGAGCGACGTCAGCAAGGTACCTGCATGGATCTACACGGCGACCACAGCCTTGGGTCTCGCCGTGGTCGATCGGGCTGTTGCGTTCCGACTCGTTGCGTCGCTGCTTTTGCAAGCGGCGGCGGCCACCAACGGCGATCCGCCAGCGTTCGCGGCGTGCGCTGGTGCCGCAAGCCAAGCCGCAGAGCAGATCGGCATGCCCGACCCGACGGAGCTGGGCTTGCTGATCATCCTCTCGGCGGCGGCCAATGATCACGGTCTGGCTGAAGCTCGCGAAGCGCTTGCCACTCTCGGCAGCGAACTGGTGGGTGTTCAACGAGAGGCCCTCGACCTCGTGCTGTCGAACAGCGCGGACTCTTGACCACGAAACAATGGAACGAGCTGCGGGCTCGTCCCGTGTAGGTTTGCTCATCGTGTCGCCTGTCCTGAGACCAGGACGAGGCTTGGGAGGCGTCCGGCCATCGGGCGGCCCGGCAGGTTCAGCTACGCCTTCGACGACACCTTGGCGAACTCCCTCCGTGCGGGCATGCATGAGCACTGGTGGTTCGACCCGAACGCCATCTGGCTGCAATGCGGGCTCCTCTATGCCAATGGGTCGAGCAAGTCACTTGGCTCGGCTGGCGGCTATGCGCCTCGGCACTACTCGCCACCTTTTTGAACATACGACTTGACGAAGTCTTCTGGGTTCGTCGCCAGGACAGCGTCCATCTCGTTCAACAGGACATCAAGGTCGGAACGCAACTCGGCGGACCGTCTGACTCTGCCATTTGGAGGCAGAGTCGGAGGCTCGATCTCACCACCGGACCCCTCGCTAATCGACGCGACCATCATGTCGCTACAGAGTCGGAGCTGTTCGAGACCGGCGCCTGGCTCCTCACGTTTTGGCGCGCCAGCATCCGCCACAAGCTCCGAGGCGATCCCTTCGGCTATCCCGCCGGCAACAGATCCGAAGAGCGATCCAAGGGCAAACACCCCTGAGATGAACCAGTGGCGCCGCCCGGTGCGCTGACCTTCCCGCGTGAACGAGTTGATGGCGGCCAGCTGATCTCGCAGGAAGTCGCGATCGACATTGGCGGAAGCGAGCTGCTGACTGAGCAGCGAAGTCTCATTCTCGAACTCGGCAGCTAGCCGGGTCATGAACTCCTCGAAGCGCCGTACGGCGACATCGAGAACCTCTTGACCACGGACCGAGTTCGGCGATACGCCAACAATGTTGCGAAGGTCATCGGCAAACGCCAAGGTGAAGTGACCCAGCCATACCTGCCCTAGCTCCGCTCGCATGTTTGTATCCTGCCATGCACGCTGCGGCGAAGGTACCAAGATCAGTCGTGTGGTAGCGGTCGTTCTCCTGAGGCAAGCTTGCGTAGCTCCTCTGCGATCAGGTCAAGGTCCCGCACGTGGCTGTCCTGGTTTCGTTTCGTGTCGTGGTCGCGCACGATGACATCTTCCGGACGCTTCGCCGACCCGTAGTGGTAGAGGCGGCCGTCCGAGAGCAAATACACGGGGAACGATGCCAGCTCTCCGTAGTTGCGGCTCTCGACTTGACAGAGTTCCCACCCGCCCACCTTCGTGGGCTTTGGCTTCCCGAAGCGGCGGGGCTCCCAGACCTCGACCTGTCGCACGCCTGGAAACTTGGCCTCGGCGAGCTTGGCCATCACGATCGGTATCGACGCTTGCGCGGACGCAACGATCTGCGCCCGACGCCGTCGCTCGGCGTCTGCTGCAGTGGTGGCGCTGTCGTTGCTCGCTCTGCTCGCCTGCTGTGCCTTGGCTGCTGCTAACCGGTCGGCTTCGTTCATAGTCACCTGCTCCTTCGCAAGCCAACCTAGTTTGTGAAAGGCCGAGTGGCGCTCGCCGGATGATTGAGCACGGCTGAGTTTCACGCACTCGGGAAGCATCCGCGACTGGGTCACCACCGGGCGCGAAGCTCGTCTCTGACCGCCATGCGTCAACAGTCTCAGTGGTCGCTCAGATCTCAGGGCAACCCATGAGTGTTAGTGAGGTGAATCCTTACTACTGACATCGGGTATGAAAAATAGAGCGTGTCAGTGGATGAAAAGTCACAGAACCGCCTCGTTCCAGTTCGAGCCAGAACGGCTCGACGTAGGCGAGGCGAGAGTCGGTGCCAGCACGAGCCGGAGCGGAATAGATGTGTGGTCTGTGGGGCGTCAGCGGGCACCCAACCCTCAGCGCTCCTCGCTGCTGGCCGCACTGCAGACACGAGCGCGCATAACGACGTCTGGACGAACGGAGCACCTCCGGCGATCACCCATGTAACCGCTCACAGAGCCGGCGATCTGGCGCGCTCAGGTCATGCCAGATACGTGCCGGTATGCCGCACGTAGATGTTCGGCTACTTCTGCTGGGCTCGTCACACTGCACCGTAGGAGACTCCGGGCATCTGCATCCTGAACTCAGCAGAAGCGTTGCCAGCGCCTCTGCCTACTTCGTTTCGGCGCATTGGCGGCACGTGACTCGAACCATCCCGTCCTGACGAGTCTGCAGTCCTTCGCCGTTTCTCAAGCCCTCGCCGCAGTCAGCGCATCGAATTCGGACTTTGCCCTCGACAGCGTGCCCAACTGCGACCGGTCGGATTGCCGCCGGATCTGGATCAGCTTTGGCTTCGACCTGGGCAGCGTCCTCGGGCGCCGGTCCGGTCATGTCGAACGAACCTTGACCCTCCACCTGGCGGTGCTCGTTGCGACGGTTCATCGGCGGCGCCGCAGCAGCGGTGTTCGGCGCTGGCTTTTGCATCGTTGGCTTCGGCAGATTCTGCAGCGCGGCGACGATCGTGGAGCGGTCTATCGGGTCTTCACCCTCGGGCGCGGCGATGTCGGTGAGTGGGCAACTCGGGGTGCCGGGAACTTCTCCGGGACCACCGGGGAAGAGGTGCTTCAGTTTCGGTTCGTCCCACCACCGGATCGCGTCGAGGTGGATTGGCGGGAGGGTGCCGTGGAGCAACACAGCTTCACCGGGGAACATCTGTCGAAGCGCGTTGGCGGGTGCGAACTCCTCGCGTTGCTGTGACTCGCTGACACTGCGCCGCCCTGAACCTTGACTGCCCCACATGCCGGGAATGTCGTGAGACCATCCTCGTCGGCTGACGTGTTCGCTACCGAGCAAGGTCGACACGTATCGAGTAGTGGCGAGGTCGTCGACCCCGGCGAAGAAGCACTTGGTGCGATGCCCGGAGAGCACTGCGTCGGCGAGGGTGGTGTAGCGGTGTTGCATCTGAGACAGGCTCTGCCAGCAGGTAACGAAGAACGCGCCGAGCGCTGCGATCGTTGACACCTCAGCGGGAAGCCAACCCAGTTCGAGCTGGCCGGCTTCGTCGATGACGAACAGCAATGGCTTGTCGAGTTTGTGGCCGGCGATGTCCTGGGCGTGAATGCTGTCTTTGAGATCGGCGAGCAGTCCTCCAAGGACAGGCGAGAGACGTTCGAACTCGGGCTGGGACGCAGCCAGGTAGAGCGTGTTCGAGCGGTCGGGGCCGTCGCCCATCAGCCAGTCGAGGTCGAGGAACCTCGGCTTGTGCTTCCACGGTTCCTTCGACCAGTAGAACGGCCGAGCGACATCGGTGGCGCTGAACGCCACGGCTGGTTCGAGCCACGGGTCCATAGCGAGCGCGGCGGTGGCGTAGATGCTGGAGCGGATCTTGTCGTCCTCTTTGCTGACCCCGTCGAAGGTGACGGCCGCGTGGCGGGCGAGCAGTTGCGTCTCGAGTGGTCGAGTGTTGTCGAGGCCGTTGCGTAGTAGAGAGTTGATCGTCGGGTGCGTGGCGGTGGCCATCGTGGTGACCCATGACGCAACCTGTTCCATCGACACGCGGTGCATCGGAGTGCCATCGGCCTTGCGAAGTAAACGAGCGAGACCGGCGACAGCCATGTACGCGCCGAGGAGCTTCTCGCCATGCTTGGCCCAGTAGTCCCCGTTCGTCACTCCCCCACGCGGGATCGCCTGAGCAAGAGCCCGGCCGGTACGCAACGCACCCGACGATGTGGTCGCGGCTTCGAGTGGAGACCATCGTGCGGTGGGGAGTCCCGTGGAGTTGCCGGGGTCGAAGACGGCAATCTCGCCGAGTCGGGCACGCGCCGCGACGGTTGTGTCGTAGAGGTCGCGTTTGACGGATACCGCGACCACCGGGCCGTCCCACGTGGCGATGGCCGATGCGGCGAGCGCGGTCTTGCCTGAACCAGTCGGGCCAATGAGCGCGACCGATCCGAGGTTGCCCTGCCGACGGGCAAGTCTCCTCGGCAGCGGATGACGCTCGCGGTCCTCGGTGGCGAGCAGCCGGCTGCTCCCAGCCTTTCGCCCAAGCAGCATTCGTCCCGACGGCGGAACGATGTCGTCGATCGCGAGCGGGGCAATGTCGCGATGCGTCGCCTCACGGGCCTCGGTGTCTTGGCCGAATCGCCGTCGCCGGTTCTGACTGTCGAGGTGTCGCCACAGCAAGACCAGCCCGATCGCCAGCACGATGGCGGCCGCGAGCGCGGCGGTGGTGCATGACCAATAGAGCCAGGGCTCAGGCAGCCCGGAAGCGAGCCGCCCCCACGCCTTCTCTGGGTTCTGACCACGGGCGAGCCGCACCGCAACTTGAAGCCAATCACCGAGGCCACCATGCACCTCTCCCCCGGTGAACAGCGTGCCGAGCCGGGCACCCAGCCACGCAACGAACCCGCCCGCGCAAACACCAGCCCCGAGACCCACGACGGCGATCTCGAATCCGGCGCCGGGCGGCTGCCCCTGCTCGCTCACACGCGCCTGCTGCCACCTGTCACGGCCGGCGCGTGGTTGGTGGGCTCGGCAAGCTGAGCGAGACGGATCTCGTCAACGAGCAACCGTGCAGCATCGATCGCCGCGCAGGAGTGAAGGTACGGACCGCGAACGATCAGGGCGCGATCGGTTGCGTGATCCAGCCAGCCGTACCAATGCGTGGACAGTGTCTCGCCTCCGGCATCCGTACTCGCCGCGCCGAACTCAATGACATCACCAACAGCGAGCGTGACGGGGAGTTGCCATCCGCGTTCACCCGGTTGCCACAAAAGCCGGGTGATCGCGCGCTCCGTCGGATCGTGCCACAGCGTCGCAACCCAACAGCGTCGGGTACCCAGAGAGGTGTCAAGGTCGGGGATCTCGATCAAACAGCCGCCGGCGTGACGAAACACGAACTCACTGGACATGACTGCTGCCCCCGTCGAAAGCGGCACTGGCGCCCTCAGCGCGTACCAACCATCGGATCGAGTCGTTGCCGACTTCGATGAGGTTTACTTCATCCACGGTGCTACCTCCGACATTGCGAAACGCGATGTGGAAGGTGCGTTGCGGTGGCACCCCGAACCGGTACAACAGACGATACTCCGGTAGCATGAGTGGCGAGCAAGATCGTTCACAGCTCTACCCCGACTCCGGCGTGAACGGTTCGGGACGCCGGTTCCACGCCTCCCCTCACGACCGATGGCGACGCGATCTGGTCGATCCACTTCGGATCGTTGAGCGCCCAGTCGTTGAGGTCAAGTCCGCGGGGAGCGACGACGACGGTCGGCTCGACACCTCGGTTGGCTAGCAGTGGGGCGAGCACCTCCCCGACGTGTCGACCGGCCGGGTCCGGGTCGCAGACCAGCGTGACGGCCAAGCCCTGTTGTTCAGCGAATAGCGCTATTCGCGAGGCGACGTTCTCGTCGGGTGTCTGCGCGCCGAGCAAAGCGACCGAAGCAAACCCAGCCTGCGCGGCGGTGAGCGCGTCGGGCAGCCCCTCGCACACAAGCAGCACATCGGCGGGCGCAGGGGTAGTCGCGATGGGGAATGCCAGCCTCGGGTGCGGAGCGAGAGCAGCAGAGGGGTTGTCGTACTTTCGGCCCGTGTCGTCCGGGTTGAGGTATCGGGCTTGTACGTAGGTGACGTTTCCGGCCGGGTCGAACGCCGGGAAAGTCGCGGCGACACCCGCCCCATACGGAAGGCCGCGTTGCCGACGAAGGAGTCGCCTCGACGGGTCGGCACCGATGCGGTTCGCTTCAATGGTCTGGTCGTTGAGGCCTCGCTGGTGCAGCCACTCGCGTACTGGGCGACCGACCGAGCCGTTGAGAACGCTGCGGCACATGTTGACGTAGTGCTCGACTAGTGGGTCCATCACCTTTGCCGGCTCGGCTTGAGTCGGCGGCTTGCGTTCGATCGCGGGGAGCGGCTGGTTGGGCATCAACCCCGCACGGTTGGCGAGCCAGTCGATGGCGTCGGCGCGAGTTCGCGTGCTGGTGACCATCACGAGATCGACAGCGTCGCCGCGGTGATCACCGGACCAGCATCGCCAACGCTCGTGGCCCCGATGGTCGCGGTGCAGCGTGACTGAGGCTCGATGATCGTCGTGGTTCGGTGCGGGGCAATGCCAACGTCGGCCAGGCCCATGTCGCTCGGCCGGTTGGGTGAGCTCATCAAGCAGAACGGACAGATCGGTGCGATCGAGTACGTCACCGATGTCCCATCGTGGGCGGCGGTCACGAGAGACGTTCACCTGGGTCCACCATGGCTTGATCGGTATCGAACAAAGTCCTCTCATTGGCGGTGAGGATCGTTTGGACAACGGCTGAGCGGGCTCCGATCTGCCAGATCGCCCGACCCTGCACGAGTTGACCAAGCCAGGCGCGTTCGCGTTCGGACAGATCAAACATCTCCGCAGCGGCGGCGAGCTGTTCCGGTGGTTGGCGAAGCAGGACCCTCGTTTGGACATCACTCAGTAGGCCAGCTGCGATCTTGGCCGATGCCGTGCCGTCGTCGGCTTGCGCGGTGAGGTCGGACGGCCGATGACAGACGAGCACAGTTGCTACGCCGAACGTGCGTGACAGTTTCAGTGACGATTGGAAGTACGCGGCACCGTGCTTGACGGCGGCCCAGGCCTCATCAACCACCTGGATCGATCGGCGTTGCGGATGACCGCGCAGCGCTCCTGCCAGCCAGTGTGTGGCAGCAACCATCACCAGCGGCAGGGCGTCGCTGTTGGAGTACACCGCGGACAGATCGAGGACCACACCAGGACCGTTGTCCCAGTCGACAGAGACTGTGGTAGCGGTGTCGAACATGCCGCGCAGGGTTCGAGAACACAGCTTGTCGAGCGCGAACGTGACGGGTGCTGTGGCACGGGCAAGCTCGAGCGGAGTGTGCCGCGACAGCCGCACCAGTTCGTCGGGAGGGTCGAGGATCTCACTGCTCAGATCTCGAAGCGTGAAAGCGACGTTTGAGCGACAGCGCTGCTCGATCGCCCAGCCGAGGACGGCATCCTCAAGTGGCGAGAGATCACGACCGAGCACGCCGCAGACGAGTTGTGCGGCCAAGGTCTGCCGAGCGATCACCGAACTGTCGGCGTCACCGCCACCGGGGTCCATCGGATTCACACGATCGGCGCCTCCCGGGTACAGCTTGACCGTCGCGAGCCCAAGGTCGGCGGCGAGTGCTCCGTACTCGCCCTTGGGGTCGATGATCGCGAGGTACCTGTCGGGCCCGTACACGGCTCGCAGGCGACGCACGAACGCCTTCACGGTCGCTGACTTGCCGAAGCCGACAGAGCCCATGACGATCATGTTCGGGTTGCTCAGCCGGCCAGCGTTGTAGAACTCGAACGGATCGAAGTAGAACCCGGACAGCCCGCCGGTGACGTTGGTGCCCAACAGCGCGCCGCGGTCACCGAAGCTGGCGTCGGCATGGAACGGATACGCCGAACACAAGTGAGCCATTGTCGAGCGTTGCCACTCGACGGGCAAGCCCGGAGCCTGCGCCCAAACCGCCGGCCTGGGCTGATCAGCTCGTCGATGTCGCGTCGTGGTTGTCGCGTGGGCA
>DAORTY010000013.1:11018-50965 GCA_035432905.1 Ilumatobacteraceae bacterium | reverse complement strand
CGATCTGGTCGAAGGACGAACGGCTGGTGTCATCGGTCTACGCGACCGCGCAGACCGTCGCCGATCCCTACCTCGACCCGAACGTCCAAGCCGTCACCGACATCCGAGCCAACGAGAAGGGCGCGAGTTGGGTCGACCTCGAGTGGCTGATGGGCGCCCCGGAGGGCAAGGCAAACACGCTGTACCTCGTCGTGCCCCTCGATGACTACGACCGCCTTGCTCCTGTGCTCGGTGGGTTCCTGTCGGACCTCAAGGCCCAGGCCTACGAGTGGGACGTTGCGGGACGACAACTCGGTGCGCCGTTGTTGATGCTGATCGACGAAGCCGGCAACATGCCCCTCGCCTGGCTGCCCCAAGTTGCGTCGACGTGTGCAGGGATTGGCATCCAACTCGTCACGATCTGGCAGTCGCTCGCCCAAATCGAGGAGGCCTACGGCCGGCTCGCGAACTCGGTCATCACGAACCACGCGACGAAGCTGTTCTTCCCGTCGGCATCGGACGAGTCAACTCTCGGCTACCAGTCCAAGATCGCCGGCGACGAGGACGTCGAGCGCAGATCATGGTCGGCCGACAAGGCCGGTGGCCGACGATCGGTGTCCGGTTCGGAGCAGCGTGAACCGCTCGTGCCCTACCACGTCCCACGTCTCGCACCACTCGGCCAGGCACTGCTCATCCATGGCAACATCCCTCCCGCCGTCGTGAGTGGAAGGAAGTGGTGGAAGGACCGACGACTCCGCGCCCTCGCCAAGGGCGGACCACCACTGCCGGCGCAGCCCGCTGATGAGAGGAGGGCGGCGTGAAGCCCGACGACGAGCGCCTCACCCGGCTGCACGAGGCACTGGTCGAACGGGTCGAGCAGCTTGTCTCGGGTGAGGACTTCATGCGGTTCGTTGCCGAGTCCGCCCGCTTCCACCGCTACAGCCCGCAGAATCGCCTCCTCATCGCCTGCCAGCTCGTCGACCGTGGTGTCGAACCCGACGGCCTCACAGCGTCTTACAAGACCTGGACCCGGGTCCCCGCCGAAGGTGGCGGCACCTGCCAGGTCGCCAAGGGCGAGAAGGCGCTGTGGATCTACGCACCGATGACCGCAACCCAGCGTGTCATCGACGAGCAGACCGGTGACGAGCGCGTCGTCTCTGCCGGCGTTCGCGGGTTCAAGCCCGTGCCGGTGTTCCATCAGTCGCAGCTCGACCGGGCACCCGAACTCCCGGAGCCTCCGACGCCGGAGCTCCTTCGCGGCGACGACGCACCGGCTCGGGTGTGGGATGCAGTTGTGGCCGAGCTTGCCATCGACGGGTACGGGGTTGGTCTCGTCGAACGTGCGAGAGGCGCGATGTGGAATGGGCAGACCAGCTTCGCGAGCCGCGAGGTCCGCATCCACGACGACCTTGAGCCACCTCAGCGACTCAAGACACTGCTCCACGAATGGGCTCACGCGACGATGGGTCACGAGACCAGGATGAGCGAGAGCGGCCGCCATATCGCCGAGGTCGAGGCCGAATCGGTCGCGTACCTGTTGTGCGATCGCGTCGGCGTCGACTCGCAGCAGTACACCGTGCCGTACGTGTCCGGCTGGGCCGGCTCCGTCGATGTCGTGAAGGCCACCGCGGAACGAGTACTCGGCGCGACCTCGAAGCTGATCGATCGGCTCGAGAACCGGCTCGCGATTGACCTCACCCCCGACCTGCTCGCCCTCGCCCAGGCCGGACCCGTCACAGCGACGGTCGAGGATCAGCTGGCCCGTGCCGGCGATCGTCTCCTCTCCACCGATCGTGCGGAGCTACTCGGTCGCGCGGCGCCGGAACGGATCGCGGCACTGCTCGCCTCGGCCGGCTTCGACGCCGGCGAGACCGCTGCAACCTTCCGGCAACTCGGAGTCGACCGACAGACCGCGTCGATCGCGATGACTGCAATCCAGCCATACGACACCGTCGATCATCCAGCTGAGCCGCTCTACGACCCGACCACGGTGCGCAGCGTGCTGGCCGACGCGTACACCACCACCACGCCCGCGCCGACGGCGACAGAGGGTCACGGCCTTCGTCTGATCCAGAAGTGGGCGCAGATGGCCAACGGGCCAGCCGTCGAAGCTGCCGTCCCGATGAGATGAAGGAACGCAACATGCCCGACGATGACATCGACACCGAACTCGAAGCGTGGGACCAGTTCGTTGGCGCCGTGCGATGGCTGGCTCGCGGTCCACGTCCGGGTCTCACCCTGGCGACGGCCACCGAGGAGGCGCTCATGGGCTGGGTCGCAGAACAAGCAGCGCTGGAGAACGCAAGCGAGCCGTTCGTCGTGGCGGAGGTTCGATCATCGCTTGAGCAGTAGCGCGTCCACGGTTGGGGCACCCTGCGATGCGCTGGTGCGCCTTGTTGGACTCGCGCGGCGTCCAAGAGTCTGCAAGGGAGGCAGATCGATGAGCGCACTCGACGGCAGCGTCTCCATCGCCATGCCGTGACGTCCACTTCACGGCGGGCGCCTCGCGCGACAATGCGGGATGGTCAGCCTTGCCCCTCAGATCTCGAGCGTGCGATTGACATGCTCGCGTCGGCTTGTGGCGCCTACCGGAGGTCACTCGATCGTTGCCGACGTCATCCGGGCCGAGTGGTTGCGGGGAGTGAACTGAGGTGTGCGCCGTCAAGCGCCTCGCGATCGGCGAGAACGAGTTGTGGTGGCTGTGCGAGGGCGCTGGCGCTCATGGCGAGGAGCCCAGTTCCTCCGAGACCGTTCTCGCTTCGTTGGCGGGCTCCTTCCGATTCGCTGAGGAGACGGCGGCCATGGCTGGGCTTCGAGCGCCACAGCTCGGCGCGTTGCACGCGATACTGGCGCATCGGTCGATGGAGACGGCTGAGCCGATCACGATCGTCATGCCGACTGGCACTGGGAAGACGGAGACCATGCTGGCCGCGTTCTGCCATGCGCCCAGGCGCACGCTGGTCATCGTGCCGTCAGACGCCCTGCGGATTCAGATCGCCGACAAGTTCGCGACTCTCGGTGTGCTGCCAGCCGTGGGAGCCGTATCGGGGGAATTCCGGTGTCCAGTGGTGCTTGTGTTGCGCTCGGCATTTTCGACCGTCGAACAGGTTGACGAGCTGGTCGGCCGCGCAAGCGTGGTTGTGGCGACCGCTCAGGCGTTGGCGGGATCTACTGACGCAGCTAGGGCGCGCCTGGCGGAACTGTGCGAGCGGTTGTTCGTCGATGAGGCTCATCACGTCGCTGCCCGAACATGGCGCTCGGTAACGGATCTCTTTGGTGGCAAGGAGATCGTGCAATTCACTGCGACGCCGTACCGCGAGGATGGTCAGCACCTTGGCGGGAGAGTCGCATACGCATATCCGTTGCGACTCGCGCAGAAGAATGGCTACTTCGCTCGCATCAACTATCGCTCGGTCATCGATCTCACAGACCCCGATCGAGCCGTGGCAGTTGCGGCTATCGCTCAACTCCGAACGGACCTCGCAAGCGGTCTCGACCACCTGATGATGGCCCGTGTCTCGTCGGTTGCGCGAGCGAAGGAAGTAGTGGCGCTCTACGAGGAGCTTGCCCCTGATCTCAAGCCGATTCGGATCGACACCGGCATGGCTGACTCGAGCCAGGCGAAGCGGCGCACAGCCTTGTTCGCCCGGGCGAGCAGGATCGTCGTGTGTGTCAACATGCTTGGCGAAGGCTTCGACTTACCGGCGCTGAAGGTCGCAGCCATCCACGACCCGCAGAAGAGCCTCGCCGTCACGCTGCAGTTCATTGGGCGGTTCACTCGGGTCGCAGGCGCCTCGCTGGGCGACGCGTCCGCTTTCGTGCCGCTGCAGGTCTCGGGGATCGACGATCGGCTACGCAAGCTGTACGGCGAGGACGCGGACTGGAATGAGGTCATCGAAGACCTGACCGACCGTGAGGTCGGCCGGGAGAAGCAGCGGTCCGACTTCGAGATGGCCTTTGGATCGCTGCCGCGTGAGGTTGCGATGCGCAGCATCCACCCGAAGATGAGTACGGTCACCTATCGGTCATCGATCCCACTCTCGTGGGAGCCGGAGAACATATACGACCTCTTCGAGGACCGACTGCTGACCACCAAGCTTGGTATCAACAACAAGGACAAGGTCGTCTGGTGGGTGTCAGAGGAGGCGACTCCGGTTCGCTGGGGAGACTTCGCCAGCTTCAATGAGCTCGTCCACCACCTCCACGTGGTCCACGTCGATCACGCAGCCGGATTCCTCTACATCAACAGCACCAACAACGCTTCGCTTCATGAGGACATCGCCAAGGCGATCGGTGGAGACGACGTTGCCCTCATCGCCGGCGACACCGTGTACCGCATCCTCGCCGGCGTCACCCGACGGGTTCCGACCAATGTCGGGCTGCTCGACGCCGTGAGCCGAACGCGGCGCTTCTCCATGCACGTGGGACAAGACGTCTTGGCGGCCTGGCGCGGTGAAGGCGGGACAAAGATGAAGACCAACATCTTCGCCCACGGATTCACCGATCGGCGCGCCGTGAGCTTCGGCGCGTCCCGAAAGGGTCGCATTTGGAGCCACGAGGAGGCGCACGACATCCACGACTGGGTGCGCTGGGCACAGAAGGTCGGCCCAACCATCACCGACGAGACGATCTCGCTCGACTCCGTCATGTCGGGATTTCTTCTGCCGGAAGCAGCAACCGAACGCCCACCGTACGTGCCGCTCGCGATCGAATGGCCTTACGATTTGGTTGCCACCTTGAGTGAAACGCGTCGAGTGGTGCATGAGGGTCAGAGCTTCTCGCTGTTGGACACCGAACTCCGCCTGAGTACCTACAAGGCGGACGACCCGCTGAGGTTTGAGGTTGTAACACCAGCGTGGACCCTCGAGTTTGAATACGTCTTCCACGGGGAGGAACCGCCGGTCATCCGTCCCGTCGCTGCGGACGCATTCATTGAGACACCGAAGGGCAACGGAAGCCTGGCAGCGTTCCTCACGAGACATGGCCTCCTCGTAACCTTTGAGGACGAGGTCGTCCTGGTCGAGCAGGGGTTCCTGCTACGGCCGAACCGCGAGCGTCGCCTGTTTCCTGTTGGGGATGTGGAAACGGCCGACTGGACGGGGATCAACATCCAGCGCGAGTCGCAAGGTCCTGATCGTGACCCCAGCACGATTCAGTACCGAGCGATCGAACTCCTCGGATCCGAGACTGACTGGGAGATCGTCCTCGACGACGACGGAACCGGCGAACTCGCGGACGTTGTCCTCATGCGGCGAGGAGTTGACGACCTCGACCTGGTCTTTGTCCACTGCAAGTACTCCTCCCAGCCCCAGGCTGGGGCGCGGATCGACGATCTCTACGACGTGTGCGGACAGGCCATGAAGATGAACCGATCGAAGTCGGTCCCCGAGCTCCTCACCCGGCGCCTGCTCCGACGTGAACGGGACCGGCAGGCCAAAGGCCTCACGGGACTCGTCGTCGGAACCGCTGAGACGCTGGCAGCCATCGTCCGAGAGGCTCGCTATCGCCGGCTGAAGGCGACTGTCGTCATCGTCCAACCCGGCATGTCGAAGGCTTCGGTAAGCGACGACATGCGGGCACTCTTGGGGGGCACCGACCGCTTGCTCGCGGAAACCTACGGAATGAAGCTCCGTGTCATCGCCAGCGCGTGAGGCCTGTGGATGACGCGAGATACATCACGCTCGCGCCACCCGTGTGAACGGCCGATTGTCACATCGCCCGTGCAGGTGTCCGTTCGACCTGGCGCTTGGCGCTGTGGATCGGAGCGCCCACCGCGTGATCCGCGGCCGTCACCTTCCCGAGGACCAGTTCACGAACCTGGCTGAGTCGCAGCTGTTCGAGTGTTCCGCGATCGTCGAGCCCGTTGAGTACCTCGATGAGCCAGTCAGGCCGCTCGCTGATTGCCTGCTGATAGATCGTTGCGGTGCGGTGTGCGATTGCGGCTCGTAGCTCGTCGTGGTCCGTCGGGGCGAGTGTCCGACGGCTGAGCGTCTGACGTTCGGTGGCGATCATGGTGCGGACAACGTTCTGGTTGCTTCGAAGCGTCTCGAGCTCGGCGACGAAGAGTGCCGATCGGTCTGGGTTCGTCGCGGCCGAGCGGTCGGTCTCGACCTGATGGAGGCGGTCGTTGACGGCGACGAGCTGCTGGGTGAGGTCGCGCAGTCGCGCCCCAGGGTCGAGCGCGGCGATCGCTGCGTGGAGCTCACCGAGCGTCCGGTCCTCCACCTGCAAGTCTGGGTCGAGTTGGGCGGCGAGCCTGTTGAGGAGGGCTTCGACGGTTGGCCTGATGGGCGTGGGCCAGTGGGCGAGCGCATCGTGTTGATCGGCGAGGCGGTGGAGTTCGTGGTGCTCGACGATGTGGGGCCAGTTCGCCACGATCCAGCGATCGCGCTCGGTCTGCGCGGATCTTGCCTCGGTGAGGGCTGCATGTAGGTCGGGGGTGGTGAGGTGGCCGGCGATGAGGTCGTCGATGATGCGGCTGTGGTCGGTGGGCGCGCCGGCGAAGATCTGGTCGAGCTGGCTGATGCGGTCGTGGATCTCGACGGGGGTGAGGGTCGAGCCGGAGACCTGGGCGGGGTGGGCGTCGCGGCCGCTGAGCCAGGACCGCTGCGCGAGGGTCGTTGCCATTGCACCGAGCCACTGTTCGCGCTCTTTGGGTTCGGTCGGCGCGACTCCGAATCCAGGTTGTTCCGCGGTGACGTGGTGGAGGTCGCGCCATGCTGCGATGGTCGAGACCGTGTCGTCCCAGACGGTGGCGCCCCCAGTATCGATGGGCCGGGTGCCGACCCACCAAGTGAGCCAGTCGGGAGAGTCAGCGTGCATCTGGCGGGCGAGCAGCTCCCGCCGTGTCTGGATCGCACGCTGGAGCAGCCCCGCTTCGCCGGGCTCGATCGAGTAGTCGGCGAGCGCGGTCGCCCAGAGTTCGGCGGACTGCACGATCCGGTGTGCCTCTCGGTCGAGCCACTGTTGCGCGTCGGGCGTGAGATCGACGGGCTCGGGGTGGTCGATCGGCTTCAGGTCTCTCCAGGCAAGCGTGCGAACTGCGGGGGTGCCGTCATCGGCGACGAAGAGGACGGTGGCGTCGCCTGTGGTGTCGTGCAGGCTGATGATGGTGCCGACGTTGTCGCGGTCGAGCGCCCGCACTCGGCGGTCTGGCACGAGGTGGCGGCGGGCGTGTCGGGCGCGTTCGAGTGCGGCGAGGTCGTCGGCTGGATCGGCGAGCCCGGACGCTGCCGCTCGGGCTTCAGCGGTGGCAGCACGAATGAGGCGATCTCGGAGGACGTCGAGCGGCAGTTCGGCAAGGTCGGCAACCGCTGCAGCTGTTGGGTCGGTGGTGGTGGCGAAGGCCTTGGCTTCGGATCGACCGATCGTGGCGAGCAGGTCGTGTTCGGGGTGGTCGGTGTCGCTGGGGAGTGGGAGGCCGGTGGCGTGGTCGCGTTCGCCGATCTCGGCGGCCTGTCGCGAGGTTGCGTAGAGGGTGGCGCCGTGGCGAGCGCGGGAGAGGGCGACGTAGGCGGCTTCGCGGTAGAGGCCGGCGGGTCCGACGACGAACACGGCGTCGCAGGTGGCGCCTTGGCTCTTGTGGATGGTCATCGCGTAGCCGTGGTCGAGGTGGCCATCGGCGAGGTAGTCGTGGTCGAGTCGGACGATCTCTCCGGTGCGCAACCGCACATCCAGGGTGCCGGCCTCGGGGTCGGTGGTGTTGACGGTGCCGAGCATGCCGTTGTCGATCCGGATTCGTTGGCCGTTGGGGGTGGTCTGGTTGGTGTCGTTGCGGCAGATCAGTACCCGGTCGCCGGCCTGGAACGTGCGACCGGCGACCGTGAGCGCCGGGCCGGTGAGGAGATGCTCGCCAGTGGCGCGATCGCGGGCGAGCCGATTGAGCGCGTACGCCTCGCTGCGTGTCCCAGCCAACAGAAGGGCGTCGCTACCGGTGGTGTGGGCGGTCCACCAGTCGTCCACTGCCAGCTGGTGAAGTTCGACCGGGTCGTCGAGGATGCGGACGCGGTCGTGGGTGAGGAACGCGTCCCATGCGTCGGCGACGTCACCGTGGCGGAGGTGGTCGAGCGCGTCGACCTCCCACGACTCCACCTGGCGGCGATTGATCGTGAGTTCGCACACCTGGTCACCGAGGGTGGCGATCGCGTTGGCGAGCCCACCGCCGGCTTGAACTTCAGGGAGCTGGTGGTGGTCGCCAACGAGGATCACCTTCGCACCCGCCTGCCTGGCGGTGGTGATGACGTGGTGGAGGTCGACGGTGCCGCACATGCCTGCTTCATCGACGACGACGACGGTGCTGGCGGTGAGGGGATGATCGTTGCGGTGATGGTCGAATCGGGGCACGGTGAACGACGCGATGGCAGCGCCGGTTTCGAGTTCGCGGGCAGCTCGGGCTGATGGCGCGACTCCGATGGTTGCCCAGCCGGCGACACGGTAGGCGGCCGCGACTGCGGCCAGGGTGTAGGTCTTGCCGGTCCCAGCGCGCCCGACGAGGACCTCGATCGCGTTGCCCTGGGCGCACAGTCGCGTGACCACGTCGTGTTGGTCGGTTCCGAGCGACGCGACGGCGCACGCGACTGCCACCGCCTCGGGCGCGAGCGCGCCGGTGTGCGACGCGACTCCCGACGCGATCGTGTCGGCGATCTCGGTCTCCAACGCGATCAGACGACGGGTCGTGAACCGCTGCTCCCACCCTGTGGGCCGAGCGAGCTCCGCCGGGTCGTGGATGGCGACGATCTCCGGGTGCGCCAGCACTCCAGCGGTCAGTCGATCGACTTCGGTGGTGGCGCCGCCGGCGGGGAGACTGGCGGCGACTGCTTGAGTGACTTCGTGGCGGGTGAACGTCGAGTCCGAGCTGATCAACCGGTCACCGACCAGGGCCACGAGGCGGTCGACGTCCATCTCCTCAACAACGCCGTCGTGGGGGACCGATGCGAGCAAGGTGTCCAATTCGGCCTGTCCCCAGCCGGCGGTTTCGGCCTCTTGCTGCCAGCGGGGGACGATGCCCTCGGCGTCGACCGCACCCTTGGTCTTGCGGGTCGCGAGGGTCGCTTCCTCAGCTGCCTTCGGACCTGAGGTGCCGAGGCGTTCGAGCTCGGCCTCGATCTCGTCGCGGCGCTTGGAGAACAGCCGGATGATCTTTCGCGGGATGCCAGCGATCTCGCACGAGTCCTTCACCGGTGGGGTCCACTCGACGCCGAGCCGTTCGGTCAGCTCGCGACGGAGCGCGGCCTGGAACACGACGCCAGCGGTGCGCTTCGACCGGTAGAGGCCGGTCCCGTCGAGGGCTGACCAACGCCGGTCGGGTCCCTGGGTGGTGTTGGCCACGAGCACGTGCCAATGGAGCTGTGGGTCGCCGGCACGGCTGGTCCGGTGGCGGAACTGGGCGGCAACGAACCCGGCGCCGGGAAGGCGACGTGTGCCCCACATCTCGACGTCGGGGACCTTGGCGTGGCGGTTGTTGGTGCCTCGCCGTACGTGGCATGCCTCCCGCTCAAGCCAGGCGAGCGTCTCCGCGACGGCCGCTTCGCCCGCTTCGACGACAGCGCCCTGCACGAGCGGATCACCAAGCGCGTACGCGACCGACACCGACTTGGGGACAGAGAACGTGAGATCGAAGCCAGGCACCCGCCGAGGGTGCGGCCGGACCTGCACACCATTCGGGGTCAACGCTGTCCCGGGTTCCAGACCGGCGAGGACAGCGCGGAGATCCTCACCGGAGACTTCGCCGTCCAGGCCGAGCGCCGTGGCCGCGTTGCCGACCCAACGGCCGACGCTCTCGCCCTGGCCGGAGTAGTAGTCGTCGAGACCGGACGCGACCTGGGCCAGGTAGTAGGCCTCGGCGCCAACGCGTAGCTTCCACAACGACATCACACCCTCCTACAGAGGCGCGATCGGGCGGGGCGCAGCACGTGCAGGCACCTTTGGTGCACGTGTGTGAGAAATTTCTGTGCTGCGCTTTGGTCGGAGCGCCTCTGTAGGTAGGTGATGATCGAGTTCGGGTTCGTAGACGCGAAGAGGCCCCGCCGTTGGGCGGGGCCTCGATGCCGGTTCGGGTTGTGGTCAGGCGGCCGGTTGCCCATTCGCTGCTGTGAGGCGTTGCGCTTGCTCGGCCTCGGTGGGTTGGTAGCCCCACGTCCCGGTCATGTCGACAAAGCGGCTTACGGCCGGACCGACACCGTCGTAGCGACCGGCGGTCTCAGCGCCGACGATGGTGAGCGTGACGACGATGACGGGAACCGGCCTCAGATCTGCGTTCCCGGCGTGCCCCAGCGCCCGCTTCCAGTCGATCCAGCAGTGCAAGACCGGACGGCCGTCATGCCGCAGTGGGGCTCCGATAGGCATCGAGCAGGTAAGCGGGCAGACGCGCAGCCCACCGCTCGGGGAGCGGCCCAACGTGCGTGCGGACGGCGATCCCGGTCGAGTCGATGCGGGCCATGCTGAAGGACACCAGACGGGCGAGTGACCGAGCAGCGAGTGCAGTGTGTTCGTCGTGTCCGAGACCGAACGTGGCGGCGAATTCGCTTGGCGTCCATACCGAGTCGCCCTCTGTGGCGTAGCCGCCCAACCGATGAAGGATGATCGTTGCTGACGGGCCAAGGATCGGACACAGGAATGCGAGCGTGGCATCCGATGCAGTGGGCCAGCCGTGAGCCTCGACCAACTCATCTCGGAGTGGGCGAACCGTGAACCGTGGGTGCCCGAGCAGCAGGCGGGCTTCGTCAAGAGCTTGGTTGCTCATGGTGTGTGACCTCCATCTGGGAGAAGGGGCCGGGCTGATCTTGCCGCGCTTCCCCAAGACGACCCGATCAACCCGGTACACCTATTGTGCCACAACCAATGCGAAAAAGCAATAGTTATGGCACAAAAAGAGGATCGACCTGTACGGGTTGGATCTGCTTTCTCGGAGGACGCGCCGGCAGTGTTGATGCCGTGCAGACGCTTGACACCGCGGCGCGCTATCCGGGCTGGCTGCGGCGTCCTCGTGGTCGCATCGTTACTCCGTGCCCCTGGAGCCGGCGCTTCAGAGTGTTGATGCTGACGTCAGCCTCAGCAGCGATGGCGGCGAGAGTCTCGCCGCTCGCGTACCGCCTCGCGGCCTTCTCGAGATCGAGCTCTCTGTCCTGTGGCCGATGCGCCTCGTGAAGCTTCACGCCTGTGCTAAGGAGCCAGCGTCGTGCGGTTGCGAAGGACACGCCGTGGAGCTCTGCCACTGCTGTGATGCTGCCCAGCTTTGAGTAGTCCTCATCGATTCCGCTCGGTGCACCTTTGGTCGCCAACAGGCCGCAGCGTGCCATCTGATCACGCACGGTGTTCTCGCTGCAGCCCGCTTCGTCCGCTATCTCCCTCGGAGTCCGGCCCGACTTCAAGGCTGCGACCAGACGACGTTTCGTCAGGACCAAGTCCCATCGGTCGAGCGGTTCTCCCACAACCCAATCGTACGTCGCATCAATCGACGGTGCCGAGGGTGGTCGACGGGGGCGAGTACCCCGTTCGGTACTGTCTTGCGGGATCCGGACTGCTGGGGAACGACATGACAGAAACAGAACTCCCGCTAGCGGCCATCTTTCCGCTCTTGACGGTCAGCCCGAATGTCGGCGCGGAGATCCTCAGCGGCAGAGCGTCTCACCTAACACCGGAACAGCACGCCAGTCTCCGTCGCGACCTCGGGGCGCTGTTCGTCTCCGGCACTCCGACCCTTCGGCTGGGTGCTGTGTTCCCAGCCGTCTACGCGCGCTTGAACAGCCGGCTCCGAGAGGAAGCGTTTGGGACGCGTGCGTTTAACGTGCTCGTCCGTTCGGGTGCCACCACTTGGCGGCAGCTCGTTGGCGCGACGGCGGGTGACCTCCTGCTCCTCGCCAACTTCGGTACAACGAGTCTTGGGGCGGTAGTGAGTGCAGCGACGAATGAGTCGCTGGAA
The DNA here is from genome assembly GCA_035432905.1 of Ilumatobacteraceae bacterium. Lineage (GTDB taxonomy): Bacteria > Actinomycetota > Acidimicrobiia > Acidimicrobiales > Ilumatobacteraceae > UBA668. Next base: position 39,066 of record DAORTY010000013.1, on the reverse strand, counting down.
GTTGCGAATGAGGAATCGCTCCCTACTTCGATCTTGCCGGACGGCGCTGTCGCGCAACCGACACTGCTCGACGATGACGAGCTGCTGGAGAGCGCTGGCGCGATCTATCGCCTGTCCAGTGACGGGGCCACGCTCGCTGATCTACTACCGGGATTGTCGGTCGTCGATCACGAACTGGTACCCGATTGGCTTCTACCGGTGCGGCTGCTTAGTCGCTTGCCATCGCCGCGGTGGGAAGACTTGCTGCGCTCGCGACTCCGAGACCTGCTGACGATTGACAACGTTGGTTGGAGGTCAGTGGCCGAGCTCCTCGTCCGCCTCCATCAGGAGGAAGACGCGCTGGCCGCTCGAAAGGTGCCTGACGGTGGTCTGACGCTCGTTCAGGGGGCGATTCGAGAGATCGGCGCCTGGATGCATCAGGATCGCTCTGCCAGGGTGGTCGGCGACGTTCTGCAGTTGAGCAATCTGCAGCCGCCGTTGCCCTCGCGCCTCGCCATTCTCTGGGCAGAAGCAGCCGACTGCGAACTCAGTTTGCTTTCATCCGGCAGGGAGATCGGGACCTCAATCGGCGACCTGCTCGACTCCGTGGATTCACGCTCCCTCCAGATTCTGCGTGGTCGCGTGTGGCTCGTCGACGGCCGTGCGACTCTGGACGAGATCGGTGAGCAACTTGGCCTCACCCGTGAACGGGTTCGGCAGCTGGAGGGACGAGTAGTCGAAGATCTCCGCCAACTGCTTCGCTCACCGCAGTACGTGATGATTGGTGACCGAGCCGAGGAGGCTCGGCGGCGGCTGGGTTCGGCAGCGTTGCGGGCCTCCAGTCGCGTCGCTCAGACGCTGACCTGGCTGACGGCCGATGTTCTGGAGGACCACCGGGTGACAGCGGAGCGGCTGTTGTTGTGGCTTGCTGGCCCCTACCAAGTGGATGGCGATTGGATGTTGCTCAAGGGCTCGAGCCAGCCCAGTGGACGTGGTGTTGAGATTCGTCGAGCCGCGGATCAAAGCGGGTTTGTATCCAATGAGACGTTGGCGACGGTGCTTCAGGAGCTGGGGGTGCACGAGGACCAAGGGGATGCCTGGATTACAAGGGTCGGCGGGCTGCTACAAGTCGACGGCGGCTGGTTGGATGCGTCGGGGAGCATCGTGGACGTAGCGTTGCGATACCTGAGCTTCCGCGGTGTCGCCATGAGCACAGAGGAGATCCTCCGCGGAATCGGGCGCACCGACGCCTCCACCCGTAGCGTTCGCCACCGTCTGTTCGAAGATGAGCGCGTTCAGCGCGTGTCAAAGTCCGACCTTGCACTTCGGGCGTGGGGTCTGGACGAGTACACCTCTGTGGCTGAGGAGATGGCCGAGGAGATCGAGCGGTCAGGCGGTTCCATGCCATTGGACCTCCTGGTAGAGCGCCTCGTTGAGCGACACGATGTATCGCCGGCGAGCATCAGGATGTACTCGGGTCGGCCGATGTTCTACCTGGATGCTCGGGGGGTGATTGCCTTGCGCGACGAGGACCATCCATACGAGCTTCGCGACGATCTCGCACGGGTGCCCTTCTGCTACGAGCTCTCGGCTGGTCACGCCGCTTGGAGAGTGTTGGTTGATCGCGAAGTCCTTCGAGGTAGCGGTAGGCACATGCCGGAACCGCTCGCCGGGTGGCTTCGGCTTCGTCCCGGAAGCAATATCGACTTGGCCAACCCTCGTCGTCCGCTTCCGACGGCGTGGCGTCCATGGGCTCAACCAGACGTCGGTTCCTTGAAGGCCTTCGCAGAGGATGTCGGGGCGCAGGCCGGTGACTGGCTCGTTCTCGTACTCGATCGAGCCGCGAGCGTCGAAGTCCGGTGTGTACCTCGCCGTCCGCAAGGTTCAGCCGATCTTTGCTATCTCGCGTCCCTCGTCGGCGCTGCAAGGCCGTTGGACGAAGATGCCCTGTCACAGATCGGCATCGCGGTCGGAGTCGACACCGGCGATCATGACTCTCTGCGCTTTCGCATCAGAGCAGCGTTCGAGTCAAGGCGGGAATCCGACCTCGTGGCGATCATCGATGAGATCATGTTCACATGAGCGTCGCGTTCACGTTTCCCGCTATCCGCGCCCGAATGGGTTCGACGGACTACTTCCAAGTGGCCGTCTCCGCTCGTGATCTCGCCTCCGTTGCGATTCCCGTCAACGAACTCACGGAATGGAAGCAGTGGAGTATCAGCGAGCGATTCCAGCGTGAGCTCGCGATGCGGCGCGTCCATGAGGAGCTCATTCCGTACCTGGTCAGATCGTCGGATCGATTCTTCGGATCGATCATCGTCCTCGTCTACGAACCCGACGTGTTCGAGTTCGAGTCACTCGACGGACTTGCGACCGGCATGGGAGCTGCCTACCGAGGACTGACGTCCCGGATGGGTTTCTTGACGGTGAGCGGCGGTCAGCTTGTAGCTCTCGACGGTCAGCATCGCCTCGTAGCCCTTCGTGAGATTGTCGCGGGTCGGGCCGAAGTAGTAGGCGAGTTCACTGAGAGCATCGCTGACGACGAGCTGTGCGTGGTGTTCGTACGCCACGAGGCGCTCGAGAAGACTCGGCGAATTTTCAACAAGGTCAACCAACACGCGCGACCAACGACGAAGAGCGACAACATCATCACGAGTGAAGATGACGGGTACGCGATCGTCGCGCGCTGGTTGGTGGACTCGGACCCGCCACTCGGGCTGTCTGCGCCGTTGCCTCCCTTGGGCCTGCTGCACCCGAAGACGGGTGAACCACTCGTCGAATGGCGGTCGACGTCGCTGAGTCAGAATCAGGAGTCCCTCACCACCCTCAACGCCGTGTATCAGACGATTGAGGTAATCCTGGACGCCCACGGGATGACGAACTTCGGCGAAAAAGATCGTGTCACTCGCCCGGCGAACAAGCTTCTTGAACGGGCATACGGGTGGTGTTGTGAGTGGTGGTCAGCAGTGTTGGCGGGCGTAGACGTGTTTGCGCGAGCAGCCGAGAAGCCCTATCTGATCCCGGACCTCCGCCGCGGCCGCTCACCGTCGAGTCTCTTGATGCGACCCATAGCTCATGTCGCTCTCTTTCGAGGGCTCGCCGAGGCCACCTCGGCGGGGATGCTCCTGACGGACGCAGTTCGTCGAACGAATGACATCGACTGGCATTCGGACGCTGACCATTGGCGTGACGTCATTGTCAGAGCCAACGGCGCACCCATCGCGAAGAGCGAGGCAGTCAAGTTGACAGGACGGTTGATCGCGTACCTGATTGCAGCCGATCGGATGAGCCAACCAGCGGTTGATCGACTTCGTCTCTCGTTCGCAGAAGCGAAAGGTTGGGATCCGACGGGCAGCTCGCCGATGCCCATCCTTCCGGCACCGTTGCCTGCTTCGGCTTGACGGTCACCTACGGCCGCGCGGGGAGGTCTTCGGGGAGGAGGTCGTCGTTGTCGATCTGGTCGATGGGGTGTTCGACGTCCTTGCCTCGGGCCTTGTTCCAGGCGGTCCAGAGGTTGTGGCGCATGGTCTCGTCCATGTACTCGTCGCCGATCAGGTAGGCGACGAGATCAGCAGCAAGGGCCACCTCCTCGCTACGAGAGGAGACGCGACGATCGGGTCGGACGATGGTGTCGCGCCAGATGCTGGTTGGGGGGCTGGACCAGTCGATCTTGTTGGAGCGTTTGATGGCTTCGGTGAGGGTGAGGGCGCCGTCGCTGCGGTCGATGGCTCGGATGAGTCCTTTGACGAACGCGACCTGGCCGACGGGGCGCAGGAGCAGGCTGTGGTGGTGGCTGGGGTCGTAGCGCGTTTCCTGGACGGTGCCGGGGTCGGCGAGTGCGTTGGTGAACGCGTCGAGGGTGAGGATCGCTTCCCACCATTCTGCGGCCGTCGTGTAGGCGTCTTCGAGGATCTTCTCGGGCGGTGCGATCGGGTTCTTGTTCTCGTCGAAGCCGGCGAACTGCTTGAACGACAAGATGTCCTTGACGGTCTCGTAGACGGTGCTGATGGTGGTGAGGTGCCGGCTGTTCTGGCCGAGGGTGTTGCTCTGCCAGTTGACGAGTTCGACCTTCTGGCCGTCGATGTGCCGTTCGGCGAGGGGTGCGTTGCGGTCGGTGTCGAGGAGCCAACGGGTGACGATCGCGTTGCCGTCGTCTTCGCTGGTGATGATGTTGTCGCTGCGGCCGGTGGGCTTGGCGTGGCGGTTGACCTTGTTGAAGATCCGGCGCGTCTTCTGGTTGTTCTCGAACTCGATGAACATCACGCAGACCTCGTCGTCGCCGACTTCACCGGCGAACGGACCGAGTTCGCTTCCTCCGGTGATCACCTCGCGGAAGGCGAGCAGCCGGTGCTGGCCGTCGAGGGCGATCAGTTCGCCCTTGTCGATCGTGAGGAACCCGATCTGCTTCGCCGACTCGCGGTAGGCAGCGTTCAACGGCTCCTTGATGATCTTGTCGAGGGGCTCGAACTCGATCGAGCCTGCCGGCACGAGCACGATCAGTGATCCGAACAGCCGATCGGGGTGCTGTGCGAGGTAGGGGACGATCGTCTCTCGGATCCGCTTGATGTCGAACTTGCGTTGCATCCGCTCTTCGATCGACGCTGTCGCCCAGCCCTCGGTTTCTTTCGCGGGTCGCACGCTCGAGGCGAGCTCCCGACCCGTCATGGTCGTTTCGTAGTAGATCGTCGAGCCCATTCGCCCGACGATGCAAGGCCGAGTAACCGGCATGTCGTAGTCCTCCGAACTATGCGCACCTCGCCGCAGACGCGGCGTTGTGCTGAACGTTGCAGAGAGGCCTGAATGAGCGAATCAGAGTCCGCTCGAATTCAATTTGCTGGGATGAGGCCACAAGCACCCAGGAAAAGGTCAACGGTCCCACAGGCGTGCGAAGCGCTCGCCGAAGGGCCGGATTGTGCGACCGGAGGAGGTGATCCTCGAAGCGGCGCCGAAGGTTGTCAGCGCGACCGATGTACAGCATGCCACGAAGGTCATGAATCAGGTACACCCCGGGGCTTTCGGGGACACCGAGTGCCCAGCCGCGTCGATACGAGACCGCGCCGTCGAGCGCGACCCTGGGCGGGTCGATCAACAGCAACTGGCGATGGTGCGCGGGATCGAGGTCAGAACACATTGGGCGCTCCTCCGTGAAGCGGTCTGGGGTCGAGCAATGGCGAGTAGGAGAGCAACTACGGTCTGTCATGAGTTCGAGAAAGTCGGGCTGGACGCGCTCCTATCGCCTCGCCTGGCGCGCCGTGGAATGGAGGTGAAGGAGCACGATGGTTGCGAAACAGGAGGTATCGGTTGCGCAACGCATCGTACCTTGCGGGTTACTCACGATCCGGGAAGGCTGATCACCAATGTCCTTCACGTTTCCGGCTATCCGCGGTCAGATGGGAGACACCCAGTTCTTTCAGGCGATCATTCGCGCCAGTGACCTTGCCTCGGTAGCGATCCCGGCGAGTGAGCTCGTTGAGTGGGGACAGTGGACAATCGCCGAGCGATTTCAGCGCGACATCGGCGTTCGGCGCGTTCAGGAGGAACTGATCCCGTACCTGGTCCGCTCCAAGGACCGATTCTTCGGATCGTTGATAGTCCTAGTCTTCGAGCCGGCCGTGTTCGACTTTGAACCCCTCGAGGTGGCCAAAGCGGGGACGCCCGCTGCGTACCGCGAGATCGCGGAGAAGATGGGCTTTCTCACGATCGACGGCGGCAAGCTCGTGGCGCTCGATGGCCAGCACCGGCTCGTGGCGCTGCGTGAGATCGTTGCGGGTCGTGCGGACGCCCAAGGGGAGTTCAGCGGAGCGGTAGCTGACGATGAACTCTGCGTTGTCTTTGTTCGTCACGAGTCGCTCGAGAAGACCCGGCGAATCTTCAACAAGGTGAATCGTCACGCTCGACCTACGACTCCAACGGACAACATCATCACCAGCGAGGACGACGGCTATGCGATCGTCGCACGGTGGCTAGTCGACTCCGCGCCCCCGCTCGGGTTGAGCTCTCCGCTTCCACCGCTTGCTCTCTTCGACTCGCGTGGAGAACCGCTGGTCGAGTGGCGGTCAGCAGCGTTGCCGACGAACTCGGGGAAGCTGACGACGCTCAGCACCGTCTATCAAACGGTTGAGGCAATCTTGGATGCCAACGGGATCGAGCGGTTCGACGAGAAGCATCGGGTGAATCGTCCAGCCAACACAGAACTGGAGAAGGCCTACCAGTGGTCTGCGCAGTGGTGGTCGGCCGTGCTTGACGGAATGCAGGCCTACACGGTGGCGCGTAAGCAGCCATGGCGTATCGCTGACTTGAGGCGCTACGGCGAAAAGTGGTCGATGCTCTTTCGGCCGGTAGCTCAAGTGGCGCTCTTTCGAGGGCTCGGCTTCGCTGTCGCACACGGCCTTCCGCTCGAGGAGAGTGTGGCGAGGGCAAACCGAATCAACTGGCGCGCAGATGCCGAGTTCTGGGTCGACACGATCATCCGGTCGAATGGACGGATGGTCGCGAACGCCCAATCCATTCGACTGGCTGGACGTCTCATCGCCTACATGGTGGCCGCGGACCTGATGTCATCGCTGGCAGTCGATGCGCTTCGGCGCGACTACCGACAAGCGACAGGCCGAACGAGCTCGCTGCCGAAGCCGGTGAAGTAGCCCGGGGACCACGCTCAGTTGGTCTGGTCGTTCGGAAGGTGCTCTCCGAAGTAGCCGACGTAGACCATGCCGGTACCGGACGTGTCGTCGTAGAAGTGGATCCGTGGTGCGGGGCGTCCGCCGGCCTCGAGCTTCACGTGGGCGCACATGTAAACGACCTCGCTCGAGTCGACGTCCTCAGGGACGGGGAAGGTTCGCACCCCGCGGTACTTGGGGTTGTTGTCGGTGGACTCGCTCTCCCTTAGCGCAACCCAGCCTGCGGGAATCACCGATCTCCCTGCCGGTGCCTCGCTGCAGTAAGCCAGAAAATCCCCGCTGAACTCGCCTGCGGCCTTCATCTCTGTGTAGTCCTGGAGAGCGCGAAACGCCCGCCAGGCCTTCCTCGCCCAGGCCGGCGACTTGATGTGGGTGTCGAGTTGGCCTGCGAAGTAGTCGGTGTCGCCGATGTCGAGGTTGCCAAGGTATTGGCGAACCAGTCCGATGGCGTCGGCGCACGACTCGGCTGTCTCCGGGATAGATGCTGCGGGAGTTGGTTCGTGGACGGTCTGGTCGCCCTTCTGACGGAGTCGCTGCTCCAAGTAACGAACTCTCGCCTGGGAGCCATCGAGCTCCGCCTCGGTTTCGTCGAGCTGCAATGCGGAGTACTCCAGCTCGTCGCGAAGGCCCTTCAATTGGTCGCGAAGCTGGTCCCGCTCTGTCTCCAGCGCGATCAGTTCGCCAACGAGCTCTTCGTCTTTGGATTCCCCGCGGTGGCGCGGAAATCCGGGCAACGATGCAACAGTGTCGCGGTAGATCTGCGGCGGACGTTGGGCCACGGCTTGTTGTGTGATCAACCGCTGAATTCGGGTTGCCGCCGCCGACGTCTGCCCAGCAAGGACCGTTCCGGCGATATACGGGTGCCGCTTCGGGTTCCGGTCAGGTATCGACAGCTCTGGCATGTACGTCCTGGCTGCCCCACCGAACACGTGGAGGTCCGCTCCGAGCGCCTCGGAGAGCGAGCTGGTGGCTGCGCCCTCCAGGACCACGACGGTTGCGAGACCAACCACCTTGTCGAGGACCATTTCTGCTCGTGCGAGTGCAGTCTCCGCCGACGCGTAGCGGTCCTTCGAAATGACGATCAGCGGGATGATTCGTCCGGGATCAGTGAGCTGAGCAACTAATGCGCCTACTCCGGCCTCGTCGATGACTACTGGGCTCGTCGCGAGTTCGGTGATGCCGGCAGAGCAGGACCAACGTTCCAGCAGGTTTCGTGCCACTCTCGGCACACCGACGATCGGTGGTTTGCCGTACGGGTCATCGGACACCCGCTCGAGATCCACCCATATCCACGGTGTGGCCGCACCGCACACCGCAGTCACGGTGGTTGACCAAACCTCCCCAACCCGCTCCTCAGTCAGCGAAAGTCGAAGTGCGTGGATGTCGCCCTCGGTGACGTCCGCGACTGAGAGCTCCAAGCCTTGCTGACTGGCTGACCCCGAGTCGGGTAGCGAGAGGGGGACCGCCTTGCTGTTGAGCCAGGCTTGGAACGTGTCACGGACGGCTGGTAGCGGATCCTCGTCGACGCGTGGCGTGAATATTGAGCGATAGAGCAATGACATGGGGAAGGACTCCTTGCGACGAAGGATCGACTGAGCCTGAGGACGTCGCGGGCAAGGGCTCATCAAATAGTGCGCTCGACCGGTTCCGGCCGGCACCTGTGCGCTGGATGTCAACGGATGCACGCCGGCGACGCCACGTGCATCCGTTGACGCATCAAAGACTCAGTGCGTCACGGATCGAGCGGCGCGGGGAGGTCTTCGGGGAGGAGGTCGTCGTTGTCGATCTGGTCGATGGGGTGTTCGACGTCCTTGCCTCGGGCCTTGTTCCAGGCGGTCCAGAGGTTGTGGCGCATGGTCTCGTCCATGTACTCGTCGCCGATCAGGTAGGCGACGAGATCAGCAGCAAGGGCCACCTCCTCGCTACGAGAGGAGACGCGACGATCGGGTCGGACGATGGTGTCGCGCCAGATGCTGGTTGGGGGGCTGGACCAGTCGATCTTGTTGGAGCGTTTGATGGCTTCGGTGAGGGTGAGGGCGCCGTCGCTGCGGTCGATGGCTCGGATGAGTCCTTTGACGAACGCGACCTGGCCGACGGGGCGCAGGAGCAGGCTGTGGTGGTGGCTGGGGTCGTAGCGCGTTTCCTGGACGGTGCCGGGGTCGGCGAGTGCGTTGGTGAACGCGTCGAGGGTGAGGATCGCTTCCCACCATTCTGCGGCCGTCGTGTAGGCGTCTTCGAGGATCTTCTCGGGCGGTGCGATCGGGTTCTTGTTCTCGTCGAAGCCGGCGAACTGCTTGAACGACAAGATGTCCTTGACGGTCTCGTAGACGGTGCTGATGGTGGTGAGGTGCCGGCTGTTCTGGCCGAGGGTGTTGCTCTGCCAGTTGACGAGTTCGACCTTCTGGCCGTCGATGTGCCGTTCGGCGAGGGGTGCGTTGCGGTCGGTGTCGAGGAGCCAACGGGTGACGATCGCGTTGCCGTCGTCTTCGCTGGTGATGATGTTGTCGCTGCGGCCGGTGGGCTTGGCGTGGCGGTTGACCTTGTTGAAGATCCGGCGCGTCTTCTGGTTGTTCTCGAACTCGATGAACATCACGCAGACCTCGTCGTCGCCGACTTCACCGGCGAACGGACCGAGTTCGCTTCCTCCGGTGATCACCTCGCGGAAGGCGAGCAGCCGGTGCTGGCCGTCGAGGGCGATCAGTTCGCCCTTGTCGATCGTGAGGAACCCGATCTGCTTCGCCGACTCGCGGTAGGCAGCGTTCAACGGCTCCTTGATGATCTTGTCGAGGGGCTCGAACTCGATCGAGCCTGCCGGCACGAGCACGATCAGTGATCCGAACAGCCGATCGGGGTGCTGTGCGAGGTAGGGGACGATCGTCTCTCGGATCCGCTTGATGTCGAACTTGCGTTGCATCCGCTCTTCGATCGACGCTGTCGCCCAGCCCTCGGTTTCTTTCGCGGGTCGCACGCTCGAGGCGAGCTCCCGACCCGTCATGGTCGTTTCGTAGTAGATCGTCGAGCCCATTCGCCCGACGATGCAAGGCCGAGTAACCGGCATGTCGTAGTCCTTTCGTAGGCAGGAAGCCCCTGCGAGCCGCGTAACGCGAGTTGTCGTACGTTGTGCGCCGGGTGGCGCTGGTGTCTCTTAGGCCGCCTGGTCCACCCCCACGGCGCAGACGCCGCACTCCTGAGTGAGGTCGTCGAGGTCCATCAGGTAGGTGTTGCCGTGCTGCCGACACACCGGCGGCATCCACGTGGTCGGGTCGACGTTCGCCCACTCCGGCCAGACCTCCCACGGCATGTAGCCGAACCGAATGGCCAGCTCATCGGCCTCCGCCCAGCCGACCCCGCGGATGATGCGGTTGTGCACGCCCTTCCTGTTCAGCCCGCAGCGGAGCGACATCGACTGTGCGGTCTCTGCGCCCACCAAGTTCATCAGCCGCTTGAAGTCAAAGACCGGCTTCGTCGTGCCCTTCATTCCACCCTCCCGTTGTGCAACCAGTATGGTCCGTTGCGCAGTCGGTGTCAACCGTTGCGCAACAGAGGTCAGATTACACGAGGGTTACTCAACGGTTTCTTGCCGTTGCGCAACGGTATTAGAGCAGGGGTCTGATCGCTCGCTCGATTGCGTCGACGTCGGGCGGGGTGGTGTCGGGTCCCCACGAGAACCGAAGGGCACTACGTTCGCGTTCGGCGCCGAGTCCCATCGCCTGAAGCACGTGGCTCGGCTCGTAGGACGCGGAGGTGCATGCTGATCCGTTCGAGATAGCTGTGATCTCCTTGAGCGCGAGCATCGCCGCCTCCGAGTCGAGGTCCGGAAGTGACACATTGACGATGTGGGGGACCGTGCGGGATTGATCACCGTTCGCGACGGCTCCAACTCTGAGGAGCGCGTCGAGAACTGCGACCCGAGTGGCCCGACACTTGTCTTCGCGCGCGTCGTGCTCGGTCAGGGCCAACTCTGCGGCGAGTCCGAGACCGGCGATCAGCGCGACGGGAAGCGTGCCTGGACGCAGACCGCGCTCCTGCCCACCTCCGAACATCAAGGGCGCCAGAGGAGGGCGCTTTCGGTCCCGCCGTCGCAGGATGAGAGCTCCTACCCCTTTCGGTGCGAACAACTTGTGGCCGCTCACGCTGATCATGTCGATGCGCCTGTGCTCCAGCGACCGGAGCTCCTTCCCGAAGCCCTGCGCTGCGTCCGTGTGAAGGAAGACGCCTGGGTGGGCCTCGAGTCGGCTCGCGATGTCGTCGACGGGCTGTCGGACGCCCGTCTCGTTGTTTACGTGCATCACACTGACCAGCAGCGTGTTCGGTCGGATCGCATCCAGCACCGCGTCGACGTTCACCGCGCCGGACGACTCCGGCGCCACGATCTCGACCGTGAAGCCGCGGGAGCCTAGGACGGCGAGTGGCTCGAGCACGGCCTTGTGCTCGATCGCGGTCGTGACGATGTGCGTACGTCCGTTGCGCATCCCTTCGTCCGCGAGACCGAGCAACGCAAGGTTGTTCGCTTCCGTGGCTCCGCTCGTGAAGATGACGTCGGTGACATCAGCGTCAACCACCTGAGCGACCTGTGCTCTCGCGCGTTCGACGGCCTTCGCCGCGCGGGCGCCGTACTCATGCGTGCGGGAGCCAGCGTTTCCGTACTCCAGCAGCATGTGGCGCATCACGACCTCGGCGACGCGCGGGTCAACCGGCGTGGTGGCGGCAAAGTCCAGATAGGTGGCGGTCATCGTTGTCACACCCTTCTCGTAAGGTCAGGCTAGCTCCCATGGACGCGAACGTGTATGTTTGTCGGAAGACGTACACGCGTCCTCCCGACCCAAACGAGAAGCAAACGATGGACGACTTCGAATACGTGTTTCCTGCGATTCGTGGTGTTCAGGCGCAGCGCGAGTACTACGTGTCTCAATGCCCGCTGCGGTTGATCCCGCGGCTGTTCGAGTTTGATGACGTGGATCTGCCGGCCGAAGCGAGGGCGCAACGCGTCCTGAATCGCGCCCGGCTGCCCGAGATCGCCGAGTACATGGTGTCGAACCGTGACTCGTACGTCTTCTCGGCGCTGACCGCATCGATCGACGCCGACGTCCGGTTCGAGCGCCTTCCGGGCGAGGGCGATGGCGGGCGCCTCGGACTGCTTCGCATACCTATGTCAGCGCGCTTCGTAGTCAACGACGGACAGCACAGAAGAGGAGCGATCGAGCTCGCGCTGGAGAACGATCCCACTCTGGGCGACGAGACCATCGCTGTCGTGTTCTTCCTCGATCGAGGACTTGCCCGATGTCAACAGATGTTTGCGGATCTCAACCGCTACGCCGTGCGGCCGTCGATGTCAATCGGAGTGCTCTACGACCATCGCAATCCTCATGCGAGCGTGGCTCGCGCCGTTGTGTCGGCATCGTGGCTCCTGCGCGACGTTGTTGAAATGGAGAAGAGCAACCTCTCTGCCCGCTCTCGAAAGCTCTTCACCCTGAGTGCAATTTTCACTGCGACCAAGGCGCTCCTTGCCGGAATCGACGAGGCGCAGCTCGTGGACTACGTGCCCGCTGCTACCGAGTTCTGGGATGGGATCGGCGAGGGCTTTCCAGAGTGGCACATGGTGCGCGAGCGCAAGTTGTCGGCGGGTGAGGTCCGCACCGACTTCATTCACTCCCACGGCACGGTGCTCCATGCACTGGGTCGAGTCGGCAACGCGATCCTGACGACCGATCCAGACACGAACTGGAAGGACATCGGCACGAGGCTTGCCCAGATCGACTGGCACAAGAGCAACGTGGCCCTGTGGGAGGGGCGCGCTATGACGGGCGGCGGGGTATCGAAATCCAACAACAACGTGACCCTCACAACGAATGCGCTGAAGGCGCACTTGGGACTCGAGCTCTCTCCCGAGGAGCAACGAGTAGAGGACGCATTCAAACGAGCCAGGAGACGCCGATGAGTAGGGAATCCGCATTCGCTGGACAGGGTCTCAAGGCCAGTGTGAACGATGTAGTCAATGAGATGAAGGCGCTGTACCTAGCCGACACGATCCCTTGGGTAGTCGGCTACAGCGGCGGGAAGGACTCGACGGCGGTGCTCCAGCTTGTGTGGAGGGCGGTCAGCGAGGTCGAGCCGTCGCAGCGACACAAGCCAGTTCATGTGATCTCCACCGACACGCTGGTCGAGAACCCAGTGGTCGCTCGCTGGGTTAGCACTTCGCTCGAGAGGATGGAGCAGGCCGCACGTGACCAAGCGCTGCCTATCGAGCCGCATCGGCTGACACCGGAGGTCGCGAACACGTTCTGGGTCAATCTCATCGGACGTGGTTACCCGGCACCGAGACCCAAGTTCAGGTGGTGCACTGAGCGACTGAAGATCAAACCGTCAAACGCCTTCATTCGTCGCGTCGTCAGAGAGAATGGCGAAGCCATTCTTGTCCTGGGCACCCGCAAGGCTGAGTCCAGCGGCCGGCGCCACCGAATGGAGGCACTCGAGGGGGAGCGAGTGAGAGAGAGGCTGAGCCCGAACGACAGCCTTCCCAACTCCCTCGTGTACTCGCCCGTCGAGGACTGGTCAAACGACGACGTGTGGATGTTCCTCATGCAGGTCCCGAATCCGTGGGGCTACGACAACAAGGACCTCATGACGATGTATCGAGGCGCGTCGGCCGACAACGAATGTCCGCTCGTCGTGGACACCTCGACCCCGAGCTGCGGCAGTAGTCGGTTCGGCTGTTGGACGTGCACGCTCGTCGATAAGGACAAGTCCATGTCCGCGATGATCCAGAACGACGATGAGAAGGAATGGATGATTCCGCTCCTCGAACTTCGGAATGCGCTGGACCTCACGGACGATCGCCCGCTCCGAGACTTTCGTCGTATGAACGGTCAGGTCCAGCTGTTTCACGACCGGCCCATCCCTGGGCCGTACACCGAGCTCGCACGGCACGACTGGCTGACGAAGCTCCTTGAGGCGCAGACCTGGATCCGTGCGAACGGACCTGACTACGTCCGCGACATCGAACTGATCTCGATGGAGGAGCTCCACGAGATCCGACGGATCTGGGTCTTTGACAAGCACGAGATCGAAGACGCACTTCCGGGCATCTTCCATCGAACCACTGGCTCTGTGTTCCCCGGGGCCTCCCTCGACGACGTTCTCGTCCTTCGGGCCGACGACCTGAACGTGCTGCGGGAGGTCTGCGGCGAGGATCGACTCCGCTACGAGTTGACTCGGGAACTCTTGAACGTTGAACGGCAGTTCAGAACGATGACGCGCCGCTCCGGTCTCTTCGGCGCATTGGAGAGCGCATTTCGTCGGGGCTACTTCGACGATGCGGACGACGCGATCGACTACGCGAGGCGACGTCGCGACGGCATGCCGGAAGAGTTTGAGTCTGACGAGTCAGTGGTCCACGTGGACTTCCGGAGATCCTGATGCTGCTTCGTGAGATTGTCCTCCACAACTTCGGTGGCTACCGAGGACGCCACTCCATCGACCTCACTCCGCCGTCGCCCAGCCAACCGATCATCCTGTTCGGCGGCTTGAACGGCGCAGGGAAGACGACTCTCCTTGACGCGATGCAACTCGTCCTCTACGGGAAGCGCGCGCGCTGTGCTGGCCGCGGCAACCTTGCCTATGACGAGTACCTACGTCGTTGCGTCAACCGATCGGTAGCCGAGCGCGAGGGCGCAGCACTTGAGCTCTGCTTCGAGGCAGTCTTCGACGGTGTGGTTGCGGTCTTCCGAATCCACCGCAGCTGGGAGCGTGCCGGGGCAGGAGTGCGCGAACATCTCGCAGTCTCTCGCGACGACATCGATTCGATGCTTCTGACAGAGCGTTGGGATGAGATCGTCGAGGAACTCATGCCGCTCGACATCTCGTCGCTGTTCTTCTTTGACGGCGAGAAGATCGAAGCATTGGCCGATCCCGAACGGGCAGGCCTGGTCATCGCAACAGCAGTTGACTCGCTGCTCGGCTTGAATCTTCTCGATCGACTTAGCGTCGACCTCGTAGCACTCGAGCGCAAGAAGCGGGCGATCACTGCGGACTCCGACACCCGCGAAAATCTCGCCAAGCTCGAGGAAGCGGTCGCTTCCGCGCGTGCACAACGTGCTCGAGCCCTTCAGGAGAAGGCGAGCCGCCTCAACGAAGTCGACCGCACTGAGACTGTTCTTCGGTCTGCACGCGACGCTTTCCGCAAACAGGGTGGGGAGCTGTTCGAGAAGAAGGGACAGATTGAGCATCGGCGACAGCTGCTCTCCACGCAACTTCTTGAGATCGAGCATCGCTTGTTCGATGTTGCCGCCGGCCCACTTCCGCTGCGCTTGGTCAGCGATCTGCTCGCGCAGGTGGTCGAGCAGCGGGGGCGGGAGAAGGACGCATCCAACGCCGACCTCATGGCCGAAGCGTTGGACGGACGGGACTCAGACATGTTGGTCGCGGTTGGGCCTGCGCTGTCGAAATCGGCGAGGGCCAAGCTCGAGGACTTCCTGGCTGCGGACCGGGTTGAGCGCTCACGGCTCGCCCACGTTCCGCGATACCTAGCAGTGCCGGATGACATCGATCAACGACTGGCGTTTGTCTGGCCGAACGAGCTCGGCCGCCTTGCGGCGCAGACTTCCGACTTGTTGGCAGCGCGAGAGCTCGTCATCGCGGAGATCGACGAGGTCGACCGGACGTTGGCCGCCGTTCCGGCGGCGGATGCAGTTGCAGCGCTGAGCGCTCAGTGCGATGAGGCGAGCCGACTCCTCGAAGAGGCGAGAGCGCGCCACACAGTGGCGTCCGAACTCGTCGAGGAAGCGGCCAGGGCGGTTGCGGATCATGAAGCGAGACTGCAGCGCGCATACCGAGACGCCTCGGCCACGGTCGCAGGGGAGGAGGACGCTCGCCGGATTGTCGATCACGCTGGACGAGTGAGGGAGACCCTCGACTTGTTCCGTCGGAGCCTCCTAGACCGACACCTCAGCAGCATCGAGGCTGCGGTGCTCGACAGCCTTCGGCGCCTGCTCCGGAAACAACAGCTGATCTCCGACCTGAGACTAGATCCGGACACCTTCGAGTTGGGCTTGTTCGACCGTGACGGCAACCGGGTTTCCACCGAACGGCTGTCCGCAGGCGAGCGCCAGCTCCTGGCGGTCGCCCTCCTCTGGGGGCTTGCCCGGGTATCTGGCAAGCAGCTGCCGACGATTGTCGATACCCCCCTCGGCAGGCTCGACAGCACTCACCGCCGACTGATTGCTGAGCGGTACTTCCCGAATGCGAGCCATCAGGTTCTTCTTCTCTCCACCGACGAGGAGATCGACCAGAACCTCCTCGATGTCATCCGTCCCTCCATCGGGCGGATGTACGAGCTCCGCTACGACGATGCAACTGGCTCGACGTCAGTGGTGGACGGCTACTTCTGGGCTGAGGAGGCGTCTCATGTCGCTTGAAACGGTCCGACTCTCGCAACGCGGGAAGGAGCAGCTCACTAGAGCCAAGCGTGACACAGGGATCAAGAACTGGAACGTTCTAAGCCGCTGGGCGCTCTGTCTCTCTTTGGCTGAAGCCTCCGCTCCCGCGCCAGCCAAGATCCCGCTCGACAGCTCGGTGGAGATGTCCTGGAAGGTCTTCGGCGGGGCGGATTCCGACATCTACCATGCGCTGTTGATCCAGCGGTGCGTGAACGATGGGCTCGATACTGAGCCTGACACGGTGGCCGAGCAGCTTCGCCTGCACCTCCATCGCGGCATCGGGTACTTGTTCGGGGATCCCTCGCTGAAGAGTCTCAGCGGGATGCTGGCGAAAGCGCTCTAGACGTCATGAGATCAGCGAGGCATCGAACCGCGATGCGTCGCGACAGCCTGTCTCGGCCGATTCGTCTAGCCCTGTTACATGAGCTACTGACCCCCGGACGAACCCTGTTCGACTACGGATGTGGTCGGGGTGACGACATCGCGCAGCTTGCACGTGTCGGCTTCGATGCAGATGGCTGGGACCCGCACCATCGGCCGAACGTCACGCCTACTGCAGCAGCCGTGGTCAATCTTGGCTACGTCGTCAATGTGATCGAGGATCCGCTCGAAAGAGCCAGAACGTTGCAGAGCGCCTGGAAGCTTGCAGAGTCGGTGCTCGTCGTTTCGGCGAGGCTGGAAGATGAGCGCGACGAGGCACATGTTGCTCCGCTGCAAGACGGTTGGGTGACCCGGCGCGGTACGTTCCAGAAGTTCTTCTCGCACGACGAGCTCGGGGGCTGGATCGAGGGCACGCTCCAGTCCCAGCCCGTCGCAGCCGGACTCGGCGTCTACTACGTGTTTCGAGATGCCGGCGAACGTGAGTTGTATCTCTCATCACGTTTCCGTCGCCCGATTTCGCTTCCTCGACGTCGTGCGAGCGATGCAGCATTCGAGCAACACCGTGACCTTCTCCAACCGTTGATGGACTTCGTCAGTATTCGGGGTCGACTGCCGGATGCACGAGAGATCGCAAACGGAGACGAACTCGTCGATGCGTTCGGCTCACTGCGACGGGCGTTCCGAGTGGTGTTGGTCGTCAGCGACGAGGCTGGCTGGGAACGCGTGCGCAGGGAGCGCTCCGTGGACCTCCTAGTGCACTTGGCTCTCGCACGGTTCCACGGTCGCCCTCGTTGGTCCGACCTCCCGGATGCTCTGCAGCGTGATGTGCGAGCGTTCTTCCCGAACTACACCAAGGCATGCGGCCAGGCCGACAAGCTGCTCTTCGCTACCGGCAATCCAGATGCGATACGGCTGGCCGCACGCGCGTCCATGGTCGGCAAGCTCACGCCCACCGGGCTCTACGTCCATGCATCAGCGCTCCACGAGGTGCCCGCCTTATTGCGCGTCTACGAAGGGTGCGCTCGGGCCCTCGTCGGCACCGTCGAGGAGACAACGTTGGTGAAGCTCCATCGCGACGAGGCCAAGATCTCGTATCTGCACTACCCAGACTTCGACAAAGACCCCCATCCGGCTCTTCAGCAGAGCGTCGTCTGCGACCTGTTGGAGCAGCGAGTTCGGATGATGAGTTATCGCTCACGCACGAATCCGCCGATCCTTCATCGGAAGGAACTCTTCGTCTCCGACCGCTACCCGCTGCGCGAGAAGTTCGCCCGGCTCACTGCAGCCGAGGAGAAGGCTGGCCTCTTTGTGTCCCCAGACACCATAGGAACGCGCGACGGTTGGACAGCGGCGTGCCGGAAGGCTGGAGTTGATCTTCAGGGACACCGCTTGCTTCGGAGTCGTCAACCGCAAGCAGCTGACGATTCAACACGGGTTGAGAAGTCGCCGACGGAAAATCCCCCGAAGTCGCCGACGTGATTCTCGTTGGTCGTGTTTAGTTTAGCCAGACGGTTGTCGAGACTTAACTCAATTGCCAGACCGGGACGGCGTAGGCCGTAGCGAGAGCGTTCTGGCGATCCACAATGCTTTGGAACGACCAGTTACCTGCTGCATCGAGGAAGGTCTGGCAAGTCACAGGGAGCTTCAGATGAGAGTTCTGGTAATCCTTGTTGCCGGGTCTCGAATTCTTGAGAGCAAAGGCCCGATTCTTGACTGAGCGGTTGATGTCTGCTTCTAAAACGAGCAGGTTGCCCAGTCGATTTAGGAAGTCCGAGTAGAGCGGATTGCCATACACGTGGGGCCAGTCGGCCTGCGTCGGCGATTTTGGCATAATGTGTTCGAGGTGTTGGGCGGGGCTCTGCCTGTGCACGTATGTGCCTGACGCCGCTGATAGATGATTCTCGATCATCTCCAGCGCATAGAATCCGAGACGATGGTTCGGCGCAGAGTACTCCGCAAACCTGCTAGCGAACACTGCGTCGAGAGAGTGCGAATTCAGTCGCACGGCAAGCGCCGCACCATCAGGGAGAGCCCCCGAGGTGTAGTCGCGCGCAGCCGACTTTATCTCACGCATGTACTGGCCAATCGGTATGTCCTCCACGATGAACCCGCGAAAGACGAATCTGTGGGCGAGTCGAGCAACCGTCCCGAATTCCGCAGAGTTCAGTGCATGCCTCTGCGCTCCGGCAATCAACAGCGTGAGCGAGTACTTGTTCGTGACCAGATCCCTCAGGCTCTCAACATCACGAGCCACCGCAGCGGAGAAGGTTGCGCCCGCCTCCAGCGTTGTCTGAAGATCCTCGGCCCGCACCGCAGCATTCGTGGCGTAGTCAACGGCGGTGTGTGTGCCGGATGAGAGGTGGCGGTTGACGGTTTGGTAGAGGTCAGCCTGCCTTGCATCGCCGTATGTCGCGACGAAGTGGAAGAACAGAAACTCGGTTAATGAAATCCATGATTGTTGTTCGATCGACTTCACGATCCGATCCCAGGCTGCTGCAACCTGGGGCTTTGTTCCCTGCGCGTCGGCTAGTGAGAACAGGCGGTTCTTTAGCAGGTCGGCTTGTTGAAGCTCAAGTCCGCGAGCGTTCAAGCTCTCAAATACCTCATAGGCGACGCCTTGCTCTTCGACGCGCATTTCGAGTACGACAGTTAGCTGGCTGATCGACCGTATGAGCTGAATGACCAGGCGATCGCGATCCTGCGGGGCGGCTGCGTTGACGTAGTCCTTGACACTCTGATGAAGGCACGCAGCCATGTCCCGAAGTCGAGCCAGAACCGAGCGTTTGGGCGGCGTGGCCTGACTCGCTACATACGCGGCCCGTTCGGGCTCGGTCCACCGATCGCAAAACATCGCCACGTAGTGCTGGTGGTCTCGCGCCAGTTCGAGGCGGGGCTGTGACACTCCGCCGACAAAGACAGTAACCATTTGCTGGAGCGACGCCTCCCAGGCGTTGCGATCTGTCGGATTGGCGATCCCTCGGGCGAATTCGACCAGGATGCTCATCAAGGCAGTGAGCGTGACGAGGCGCTGCTGGCCATCCATCAACTCTGGGCGCCTGGCCATCGCAGTCGGATAGCTCTGAAGAACGATCGCGCCGATGAAGTGTGGTCTGGGACTGGGCACGCCTTGTCCAGTGGGCGTGTAGGCATTCTGGGCAGTGAGCAGAAGATCGGCCCACAGCTCCCCCACCTCCTCTTTGGTCCAGCTGAAGTCGCGCTGATAGTCCGGGACGGCGTAGTGGTTGGAAGTGAGCAGCGTTTGAAGTGTCGTTGTGGACGCGGTCAGGAATGAGGCTGGATGAATGAGTTGGTCGGTGGCCATCGACGAGTCCTTTACGTAGGATGCGGCCTACAGTACGGCACCGCGGCCGACAACGAGACCGCCGGCAGTTCTTCGGTGTTGGCGGAACAGCGAGAGGTCGCAACGATGTCGAACTCCGTTACCGAAATCGAATTCACGCACTTGATGCTCGCTGGCTGCGATCGGCTAGACCGAGAGGTCGGCTATCGGCCGACCCGCTTCCGGCGCATGGTCGGCGAACTAGGTGGGGCCGAGGCCGTTCGCCGACTCCTTGGCGGCTCTGATGCGTCTGACGGTTTCACGACGCTTTGGGAGGCTGGGCGACTCGACTTGAGCGTCGAGGCGTACGCGCTTCGCCCGAGGTTTGCTTCGCTGTTTTCCGAAACGGAACGAGCTGTCGCACAACGTCGGCTGGTCGCTCACGGGTTCGACGTCGACGCGTTCCTCATCGACCAACCGGGAGCCACCGATGATGGAAGGTAGCCACGAGCGAGCATGGCTCGACTACGCGTGGGACGTTGTCGCGTGCCCCCGTCGGCACCTGTTGGAGTGCGCGTCTGCTGGCGGAGTGGGTTGCCCGGGCGAGGAGGATGCTCGGTTCCCCGGGTTCGTCGGCGCTCGCTTCCAGCCGGGTAAGGGGGTCCTGTGCCTTGGTCACGTGCACCGATATCTCCCTGACAAGGACGACGTCGAAGGTGGCCGGCTTGTGGCCATCGAGAAGATGATCACTGCGTGGCGCCGGCGAGGACGGAGTGACGAAAGCGATGCGGTGTTTCTCGCCGAGTCGAGGGTGACGTATCAGTCGTCAGCCCCAACGTGGGACTACTGGGCGCGCAACTACCAGCCGTTGCTGTCAGAGGCGCGGTGCTCGATCGACGAGATCGCCTTTGCCAACGTCGCGAAGTGTCGCACCGTGACCGAGGAAGACAGCGGTGCGTCGTACCGCTTGGCGCAACTCTGTTCCGCGACCTTCCCGCCGGAGCGCCTCATCACACTGCTTCGGCCGGCGGCCGTCCTGGTCGCATCCTTGCGGCTGAACGTCGGCGATGTTCCCGGCGTGCAGGTCGTGAGGTGGAACGGTCGGACGGGCGTGGACGAAGGTGGCAATGCGATGCGCAACTGGCTGCCGTTCGAGGCCGGTCGGTTGCGCAGGATCCGCCGAGCTGAACCGTGAGGAGTTCCGGATGCGAACCGGAGTGGAGATGCCGAGTGCGATCTATGAGGTCGACAATGCGGCCTTGTGGCGCTGCGTTGCCCTTCGAGCGGGTGACTACTCGGGCTCCAGGTTCGTACCGGCTTGACCCGACGGGTCTGGCGTGTGGGCCAATGGATTGCTCACCGCCGTCTCACGATCCGGCCAATCTGGTTCTGCTGTTCCACTGGTGGCGTGGCTTCACGGTTCGCTGACTGGTCGTGAGGCCCTCGCCCAGGAATTTCGGGGTTGGACACTCTCGGCTGCCAGTCGAGAGTAAAGAGCCGACTGCGGAGGCGTGGCCGGTCCTGATCTCTTTGGATCGAAACGAACGCGAGGAACACGAACGCCACCACGATCACCATGATGGTGATCGCAGCGAGCGCCATCGCGCTTGCCGGAGAGACGATGAAACCGACGGTCATCGTTCCCACCGTGCCAACGGGGATGGCGAAGCGTGAACGTAGGTGCTCCAATTGTTATCCAATCTCGCCATAGGACCGAACTCGGTCTACGAGTTCCAGAACGAAGTCGCGGTCTTCGCGCGAGAGCTCGAAGAGTCGGACCGAGATAGCGATTTCGACGGTTCCGCCCGACCTCAGATCGACACGGTGTTGTTCAGCTGGTTCAAAGGGTGTTGCGTCCCTGGCAGTGTCCGGTGTTGGCCCGGCTCGTCGGCGCTGTCTTCGCACACGTCCATCGACGATTCCGGCGTACTGGCAAAGTCCCAAGAACAAGCGGATCATCCTGTGGCGTTGCGTAGCGGGTTCGACGCCGGCGAACGCCGCCTCGATCTGCTCATGGCTCGCGCTGGCGATATCAGGCAGTGCCTCGAAGACGGAGGAGTACGCCTCTCGGAGCGTCGATGCGAGCACGTGCACGTGTCCGTCTGCCTCTGCCGATGAGAACTTCTGCATTGCGTCAGTTGGTTCGCCGTTGTCTCGCACGAAGCCCAATACCTCAAGTGCGCGGAGCGTGCGCGGAGCCACAGAGTCGGGGGTGCCGATCACGCGCAAGCTGTGAAGCGTGACGGGCGTCTGAAGGTCCCCAGTGCGGGCTGCATCGAGGAACCGAATGATTGCTTCGACTGGAACGTAGAGACTTGGAGCGTTCGTCACAGTTTGTATCCTGGCAGAACCGTTCCGAACGGTTACAGTCTCGGAACAGGTTTTCTGAATCAGGCACGAGCGGCCAGCACGAGTGTTCGCCAGCCCTCTGGCGTCTATCGTGCTTGCGTGAGAGCCGCTCGGAGGTGGCGTCCATGACGTCGAGGTTCAATAGGGATGGGCTACTGCCCAGGGTTGATGACGACGAGTTCGAGTGGTCCCGCCCGAATCTCAGGGAGTCAGATGATCCGATCGCGGACTCCGTTCGGTGGATCGGCGACATCGCGACTCAGCTGCACTTCGTTTGGCCTGCCTTCGACGGTGGCATCGCCGTTGTCCCCCCGATGGAACACGTGCTCGACACGCTTACCCGTCAGCGCGTTTCAGGCGATCGCGCAGAGGTCGATGCGGAACTGATGCTCCATTGCCAAGCCGGAACTGCGGCAGTCGTACAGGTTCTGCCGCCTTGCTACGTCTGCGGAGAGGCGGCCCGATACGACGGTCCGGCGAGCAAGGAGGCGAATGTTGCGTGGGGGAACATGTGTACCGCTCACTATCTCGAGCAGTCAACAGGTCGTCTCGGCTTGGGGGAGGGTCAATACCTCTTCAAGGCCGACGAGATCTCTAGTGAACTCCTGGAAGCGCTCGAGTCAGCAGTGGAGTATTGGTCTTCATGGACCAACTGAGGTCAGGGCCCGTTGCCCGACGCGGAGTTTGGCGATCGACAGCATCGCCGTAGTACGGGAAGTCACGTGCGCCGAGCGGGTAATAGTCTGTGAATGACACCTGCCTCGGCAGCGGAGACAGACCGAGGACAGGTTCCATCTCTGGGACAACAACTGCCGTTGATCGGCGCGGGACTGAGGGGAAGAGACTCATCGAGCAGGCCGCCGTCATAGATCCTGGTTCGAGCGTGCCGGATCTCGTCGAGTCACGCTTCGGCGTCAAGGTCGAGTGCTCACACAGCCGCTTTAAGGAACCAGGTTGGACGTTCCAGGGAGGCTGTGACGTCAGCTGCGGCGACTGCGACTCGGAAGCGCCGCTCGTCGTCTACCGGAAGCCATACACAACATCCCAAGGGACGTACCGCTACTGGGCGATCGTCTGCATGTCGTGCAAGGTGGCCAGCGCGTTGGGGGACTTCGAGAGCGCGGATCAGAAGTCCTTCCGCGCGTGGGACATCGACATGGCGATCGAGGAGGTCGACCCAGCCGCGCCAGAGGAACCGCCGATTGAAGCGGGTGCAGATCTGATCCTGGTGGAGTCGGCAACGGTACAGCTCGAGGAATCGTTAGGCCCTCCGCTGGCGGATCCGTCCGGTGCCGACACCGCCAACCAAGAAGCAGCGTCGACATTGGCCGATGTCAGACCTTCCGCAGCAGATCCGGTGGTCGAGGCCGTTGACCATGTCGTGGTCGCTGCCGCTCAGGCGGAGTTGTCTGCATGCTCCGGCCAGGCGAGGCAGGTGGACGTCGGCCGGGCCGAGCGAGACGACTCCGGGCCATTGCCCGTGTTTCGAGTGGCTGCTCCATCGGTGGACCTGAGCGAGCAGCCTCCAGGTGAAGTGTTTCTCGCCGCACCCCCAGGCGACGGACCACGCTTCAAAGTCGAGGTCCGCTACGCGTCACCGACAGAGGCGGTAGTCGCATTGATCGCCGACGCTGCCGTCGGGCACGGTCTGCGCCTGTACCTGCAGATCGATCCCGGTGTCGTAGCGAAGGCGTTTGCCAACTACCTGGAAGCATGCAAGTCACCCCGGTTGGCATCCGTGTTGGCGGGTCGTGGGTCGCTGTCGGCGGGAGCTCCCGAGGAGGTTCTCGCCGGCCTCAACGCTGAGCAGCAATTGGCCGCTGGCGCAATCACGTCGTCCGGGGTGTCGGTGGTCTGGGGTCCGCCAGGGACAGGCAAGACACGCGTGATCGGTGCTGCAGTCGCTGAGCTCCTCCGGCGAGGGCGGAGTGTCGCTCTCGTGTCGAACACCAATGTGGCCGTCGATCAGGCGCTTCTCCACGTGTGTCGCGCTGCGGAACCGTTCGAACCGGGTCAGATTTTGCGCGTCGGTCATCCCAGCATTCCGCAGGTCAGCGAGCATCCGATGTTGCTTGTCTCGAAGGCGATTCAGATCAAGTTCCAGGACTTGATCCAGGAACTCGACCGGCTCCAGATCGACCTGGACACTGCTCGTTCGGAGGCAGCAGTGGCCGGTGCCGAGCGCCTCGATGAGTTCCTCAAGGGATACACGACATCGAAACTCGAGGACCTGGTGAAGCATCGCGACGAGTTGCGCGAACGAGCATCCATCGAGGGGCAGATTGGGACATGGGAGTCCCAACTGGGTGAGTACCAAGTTGCTTTGAGTGCGGCCGGCAAGCGCTACGACGATGCCCGCGAGCAGTGCGCACGCTGGGCCGACTCGCTGACGCTTCTGGAGGACGAACGAGAAGTCGCGTCTCTCGCCGGCACCGTGGCTGCCTGCGATCGTCAGCTGACGGAGATCGCCCGTCAGATGGATGATGCGGCCAATGTCGGACGGCTGAAGCGAAGGCGGGTGCTGCGGGAACTGGCTGCCTCCCGATCGACGGTCGAGAAGTCGCGGACATCGGCGGCCGATCTTCGCGACGCCCACGTGCGGCAACTCCAGGCTGGCATCGAGCGGGGTGTGACACCGACCGTCATCAGGTCGGCCCAGAACGAGGAACGAGCGGCCGAGTCTGGATGGCGAGAGGCGAAGGAACGAGTCAACTCAGCCGAGTCCACGCTGCTCGGGCTGAGCACCGAGGCAAAGCGCCTCGCGACAGTGGCTGACCTGACAGACCGCGAAGTCGAGATTCTCCGCCTGACCGACCACTGGGGTACAGCGCGGCAGTTGGTCGACGAAGCGCGACGAGGGCAGAAGGTCGCTGCCAAGTTCGCCGATCAGATACGCGACCTGTCATCGAAGATCGAGAGTATCCAGCGCCGACTCCAGGATCAGGAAACGACGGTGGTTGCCGAGGCCAAGGTCGTGGGCACCACTCTCGCTCAGCTCGTCCTGCACCGCGGACTCCTGAGTCGGACCTTCGACCATGTGCTCATCGACGAGGCCTCGGCTGCACTTCCACCGTACGTCTATGCAGCGATGACCAAGGCAGACGTCGGCTGCACTCTCGTAGGTGACTTCGAACAGAACTGGCCGATCACGCGCACCGACATTCGGAAGTTGCCGCGGGACATCAGCCCCTGGCTGACCTCGAATCCTTTCGCGCTGCTCGGGATCATCAGTGCGTCCGATGCGTCATCGTCCGCGGGCTGTGTTGTGCTGCGCGATCAGTACCGCTTTGGCGATCGGACGATGCATCTCGCAAACGCGATCGCGTACGGTGGACTTCTCCGCCATGGCCGGACAATCGAGGCGGCCAACAGCGACGGTCCCGAGATCGTCATCATCGATACGTCGGCACTCGGCGCGGGCGCGTCTGCTGAGAAGGGGCCTACCGGGTCGGGGCGCTGGTGGGCAGCGGGCGCAGCCCTCAGCTACGAGCTTGTCCAGAAGCACGGCTTCGAAGGAGTCGGGGTCGTAGCTCCATATCGACACCAAGTCCAGTTGACCCGAGCGCAACTGAATGACCATGGGGGTTCGGCTGTGCAGGTTGGTACCGCTCACGCGTTCCAAGGACGCGAGTTCCCGGTTGTGATCGCTGACCTCGTCGAGGACGGAACGGGGACGAGCTGGGTCGCCCGCGCCAATCGCCGCGGAACTAACTGGGCTCGCGACGGCGTCAGATTGTTCAACGTGGCGATCACTCGAAATGCTGGACGCCTATACGTGATCTCGAACGTCGGCTCTATCCAGGCAGCGACATCCGGCCCGCTTCGCGACCTCGGAATGCTCCTTCGGTCAGGCGGTGCGGAGGTCTGGGATGCACGCTCCATACTCGGCCGTCCCCTGGCGGAGGTCGCGACCGAAGCACCGCATGAGATCGCGCATCAGACCGCCCCGCAGATACTGGACGACACTTCGTTCTACGAGTCGCTGTGGCGAGACTTTGCAGTAGCGAGGCAGCGCGTCGTCATCTTTTCGCCCTTCGTAGCTGCCCGTCGCCTCGAGGAGGTGCTTCCGATACTTCGACAACTCGTCGACCGGGGCGTCAAGGTCACCGTGTTCACAAAAGCGGCGCATGAGCTGAGGGACCCAAACCTGCTGTCGGTCATTCGCAATGGCAACGTTGTCGTTCAAGAGCGACCGGGGATGCACGAGAAGGTTGTCATTGTTGATGATCAGGTGACCTACGTCGGCAGCCTCAACACGCTCTCGAATACGGGACGGACCGACGAGATCATGCTGCGGCTGGATGGCCAGGGCACCAACGGCCGGGTCGCACAATGGATGCGGTCGGCGGCGCGCCCCCGACGCTGACGGCACACCGGCCCGATGGGCGGCAACGTCATCGCTGGGCGACAGGACTCCTGGAGCGCTCCGTGCGCGGATGACTGCGCCGCAGCGGTCGAACGATGCTGAACCAGCGTGGCAACGTCCGTGCAAGACCGTCGGCGCAGGTTCGCAACCGGTTGATCCGGCCCCGCGCGCGTGCCGCAGCCTGACAGCACGGTGTCAACACGGGGCCAATCAACGACGTCAGGCCCCGAGCCGGCCCGTCGTGGCGTGCATCCGCCGCAAAGCATTGAGTGCACTCCGAGCAACCCGACTGTGACCCACGTACCCGGCTGGGCGGTCGGTGCCGGTCGTTGCGGTCCCTGGCGGACAACCTTGCCGTCTTTGGCGACCCACGTGCTGGCTCGGGTGCTCACTGGTTTTGTATCGAGATCACAGGTCGGCCGAGGGAGGGCCTGCTCTGCGCACTCCCTCGGGCTCGCCAAGGGCCGTCGCCGCGTACAGGTAGCCCTCACGGCGGCTCTTGGTGCCCCGAGCCTTGACATCCTTTCGCTCAAGTAGCTGCTTGTAGGCCCCCTTTCCCCTCGGCACATGGGCGGCACGGACTTGCTCAGTCGTCCGGATCGCGCAAACGACGCCCGTTCGGTGGGCTGCGACCTGCACGATCGCCTCGACCTCATGCTGCTCACGCGACGACTGTCGTTGTCCGCCTGGGGACTTCTTCACGTATAGAACGTCGGGGCGAAGTCGGCGCAGCAACTCCACAGCTTGTTCGAGCAACCAGTTCAACTCTGCCCCCCGATCCGGCAGCGACGTCGGAGTAGAGATCACCGTGTCCTCCTCGATCACCGCATCGGGTCCGGTCAGAGACGTACAGTGGATTCCAGCCCGTTTGCAGATGATCCCGAGTGCGCGCGTCACGCTCTTCACGATACGACCTCCCAGAACCTCGCTGAGGAAGGCGGCTACCTCTATCATCGTCGGCGCTGGGGACTCACTCATCGGAGCGGCGTGCATCGCACTGTTCGCCGTCGTTGGACGGCCGGCATGGTTGCTCGAGGCGCGCGTGTCCCGAGCCGAAGGGGTTATCTGAGCCGTCCCCAATCTGCGGACCAGACCGATGGCGTGGAGGCATCCGGCGGGGAGTCCTCGGTGGTTTCAAGCCAGTGCCATCGATTTACCAAAGCGCCACCCGGGGTCACGCCCAGGGCTTCCTGATGGCTGTGGTCGTGGGACCCGGCGGCGAGGGCCGACAGCGGTGGTGCGTCCATGCGCTCCCACTGCGACCAGCCGGGGTCGTGCCACCACCAGCTGTGCCACAGGCTTCCGTCGGCATCGAGCACGAACACCTCGAAGTGCCCGTCCACAAGCGACGAACACGCAACATCAATCGGCACGCGGTCGTTCGGCAGCGGCCCAGCAAACTCGTACCACTTGTCGCACCACTCGGATTGCGTCTGTGCGTTCGGCGGGTCGTCATCGCTAAGCCAGTTCCAGCGATTCAGCACCCGGCCGTCTGCGGTGACCGCGAAGACTTCCTGATGGTGGTGATCGTGGGACCCGGCGGCGAGGGCCGACAGCGGTGGTGCGTCCATGCGCTCCCACT
>DAORTY010000013.1:9062-10918 GCA_035432905.1 Ilumatobacteraceae bacterium | reverse complement strand
GGCATCGAGCACGAACACCTCGAAGTGCCCGTCCACAAGCGACGAACACGCAACAGCAATCAGGAGTCCACTGATCGTACGCTCGCTCGATCTCTCGCCTCGAGCACGACGCCCTGGGTCGTCGGGAGTTTCGGAGCTCGACTTGAGGCGAGGTACTAGCGACCGTATCGCCTGGGCGGTCGGTCGGTTCGCAAGCTCCTGTGTTGCTGCACTAACAAATGGCCTCCACTCGCGTGGAAGCGAGTCGTGGATTTGTACGGCGCCTTGTCCAGACGGTCGCTTAGGCGATCGTGTGTCCACGAGGTATCGATCGGTAAGCGAGTAGTGCACCAAGACGCCCAGGGCATAGATGTCGACCGCGACCGACGCTGCCTCGCCTCGGGCGACTTCGGGGGCCACGATCTCCCGAGCCCCGACGGGCCCACCTGGGACAACGCCGTGATCGTTGACGAACCGCGCCTGACCGAAGTCTCCGATCTTCCAGGTCCTGCCTCGCCGGAGGATGTTGCCCGCGTGTAGGTCCCTGTGGACCGTGCCCATCTCGTCGTGCATGTACATAAGACCTTGGAGAACGTCGGCGACCACAACTCGCATGAGTCGATCCCGGTCGTCGCTTTGACGGAGCTCGTCGGCCAACGTGGTCTCACAGAGTTCCAGACCGATGGCGAGGTGCGGGATACCGTTGAACTCGATACGGCGCGGCTCGGCACGTACTGCCACCAGGTTTGCGTGGGTGAGCGCGTATAGCTGGCTGATCTCTTTCAGGAGCGAGTCCTCGTGGAGTCCCCGAACGCCAGCAAGGGGGATCAGCTTCATTGCGATCGGCTCCGCAATGACGCCTTCCGTGTCCTCCGCCCGAAAGGTGGTACCGAAGTAGCCGTTGCCAAGCTTCTCGATGAGTCGCCAACGATCCTGGGTCATCGGCTCAGCTTGGCACCCATCGGAGTCCGACTTGGCACAGGGGCTGCTTCGTCAAGCAAGGTCGATTCAACACAGCTCCGGACCGTCTCAGATTCGCTCGGTCACGCGCACCTTGGCTCGGCGCTTCACTCGATTGAAAAGGCCGCGTTCTCCGGCGTCCAAGACCTCGACGCGCACCTGGGACGTCGGCAACCCCAACGCACGACACCCGTTAGCAGTGGCCTCCTCCACCGAATCCCCCTCAGCAGCGGTGGACCTTGGGGTTCGCGGGCTCGGTGCCGGCGACAATCGCGGCTGTGGCCGTGGACTCGGCATGGCAGGTTGCACGCTGACCCGCGGAGCCGGCGGCGCTACCTGGCTACCTGATGAAACCAACCCGAACCGAGCCAACTTCACCTGCTTTCGCTCTAGGTCGTACTCAAGGATTCGGAAGTCATAGACCTGACCCTCCCGAAGATGGCCGTCGAAGGACACCAGTGGACCGCCAGTCACGTGGCGAATGAAGATGCTGCCGGTCACTCCTCCGCCGAGGTCTACGAAAGCATTCTTCGGGAGGATCTTGGTCACCGTGCCCCTCACGGTGTCATTCGGTCGGTGAGCCGCAGTGAAGGTGGTGAGTGGATCGGGTAGTGCTGCCTTGATGGACAGTTCGGTCTGTCGCTTGTTGTCGTCGAACTTGAGGATCTGTGCCTTCACCTCGTCGCCTGGCTTGTAGAGCGTCGTGGCGTCGTTGACTCGCTCCCAACGCAGGTTGCTCACGTGAATGACGCCGGGTGCTCCGTTCGAGTGGCGGACGTTGACGTGCGATTCGGATACACGATCGACGACTGCGCGAACGTGGTCGCCGATCGCGTGCTTCGCCTTGTAGGCCTGGTACGGCTCGGGTAGTGCTGCCTTGATGGACAGTTCGGTCTGTCGCTTGTTGTCGTCGAACT
>DAORTY010000013.1:0-8962 GCA_035432905.1 Ilumatobacteraceae bacterium | reverse complement strand
GCTCCCAACGCAGGTTGCTCACGTGAATGACGCCGGGTGCTCCGTTCGAGTGGCGAACGTTGACGTGCGATTCGGATACACGCTCGACGACTGCGCCTACCTGGTCGCCGATTGCGTGACGGGCTCGATAAGCCACGTAGGGGTGTTCGATCGTGTTCTTCCGGGACAGCGTGACTCGTCGAGCGGAGTCGTCGAAGCCGATGACTTCGGCCGCGACCTTGGCGCCTACCTCAGAGAACTCGATAGCGCTGGCCATACGCGAGTGGTCGAGCTCGGAGATGTGGATCGATCCGTCGACGTCGTCGCCGAGGTCGACGTACACCACGTGCTCGAGACGCTTGGCGATCGATCCGGTGACGGGCGTGCCGCGAGGCGAGCGCTTCTTGAACACCTCGAACGGATCGGGGACCAGTGCCTTGACCGACAGCACAGGTTGACCCGACGGGCGCGTGGCCTCGCGCACGAGAGCCTGGAGGTGCGCTCCGATCTGCACCACCTGATCCGGATGGGTGACGCGGCTCGCCCATGACAGCTCGTCGGTTGGGACGAAGCCGTCGATTCCATCATCCAGCGAGACGAACACGCCCCGATTGGAGAGCGAGGTGACCACGCATTCGACGACGCTATTCGCGGGGTGGGCCGCGGCGAACGCGGCGAGCCGCGCCTGTTGCTCGGCGAGCGGGGTCGTGTCATTGATCTCCACCGTCGCAGCGACCTCGATGATCTTGGTCGCCTCTCCGGGGATGAACGGGGTGCGATCATCGACGCGCAGGTGGTGGCTGCGGGCCCAGAACGACCAGACCTCGTTCGGCCAGTCTGGGTCGTCGTCCGGCGAGACCAGCGCGACGAGCGCGGCCGCAGCGGCACGCGAGAGCGGCTTGCCGTCCCTCGCATGCACGACGGTGCCGGGCGGAGCGACCGGGTCCTCGTCGTCCTCGTCGTCCGCGGCGCCCCCGTCGACTCGGCCGTCGGTGGCCTTCACGACGTCGCCCGTTGCGTTCGCGGCGGCGCGCGGTGCCTTGCGTTTCGTCCCGGCAGTCGGCTTCTTCCCGTCCGCCTCCGCCTTGTCCTCGGTGGGAAGGCCGGCGATGTCGATCTGGCCGGCCTGCTCGGCCTCGATCGCGCGCAGGCCAGCGACGCTGAGGCCGCTCACGTCCAGGCTGGTGCGATCGCTGCGCAGCTTGACCAGGATCGCCGCGTCCGGCTCGAGTGGTGGTGCCGCCGCGCTTGCGGTTCCCTCCGATGGCGCGCTTGGATCCGCGCTCGTCTTGTCACCCTTCGGCTTCACGTTGAAGTCGAAGCGGTGGATGATGCCGAGCGCGCTGTCCTGCAGCACGAGGCGCGCTGTCGCGTAGCCGTTTGCGTTCGGTGGTGATTCGACGACCGCGGCATGCACTCGCTCGCGGTGTTGGTTGCGGCGCGTCTCGTCGAGCACCTTCATGCTCGCGCCGCGACCCTCGACGGCGTTCGACCAGTGCTGGTGGAGCAGCTCCAACAGGGTGATCGTCAAAGCACCTTCCGCGCGTGCAGGCACAGCGGTGGCCTTGATGACCGAGCCCCCGGTCAGCTGCTCCAGCATCACGGTGCTGCCACGGTCCAAGCTGACGGCGATCTCGCGGCGCTTCACCTGCTCGTCGTCGTAGCGCGCACGCGCCTCGGCAAGGACGAACCGGCCTTTGCCATCGACACGATCGAAGGCACGCAGCGAACCACCGTGGTGGCGGAGGGGCCGACCGACCCGGACGTCCACCGGATCGCCCGGCTTGAGGTCCGGATGCTGACCAGCATTGATGACCTGACCGCGCTGCCAGTCCGGGCGAAGCTGCACGACGACGCGATCACCGTCGGACCGGTAGCCGGTGATCTCGTGCCAGCCGTCGGAGTCGACTGCGAACTCGTCGTCGATGTCGACGCGCGGGTTAGCGACATCCGGTCCATTCTCGGCGTCGGCTCGCCAGGCAGCGAGCAGGTCCTCGCGGCGGCCCGGCAGAGTCTGGACGATCTGCCGTTCGCAGTCGTCCGGACGGCCATCCCGACAGGGGAAGCACTCGCCACACTGTTCGCGGACGCCGGTGTCGCGGTCTGCAGCGAGCAGTTGCATCCGATCGACACGCTCGTCGTCTGCACCGCGACGCGGCTCGATGCTGAGCTCGGTGCGCAGATCGTCGCTCGTACCGTTCAGGTCGTCGTCGCCGAGCACGAGCTTGTTCTTGGTGCGAGACCTACCTCCCCGGCCGCGGCGGGGATCGTCGCCGCGCTCCTCGCGCGTCCGTGGGCGTCGGAACGGTGGCAGCGGCGTCGCGAGGAGGGTGGCTCGCGGGCCGTCGCCGGCGTCCGCGACCTCGAGCCGGACGCGCTGGCCGACCGGCCACTTCTCCAGGTAGGGCAACACGGTGTTCTTGGCTATCTCGGCCGGCGCGAACTTCGACGCCGCGATCACCATGCGCATCGCATCGACGACGCTCGATGGCTGCGTCTCGCCCGGCTCTGTCATCGCCCACTCCTGGGCGATGACCAACGAGGAGATGCGGTTGTCGAACTTCGACTCGCGACGCCGCAGCGCGACGAGGTGCTCGGCCTTCGGTTCGAACAGTCCGCCCTCCTCGAGCGTGAACACCCGCGGTTTCGTCGCCGCGGCTGGTGCATCGCCGGCGTCCGGGAGCTGCGGGTCGTCTGATTCGTGGACGTCGTCGGTCGATGGCTCCGGCGCACGCGGCGATGGTTTGCTCACCGGCTCGTACGTGCCGTCCGGTGATGCGGCGAAGATGTTCGACGCCATCGCTCGCGTCAGCACGCCGCGAGTGCGGTTGACGAGCGCGGGCTCAATGAACCGTTTGACGTCCTCCTTCATCGCCGGCGACAGCGCCTCCAGCACCTCGTGGCGCTTCTTGGCCGCGTCCAGGAGCACCGAGTGGTTCACCCACCACATCCGTGACCAGTCCTGGCGCTTCACCGAGTCCTCCCAGGGCGGGAGCTGCTTGTCGGACCGCTCCCACGCCGCGGCCACGAGGAGCACGAGCTCCGCTTCGTCGTCGCACAGCGAGGCGAACCCACGGTGGCGCTCGGCGGCCTCCAGCCGCCAGTCGTCCGGCCA
Source organism: Ilumatobacteraceae bacterium (assembly GCA_035432905.1). Classification (GTDB taxonomy): domain Bacteria; phylum Actinomycetota; class Acidimicrobiia; order Acidimicrobiales; family Ilumatobacteraceae; genus UBA668. The sequence continues at coordinate 5,868 of DAORTY010000013.1, read as the reverse complement.
GTCGAAGTCGTCGAGCAGCAGCCCTCGCTGTCCGACGAGCCGCTCGTCGTCCAACAGGGCGATGACCGTCGCCACCTCAGGCACGCACGCGAGCCGATCCGCATAGAGGATCGCCATCGCACTCGCGGTGGACCCGAGCCCCTGGAAGCGCGTCAGCTCCTTCCCGAACGTCGTCGGGTGCCCGTCGCCGTCGAGGGCTCCACCGCCCCGCAACGAACGGTCCGCGCGCTCCAACTCGGCGATGAAGATCTGACGGGCGTCGGCGGCCTCGCTTTCCAACTCGAAGGTGGTCGGCAGGAACGCCGCCGGCCAGTCGAAGCCGATGACGTCGTCGATCCCGCCCATCTTGGCGGTCATTACGAGGGCCTCGAGGTTGTCGCGCGTGGAACCCGGTGGCGTGTCCTCGGCCAGGTCGAGGAACTGGCTCTTCGTGTAGAGCGGGAACACCCAGCCCGGCGCCTTGCGCCCGACGCGACCCCACCGTTGCTTGATCCCGGCCTGGCTGTGAGCCTTGGTGGGGATGCTGCCCTTGGCGAGCTCGGGGTCCCACTCCGACTGGGCGATGATGCCGCTGTCGACGACGAACCGGACGCCTTCGACAGTGAGCGAGGTCTCGGCGAGGTTCGTGGAGATGACGATCTTGCGCGGGTCGCCCATCTTCCGCTTCGCTAGTGCCAGCTTCTGCTTCTCCTTCGGCAGGCTGGAGATCAACGGGAAGACGTGGTCCTTATACGTGCGCCCGAGCGCGATCTCGATCTCCTCGCACACCGGTTCGATCGTCCGGCGGGTGGGTAGAAAGCCGAGGATGTCGCCGAAGATCTTGCGCTCGTCCAGACCGCGTGCGAGGGCGATCACGAACTTCGCCATCTCGGCCGGCATGCGTTCCTTCCACTCGCCGGCCGGCACCTTGCCGGTGAAGCGGAGGTCTGCCAGCGATCGCGTCGTCTCCCAGACGTCCTCGACATCGCCGTCGTTCTCCTTCTTGGCGACGTCGTCCGGGTAGTGGAGCGCTTCGGCGAATTGCGTCTTCCAGTGCGTGCGCACGAACGTATCGACGTCTCGTGTCGCTCCCGCTACGAGCGGGAGCGCAGCGTCCGACCATCGTTCGAGCACGTCGTCCTCGCCGCTCTCCGGCACATCCAGGTTTGGGAAGAAGGGCATGCCGTAGCCGAAGGACTTCTCGGCCGGGACGTTCATCACGTGTGCCGTGTCGGGGCCGCCGAAGTACTCGCAGTAGAAGTCCGTGTTGAAAGTCGCCGATGTGACGATCACCCGCAGGTGTGGGTAACGCGGCAGCTCGCGCTTGAGGTAGCCGAGGATGAAATCGATGTTGGTGCTGCGCTCGTGGGCCTCGTCGACGATCACCGTGCCGATGCGGCTGAGGCGACCCTCGCGCAGCCAGTTGATCATCGTGCCGTCCGTGACGTAGATGAGCTCGCACGCCTCGTCGTGGTTGCGGTCACCGGAGACCTGGTAGCCGACGGGATACCCGGGACCGACTCCACCCGCGCCCGACATCACGCCGCCGACGAACGAGGCGACACCGACGGCCGCTTGCACGCGGGGCTCGGTCACGATGATCGGCCCGAGGTCCGTCAGCTTTGCGAACGTTCCTTCTGGGATGTTCGCGAGCGACGCCGGGGGAGGGTCCATCAGGCGATATGGGGCAAACGTCGACTTGCCGGTGCCGGTGCCGGCCTTGAGGATCAGCACCTGCTTGTCGCGCAGCATCGAGATCATCTCCTCGACGTGCGCATCGGTCATCCCGACGCGGACCTCCTGCAGGTCGTACGTCGTGCCCTCGACCTTCTTGTGCGCTGTCGGCAGCGGCCCGAGGCCGCCGAGTGGACCGGTGGGGTTCTCGCGGTCGGCGACCTCGCCGACGGTCTGCAGATCCACGTAGGCGACGGCCATACCCTGGATGTTGATGCGGTGCTTCTGGCGGTGCTCCTTGCACCGATCGGAGCGAGAACCGCCGCGCTCGACGAGGTTGACCGCCCAGTTCTCGTTGTACGTCGCATCTGCGAGGCGCGCGTGCAGCGTCGCCCGCAGCTTCTTCAACTGGGCCTTCGTGCCGCCGCCGGCTTCGACCGAGCGGATCTCCTCCTCGATGTGCTCGACCTCGCGCTGGCAGTCCTTGCACGTGAAGGCGCGCATGTGGGAATCGGACATCCCCCGCTTCGGCGCGTCGTCCCCCGTCACGTTGCCCACAACTTCCCCTTTCGGAACGTGCTGCTCTCGGTGATCAATGGCGCGACGGACCGCGGTGTCACGGACTGGGGTGTCGCGGGCTGTGGCCGGCGACCACCTCGTTGCTTGTCACCGCGGCCACCCCGGGAGCGCTGGTCCGTCCGCTCCTGCTTCCGCTTCGGCGGCGCGACGAAGTACATCGGTTGCACCGAGACCGAGCCGGGGAACTTCATCAGGTGGACGCTGACCGCTCGGTAGAAGCCGACCACCGCCGTCTCGAGGCCGGTCTGGTACATGTCGAGCCGCACGTGCTGTTCACCGCGGCAGACCTCCTCGAGCTGCTTGATGCTGATGTCGTAGACGAGGTCATCCGTCTGCGCGGCCGGCCGTGGACGAGAGACCTCGGCGTTTCGGAGCCACGCTCCGTGCACCACGGCGTCCATCTCGGTGTGCCGGATCGACAGCAGCGCGAACCTCAGCTCGAGCGTCGCGCGGCGCGGGTTCGTGACGAAAGGGAGCGAGCGCAAGGGGAACGGATGGGCGGACTTCGATCCGTCGCGGTACTCGACCATCGCATCCACGCGTGCGTCGCCCGGTGCTGCGGCGGCGAACTCGCGCAAGGTCTCCGTCACGATCGCGTTGTTGATCCCACTCGGCGAGATGGCCCCGCGGCGCGTGATGTCGGGATTGAGCGCGTCCTCGATCTGGGCGCGGAAGCGAGCCTCGACGGCTCGGTTCCCGATGACGCCTTCCTCGGCCTCCCAGGCATCAGCCGGCTCCTCGGCCGCGCCGACATCGACTCGTGTCGTCGCTCCGACCGCGTGTGGATCGACTATCAACACCGGGAGTCGTCCCTGCGCGACGAAGGCGCGAGCGGCATCGCGAACATCGCTCGCCAAAGACCGTGGCCACCGATCCGGCTCCATGCCGATCAGGTTCGTCGCGCCGTCTCCGGTCACGGAGACCTCGGTCCTGGGTGCGTCGGGGCGATGGACCGCGAGCTGCTCGAGCCGGGTGGCCAAGGATTCGAAGCGGGCGATGTCGAGGCGATCTCCGGGCTCGGCCTTCTGTGCTCGCTCCGCGGCGGAACGCACCTCGCCCGCCAGCGTGAGGAGGGTGGGTTCGGCCGGAAGCCCGACGACCCAAGCTCGCTCGCCGCTCATCCGCGCGAGATCCTTGACTTGAGCAGCCGATCCTCGACGTTCTTGTCGATGTCGGCGAGACGGTCGGGACAGCGCAGCACGATGACCGGCAGATCACCCGTGGGCATCGGCGAGTCGGCGGGCACGAGCAACGCCTTCGGCCCGGCCAGATCGCTGTGGGCGACCTCGTGAACCGCTGCGGCGGTCGCAGCCGTGCGGGGAAAGACCGTGAGGGCGTCGATGCCCGTGCGACCGAGGGTCCACGGCACTCGCTCGCTCGGGTCGAGACCGAAGAACGTGATCGCCGCTTGGGCCTCGTGCAGCTGCCAGTCGATGCCCTTGGTGCGATCCTCTACGACCCGCACCGTCGCTTCTTCGTCAGCCGCCGCGGCATCCGTGGCGTTCAACCGGCGGTGCAGCATCCCGGCCATGACGGCACCGCGACAGACCTCAGACTCGGCCTGTCGTCCGAGCCGATCGGTCCAATCCGCGCCGCCACCCACGATCGAGCGAGCCCGGCAGCTAGTGGACAGGAGATAGTCCAACTCGATCTCGCGCCACACCTGGGAGAGCAACAGGAAGCAGATGCGTTCGGGCGTGATTCCTTGATGAGCGACCGCATCATCCACACGCTCGCGGAGATGTGCAGGCATTGGCGTGATCGCCAAGAAGAGCTCGCGGGCTTCGCGGGGCGAGATCGCGGCAGCATCGTCGACGCCGAGCCTGACGCCAACCGTGCGGCCGAAGCGGCGAAGGCTGGCGGGAACCTGTCCCTCCGGATGGCCGTCGTAGTCCTTCGTCCGGCCACGAAGGGTCGATCGAACCCTGCGGTCGAACCGGATCTCCATCGTGCCACCGTTCTGGAACGCGTCGCAGAGCGTCAGCGCGGCGAGGGCGCGGTTGGCTTCGTGGGTGGCCACATGGGGCACCTCGCACGTCTGCCACGCGACCACGGCGAGCCCGTCGAACGACGACTCCTGGGAGAAGGCCGCGAGGGCAACGATCACGTTCTGACACGCGATCCGCACCGGGCGAACGACGAAGTCGCGCGGTCGCTTTTCCTTCGCGAGGTACGCGTCCTGATACGCCGGCCCGATCTCATCGAGCACGCGCTTGAGCCCTTCGGCACGATGCCCGAGCTCTGCGTCGAGCGAGGAGATGTAGATCAGCGGGTCGATGTCGAGCGGCGCGAGTTGGTGCTGTGGTGCGACGTCCGTGACGAACCAGCGGAACACCTCACCCTCTCGCCACGCATTGGGGCGATCGTTCAACGCGACGACGGCCAGGCTGGCCTCGTCGATGGCGGCCAGCGGCAGCAAGTCTTCGGGGAGCGGGCCGAACAGCTCGAGCGCCGTTTCGAGGTCGTGGGTCGTCCCCATGCCTGCCGGCGCGAGCAGCACCTCCTTGACGTGCTGGGGCCACTCGAGCGCGTACACCATGGCCAACGTGCGAGCCGTCGACAGCGTCTCCTCGGTCGCGCTCACTTCTTGCCCGTCTTCATCGTCCGCAGGATGTCTGCCAGCTTGAGCTCTGCTGCGAGTACGTCGTTGCCGGACGGAGACTTCAGCCCGATGTGGTCTGTGTGCTTGGCCGCGACGTTGTTCCGCCGGTCGGTGATGTGCATGCGCACCAGGCCGTTCGTCTCGTCGTGCACGACGTGGATGTGCAGGTCGGTGTTGAGCGTCTTGTTGCCGTTCTCGTCGAGGAAGTAGTCGAAGCTCACGCCGTCCTTCAGGATCCCCGAGTACCGTTGCTCGGGCGTTATCACCTTGCCCTTGGCGTTCTTGACGGCGACAGTGCCTTCAGCTTTGGCCGTCTCGTTGTGCAACGGTCCTTGTCTGGCCCGGATGCGCTCGTTGAACAACTGAGCGCTCTGCTTCGATGTCGTCGACGGCTCCGACGACAGATACGAACGGCTCACGTTGTTGTTCCCGCACGCCACGCCTGACCCTCCTTCGCCCGAGAGGTCTGACCTCCAGAGGGAGATTAGCCGAGCGAGAGAAAGGACTCTGCCCGACACAGCTACGACGTCTGACGCCGTTGATCTCTCGGCTCGTCGGGGGCACAGCAAGAAGAGTGGAGAGCCGCGCCATCATGAAGGACGCGCAAACGCGAGAGCAGTAGTCCCAGGACCCAAGGGTCGAGCAAGTAGTGATTTCGCCAAGCCGAGAGCGAATCTGTCAGGCAGCACCGACAAGTAGGTGCGCCGGTTCCACCGTCGGTGAACTCCCCAAAGTCGATCTCGAGGCGCCCTAGCGATGAAGGATGCGCGGCATGCCAGAAACACGCAACGATGAAGGTCGACGAGTCACCCGAAACGGTCCGGCGACGACGAGACGCACGGTGCAACCAAACTGCAACCCGCATGAGCGGCCAGCATCGTCACCAACGGTCGATGGAGGTCGAGTCGAACGGGAAGCATCCGCTGGTCAAGGGGACCGACCGGTTGTGACGGTCATTGCCGGACAGGGGTGCCGTCTCGCTCATAACCCGAAGGTCGCAGGTTCAAATCCTGCCCCCGCCACTAAGAAAGCCC
>DAORTY010000012.1:0-52966 GCA_035432905.1 Ilumatobacteraceae bacterium | reverse complement strand
TCTGCTCGGCGTGAACGTCAACCGCACTCATGTGATAAAGAGTACACACGTTCGATCACTGTGTCAACTCCTGGATGAAGTTCTTTGCTGTCCGGAGACGGTGGCGATGCGAAACAGGGTGACGCTGGACAGCACTGTCACGGTGGCCAGCACCCCGATGCGCAACGGGAGGGTCGTGCGATCGGTGCCGACGAGCAGCAGGTGGACGGTTGCCAGCACGAACATCGGGAAACTGAGCATGTGAACTGCTCGCCAGAGCCGCCGTGGGAGCCGGCGCCGCAGGAGCGAGGTGATCTCGACTGCGACCAGGAGATAGGTGGCGACGATGCCCCACGCGAGTGGGACGACCCGGTATGTGCCGGTGAACGGCACCAGCACGTTGACGACTGTGATCGTGACGTAGCTGTCAGCGACGAGTGCGCCGATATGGACTGCTATGAACACCACGGACAGGCCACCGATGAACCGATGCAGATCGAGCATCCAGTTGGGTTTGGGGAACTTGCCCAGGAGACGACTGGACAGGGCGAGACCCCAGAACATGCTCAACGCCAGCAACGCCCACGCCACGAGGCCCCCCGCGCGAGCGACGTACCACCAGACCTGGTCCGACATTCAACGGTCCTTGCCTCGTATCGCGTCAGTCATCGTGGTCATCCTTCTTGTGGTCGTCGTCGCTCTTGTGGTCGTCATCCTTCTTGTAGTCATCGTCGTTCGTGGGCGGAGGGGTGACGAGAGTGGTCGCTGTCGTTGCTTGGCCGGCGTTGGCGGTGATGGTTGCCGTCACCACACCGTCGACGAGCGTCGCAGTGACCCGCAGCGTCGAGGCGGCTGAGGTGAAGTTGACAGTGACAGACGTGGCTCCTGTGGCGGCGATGGCCGTGATCGACCAGCCCGCTGCGGATGTGGCGGCCACCAGCTGCAACTGGTTGTTCTCCGCGTCGAATGTGAGGTACCCGGCGTCTGCTGCCTGAACGATGGTCGGGCCGGCGGCCGGCAACGTCGTTGGCAGTTCATCGGTCGGTGGGTTGGCGATGGCAAGTTCCGTGGAGGCAAGCAACGCATTGCCGCTCGCGCCGGGACTGCCCAGTGCCTGGGCGTTCACGACAGCGGCGACGAGCCCGGCAGCGAGCACACCCGCAACCGACAGTGCTGCAGCGGGGCGGGTCCTCATGCAGCCAACGTACCCGGGTCTCACCTCACGGTCGGCCGTAGTCGATCCAAGGCTCGTCCAAGATCCATCCATTCTCTGGTGCGACGGCATCGCGATCAGCGCAGCGGGCGTCGGTGTCGGCCACACTGTCGACGTGCACATATTGCTGGTCGAGGACGACGAGTCGATCGCCGTGTCCCTCATCGACGGACTGCGTGAAGCGGGCTATACGGTCACTCATGTCGAGACGGGCTCGGCGGCACTCGAAGCCCCAACCACCGACGCAGTCCTGCTCGATCTCGGTCTGCCGGACATGGACGGACGCGATGTGTGCCGGGTTCTGCGCTCCCGAGGCAACGTACCGATCATCATGCTGACGGCACGCGGCGACGAGTTCGACCGCGTGCTCGGACTCGAGCTCGGTGCCGATGATTACGTGACAAAGCCGTTCAGCTTCCGCGAGCTGGTGGCCCGACTGCGAGCGGTTGCCAGGCGGTCCACCCCCGGTGCCGCGAGCGTGGCCGAGCCGTCCGGAGCACAGGTCGTCGGGCCGTTGGAGATCGACCGGCGAACACGTCGAGTACGTCTCGACGGAGTGGAAGTGATGCTGACGGCGAAGGAGTTCGATCTCGTCGCGTACCTCGCTGTCGATCCGGGTGCTGTCTGTACGCGAACGGACATCCTCGAGAACGTGTGGGACGTCAACTGGTTCGGCCCGACGAAGACGGTCGACGCTCATGTCGCGGCCATCCGTAAGAAGCTTGGCAACCCACAATGGATTGCAGCGGTACGTGGTGTGGGGTTCCGACTGGAGCAACCGGTGTGAGGTGGCGGCTGGTCGCCGTGTTCGTCGCCATCATGATCGTGGTCCTCGCCGCTCACGACATACCGCTCGCTGCCCATCTCCGCACCGTCGAGCGTGATCGTCTGGTGACCGGCTTGTCGCGTGATGCGTTCGTGATTGCAGGACGCGCGGAGGAGATCTTGGAGACCGGCAGCAACCCTGACGGCACGGGCCTGCAGCAGCTGATCGACCGATATCGGGCGGGCAGTGGCGCCCGCGTGGTCATCACCGACCGCAACGGCACCGCGGTGGCGATCTCCGACGAGGAGCTGGCAGCGGGCGCCGACTACGGCACCCGTCCGGAGATCGCAAGTGCACTCAACGGCACACCCACGACCGGTGAGCGCGATTCGACGTCCCTGGGTTTCCGACTGCTGTTCGTTGCAGTACCGGTGCTCTCCGGAGCCTCGGTCGTCGGGTCCGTTCGCCTGACGTATCCGGCCGCTGAGGTGGGAAGCAGAGTGGCAGCGCGAGTGCGTGTGCTGTTCCTGGTCGCGCTGATCTCCGTCGTCACTGCAGCGGGAGCGGCGATCGTGCTGGCGGGCACGCTGACTCGACCGATCCGGCGGCTGCGCACTGCGACGGAGCGTCTCGCCGGGGGTGACCTCGCTGTCACCGCACCCGCCGACGAAGGGCCGCCCGAGATCCGCGATCTTGCCACTGCGTTCAACACCATGTCGATGCGGATCCGCGGCCTCATGGACCGGCAGCGAGCGTTCGCTGGCGATGCATCGCACCAACTGCGAACCCCACTCACGGCGCTGCGGCTTCGGCTCGACCAGGCAGCAGCGATGGTCGACACCGACCCCAGCGGTGCACGCGAACGGATGGAGGCGGCGAGTGCGGAGACCGAGCGTCTTCAGCACCTCATCGATGGCTTGCTGGCGCTCGCCCGCGCCGATGGCCGAGCCGAAACTGCCGTGCCGGTCGATGTTGCGACGGTCGCGCGCGAGCGCGCCGAGATCTGGCGGCCGCTGGCCGAGGAGCATGGCGTCGAACTCGTGGATGGCACACCCACCGAGTCGATCGCATTCGCGGTCCCCGGGGCCGTGGAGCAGATCGTGGACAACTTCATCGACAATGCGCTCGCAGTGACGCCATCCGGGGGGCGCATCGATGTCTCCGTTGTTGCCACTGCGAACATGGTGGTGCTCCAGGTGACGGACACCGGACCGGGCATGTCCGACGAACAGTTGGCTTTTGCCTTCGACCGCTTCTGGCGAGCGGCCGGGTCGGCAGGGGCAGGCTCGGGCCTGGGGCTTGCGATCGTCGCTCAGCTTGCCGCTGCCTCGGGCGCTACCGCCACGCTGTCCAACAACAACGTCGGCGGCCTCCATGCGACGGTGGCCTTCCGCTCGCTCGGTGAAGCCCGCGCATCGGCGACTCGGCGGACGACGGACGGGTGACCGCGCCAACGGCTACCGGTTGAGGTTCAGCGCTCGAAAGCGGCCAGCGTTGCGCTGCGGTGTGTCACGCCGTTCTCGTCGACACCGAGCCCTGCGAGGCCGACGCCCTCGAGCATCGCCATGGCTGCAGGGCCATCCAGCATCATTGCCGCTTTGGAGAACACCTCTGCCGTCGCGGCGTCACCCGCGATCACGGTCACTGTGGCGAGACCAGCGGTCGAGGGCCGCCCGGTCGTGGGATCGATGATGTGGTGCGACTCGGAACCGTCGGATCTCACCCAACGACGGATGGTCGTGCCCGAGGTGGCGATGCCCCCTTCGCCCATGTGCAGGACGGCAACGTGTTTCGGTCGGTCGTTCGGATCCTCGATGCCGAGGTGCCACGAGATCTCCGGGCAGGGTTGGCCACGTAGCGCAATGTCGCCACCGATGTTGACGAGTACGCCATCGGCGCCCTCGGCCACGAGGTCCTCCGCGACGACATCGGCGGCGAATCCCTTGCCGATGCCACCGAGGTCGATGGCCCCGCCGACAGGAACGGTCAGTGTCGACCGCTCGAAGTCGATGACGATCTCCTCGTGCGCTCGTGAGCGCGTGGCGGTGAGGCGCGGTGCGCGCAGCGACGTGGTGATGCTGTGGGTGTATCCGTGATCCAGCAGTGTCGGCAGCATCGTGACGTCGAACGCGCCGCCGGTCTGTCGGCTGCCGGCAACAGACCGTGCGACGACGGCGAGAGTGTCCTCGTCGACGCGTACGGGCATGCCGGCCGAGCGGTTGGCGATCGTGATGTCGCTGGTCTCGAGGAATCGGCTCCACAACGACTCGAACCGTGCCACCCGCCGTTGAGCGTCAGCCACCATCGCCTCATCACCGCCGTGGATGACGACGTAGGTAGTGCAACCCATTGCTCGAAACGCCCGCTGTGCGGAGTGCTTGATGGCCGACATTTCAGCCCCCGCTCGGTGCAGTGGTGGCGGCAGGAGGAGGTGGCGGGGCCGGAGCCACCGCCGGTGTTGCCACCGGCGGTGGTGGTGGTGGTGGTGGTGCAGCGAATGCGGGGGCCGACGCATCCACCAGGGGAAGGGATGCGGCGGGCGACTCGACGATCGGAAGCTCTGGCAAGGCCAGCAGGATTGTTTCGACCGGCATGGTCGCCACCGGCGGGGGTGCAACCGTGGGATCTGTGACCGAGTCAGGTGCCTTCGCGGCGTCAGCGATCATGGCGGTGACGCCGAACATGCTGGAAACCGCCATACCAGCGGCCACGATTCGTGCCCCGCCCGCGGCGTGGTGGCGTCGCTGAGTCGGTGCCGTTCGCTGAGTCGGTGCTGTGCCGGCAGATGGCGCGACCCCAGAGATGGGCTGGCCCCGCTTGGCCCGTAGCGCTGCGACCCGAGCGAGGCGTTCTTCGTCAGTCATCGTCGCCACCGTCGTCGTGACCATCGCTGTGATCGTCAGATTCGTGGTCATGTCCGTCAGAACCGTGGTCATCGGATTCGTGGTCATCGGATTCATGGTCGCCGTGGTCGTCACTGTGGTCGCTGTCGCCATTCGTCTCGCTGCCGGACGGGGCGGTCGTCTGCGATGCCGACGGTGGTTGCTTCGACGTGTCGGCGCGCCCTGCGGCCGGGGTTGCTGGAATCACGGGGGGTGTGGTTTTGGTTGAGTCGATGCCGTTCGCTCCGTCGCCGACGGTGACGATCAGCGGGTCGATGGGCGCCTCCCCTGTGTTTCCCGAAATCCGATCGTTGGTCACCGAGACCACGGCCTGAGTGCCGACAAGATCGGCTGTGAGGCCCACGACCCGTTCCGCGTTCTGGAACACGATGACTGCGTGCGTGGCGCTGTTGGTCATCGAGGTCACCGCCCACCCGGCAGAGGGTTCGACGTTGCGAGTGGACATCGCGCCGGCTGCCAGCTCTAGTGTGACCGAACCGGCATCGCCGACCCTGTACGTAGTGACAACTGACGTCGCGACATCAGTAAGGCTCGGTGTCGAGATCGGCGAAGCGTTGGTGAGGCCCTCGGTCGGGCTGGGCGACGTGTCTGTCACCGTTGCATAGGCCGCGCCGCCCGTACCGGCGACAGTTGCCACTGTCAGTGCAGTGAGAAGCTTGCGATTCATGGGGGTTCCTCCATGGGTTGGTGTTGCGTACTGCCCATTACACGACACGCGCTGCCAAGGGCCTGCCGGTGAAGATCCAAGGAAGAGCCAAGACTGGGCACGCATTCGCCAATCTGCTCGGCCGGTCACGGTGGCAATCCAAGGAACGTCGAAGAGTTCTCCTGTTTCGTGCCGAATCATCCCCTGCGCACTCGATCGGTTCGTCAGTGCGGCAATATCAGCGGCATGGACACGTTCTTCGGCATTCCCGCACACCCGCTACTCGTGCACATCCCCGTGGTTCTGCTGCCACTCACTGCCGTCGGCGTCGTGGTGATGCTCATTCGGCCGTCCTGGCATCTGCGGTACCGGTGGGCCGTGCTCGCGGTTGGGCTGGTCGGCATGATCGGGGCGATCATGGCCGCAGACGCCGGCGAGAGCCTCGAGGAGCGCATCGAGGCCACGAAGGGCTATGCCGCGTCACGTGGGTGGCACGACCATGCCGACGCAGGTGACACCGCACAAGCGTTCGCGATCGTCTTCTTCGCCGCGCTCGCCCTGTACATCCTCGTGCCATTCTTCCTCGACCGATGGGCGAAGAGGAATGCCGGTAAAGGGGTGGATGTCACGAGCGGGGCCGGTGGGCCCTCGTCTCCACGGTGGCTTTCGGTGGCGCTGGCCGTGCTGGTAGGGCTGGCCTCGATCGGAACGGTGACGACGGTGATTCTCGCCGGCCACAGCGGGTCCAAGGCGGTGTGGTGTGCGACCAACACCCCACCCGATTGCGAAGGCGGTTGATCTCACCACCGCCGAGTCAAATGTCGTTCCCGTCGGCTGCGTCCTTCTTTCGCCTGCTGCAACGCTTTGTGGGTGTCGTTGGAGCGAATGGAGCCGGCAACTCGAAACTTTCGCGAAAGAAGTCCGCTCACGATCTGCTGTTGTCCGCCCCGTGGGGGAGAATGCTGTGATGAAGAATCCTGTCGGAACCTCTCGCGCTCACGCAGTCTTCGCTGCCAGAGTGTCGCGCAGTGCTGTGGTCATCGTCATGGTGGCCTCGCTGGCTGCGTGTGGCAAGGAATCGTCGTCGTCCTCCTCGTCGGCAGTGGTCACCCAACCGGCCCCGGCTGCAGGCGCGCCTGCACAGCCAGCGGGCGTACCGGAGTTGTTGCAGTTCACCGCGCCACTCGTCGGGGGCGGCGAGTTCGATGGTGCACAGCGCTCTGGGCAGGCGACCGCGTTCTGGTTCTGGGCACCCACTTGAAGCGTGTGCAACGCAGAAGCTGCTTCGGTCGAAGCAGCAGCACAACAGTGGGCCGGCAGGGTCGATTTCGTGGGCGTCGCGTGGACGGGCGACGACGATTCCTTCCAGAAGTTCATCGACAAGTACTCGTTGTCGTTCCCGCAGATCAGCGATGACCCAGGCGATGTCTTCGCTCGCTTCGGTGTCCCTGCTCAACCTGCCTTGGTTGTGGTCGACCCCAGCGGAGACTCCAACGTGCTCTTCGGCGCGCTCGACGACGCAGACCTACAGGCCGCGCTGACGAAAGCTTCCGCCACCTGATCGTCGCAGGTTGGTTCCGGTGACTTTGCTCGACGCTCGCGGGTCCTGGACGCGGCATTGAGGTATTCGTCTAGATTCGCTGCATGTTGAACGTCGATCTCGATACGGCGTTGGCCGTCGCGCACAGTTCCTACGCTGACCGTCGCCCGCGCTCGGCGGCACTCGCGGTCGCCGCCGCGACCGTGATGCCTGGTGGTAACACTCGCACCGTCTTGCACTTCGACCCGTTCCCCTTCCGCGTGGATCACGCGGAAGGTTCGGTGCTCGTCGACGTCGATGGTCATCGCTACGTCGACATGCTGGCCAACTACACGGCCGGGTTGTTCGGTCACCAGGTGCCGGCGGTGCGCGACGCGGTGATTGCGCAGCTCGACCGGGGTTGGTCAATCGGGGCGACGCATGCGTTGGAAGTGGAGTTGGCGGAACTGATCTGCGGGCGCTTCGAGTCCATCGAGCAGGTGCGGTTCACGAACTCCGGCACCGAGGCGAACCTGATGGCCATCGGTACCGCAATGCACGTGACGGGCCGACGCAAGGTGCTCGTGTTCGAAGAGGGCTATCACGGCGGCGTGCTCACGTTCGCCCACGGTGCCGGTCCCCTGAACGTACCGCACGACTTCCTCGTCGTGCCGTACAACGATGTGCCCGCGCTGCAGGCGGCCTTCGCCGCGGCGGGCTCGGAGATCGCATGCGCGGTGGTCGAGCCGGTGCAGGGTTCCGGTGGCTGCATTCCCGCCGAGCCGGACTTCCTACAGGCGTTGCGCGCGCTGTGTACGCAGTACGGCAGCGTGCTCGTTTTCGACGAGGTGATGACGTCGCGTTTGCATCCCGGCGGCGCGCAGGCTCGCTTCGGCGTGGTGCCGGACATGACGACGCTGGGCAAGTACCTCGGCGGCGGGATGACGTTCGGGGCCTTCGGTGGAAGCCGCTCGATCATGGCCGCGTTCGATCCAGCACAGGGTGGTGCACTGTCGCAGGCGGGCACGTTCAACAACAACGTCGTCACGATGGCGGCGGGTGTTGCCGCGTTGCGCGACGTCCTCACCCCTGATGTTCTGATCGCGCTCAACGAACGTGGTGATGTGTTGCGCGAGCGGTTGAGCGTGACGCTGGCGGGCGCCGGTATACCGATGACGGTGGTGGGTGTCGGCTCGATGATGAACCTCCACGCCGACGACGGGCGATGGGTGGAGCTGTTCTTTCACGCCATGCTCGCCGCGGGCTTCTACGTCGCGCGTCGCGGCATGATCGCGCTGGCGCTCGACGTGACCGACGAACAGTTGGCCGCATTCGGCGATGCCGTCGAGCGGTGGGCGGCGGACCCCTTCGTCGCGTGAGCTTGCGGTTGGTCGATCTGTGCGTCGACGCCAACGATCCGGTGCGGCTTGCGCACTTCTGGGCGGCGGCGCTGCGCTGGGCGGTTGCCGATGAAACCTCAGATGTGGTTCGGCTGGTGCCGACCGACGGCACCAGCTTCGGGATCGAGTTTCTTCGGGTTTCCGAGGCCAAGTCCGGCCAGAACCGTGTTCATCTCGACCTGACGACCACGTCGCTGGACGATCAGCACGAGACAGTGCGGTCGTTGATCGAACTGGGTGCGCGCCACATCGACATCGGACAGGGTCCGGACGAAACACACGTCGTGCTCGCCGATCCGGAAGGCAACGAGTTCTGCGTCATCGAGCCGACCAATCGGTTCCTCGGTGAATGCGGTCGGCTCGGTGCGATCAACTGCGACGGCACACAGGCTGTCGGATACTTCTGGAGCCAGGCCCTGGGCTGGCCGCTGGTGTGGGATCAGGACGAGGAGACAGCCATCCAGACACCGACCGGGACGCCGGCATTGGTGACCTGGAGCGGCCCGCCGCTGATGCCCAGGCTGGGCAAGAATCGTCTTCATCTCGACGTTGCGCCGTCGGCCGGCAGCAGCCAAGTCGACGAGGTGGCTCGCCTCATGGATCTCGGTGCATCGAGGATCGACATCGGGCAGGGCGACGTCGGGTGGGTGGTCATGGCCGACCCGGACGGCAACGAGTTCTGCGTGCTGGGCCCGGCCAGACCGTCGAGTCAGTGAGCGGGTGTGTGGTGAAGGTGCTCGGTGGTGACGTCGAGCAGCAGCCGGACATGTGCATCGGTGAGTGAGTAGAAGATCATCCGCCCGTCGCGCCGAGTGCGCACGATGCCGGCCATGCGCATCAGTCGCAGCGCATGCGAGACCGACGTCTCGGGCGTGTCCACGACAGCGGCGAGGTCGCAGACGCACATCTCGCCGGCCTCGACGAGTGCGTACAGCAGCCGCACCCGGGTCGGCTCACCGATCAGACGGAACAGCTCCGTGATGCGATCGACGTCGGCGTGGGGCAGTGCCCGTGCCTTGGCCGCGGCGACCTTCTCGGCATCGACCGAACGCACGGCACAGTCATCGGACTCCACCACTTCCTCGACGCGTGGGTGGGTGCTCATCGGTTGCTCCTGTCGGTGATGGTCGGTGTGCGGTGCGAGCGATGCGACGGCCGGTTGAGCAGGCGCAGCCCGTTGGCGATGACGACGAGGCTGGCGCCCATGTCGGCGAGTACCGCCAACCACAGCGACGCAGTGCCCGTCAATGTCAGGGCGAAGAAGACCACCTTCACGCCCAACGCGACCGCGATGTTCTGCCACAGCACGTGCGAGGTGTGCGCACTGATGTGCATCAGCTCGGCCAGCTTGCGCGGGTCGTCGTCCATCAACGCCACGTCGGCGGTTTCGATCGCGGTGTCGGTGCCGGCGGCGCCCATTGCGATCCCGAGGTTGGCCTTGGCGAGCGCGGGGGCGTCGTTGACGCCGTCGCCGATCATGGCGACCGGCCCGCGGGCGGCAAGCTCGCCGACGATGCGCAGCTTGTCGTCGGGCAGTAGATCGCCGCGGGCATCGGTGATGCCGACCTGGCGGGCAACAGCGAGCGCCGTGCGAGTGTTGTCACCGGTCAACATCACCGGTTCCACGCCGAGCGCTCGCAGCTGGGCGATGGCCTCGACGGACTCTGGCCGAATCGTGTCGGCGACGGCCAGGATCGCGAGCGCACGGTTGTGCGCCATCAGCACCACTGCCGTCTTCGCTTCCGCCTCGAGGCCCTCCAGCATGGCCTCGATGTCGGGGCTGCACACGCCGGTGTCCTCGGCCAACCGGTGGTTGCCGACGAGGTGGACGACACCGTCGACGGTGCCCCTTGCCCCGCGACCGGGGATGGCTTCGAAATCGGTCACCGTGGCGAGGACGCCGTCGTAAGCGGTGACGATCGCGTGAGCGACGGGATGCTCGGAGAGGGCATCGATGGAGGCAGCGATACGCAGGACATCGGCCTCGCTCAGATCGGCCAGCAACCGCACATCGGTCAATACCGGCTTGCCGTGCGTGAGCGTGCCCGTCTTGTCGAGTGCGATTGTCCTCAGCTTGCGAGCGCCTTCCAGGTGCACGCCGCCCTTGATGAGAATGCCGCGGCGAGCGGCGCCACCCAACGCGGCCACGACGGTGACCGGTGTGGAGATGACCAGCGCGCACGGGCAGGCCAACACCAGCAGCACGAGCGCCTTGTACAGCCAGTCGCGCAACGAACCGTGCCCCGTGAGGGGTGGAATGGCGGCGACTGCGATGGCCATCGCGAACACTAGGGGGGTGTAGACGGACGCGAATCTGTCGACGAATCGCTGGGCGGGCGCCCGTTCACCCTGCGCCTGTTGGATGGAGGCGGCGATGCGGTCGAGGGTGCCCGAGCCCTTGGCGGCTGTCACCTCTACGTCCAGCGTGCCGCGCTCGTTGACCGTTCCCGCGAAGACCGCGTCGCCGAGTTCCTTGCTGACAGGGATGCTCTCGCCGGTGATCGGGGACTGGTCGACCGTTGATGAACCGGCGACCACGACGCCATCGAGCGGCACTCGTTCGCCCGGACGGATCAACACGATTGCGCCCAGTTCGACTGCTTCGGCGGGCGTCTCAGCGGTCTTGCCGTCGGCCGTGCGGACGTGAGCCGTTTCCGGCGCCAGCGCGACCAGCGAGCGAATGGCGTTGCGCGCCCGCTCCAGGCTCAACGCCTCGATCAACTCGGCGACACCGAACAGCCAGATGACGACTGCGGCCTCGGGCCATTGGCCGATGATCATGGCGCCGATCGCGGCCACCGACATCAGCAGGTTCATCGTCAGCCGGCGAGATGTGAGCGCTTGCCACCCCTTGCGCAGGGTCTCGCGACCGCCCAAGGCAATGGCGGCGACGGCCACCGCGATCACCGGCGCCGACCTTTCGCCCAAACCTGCGATCACGAGGCCTTCGGACCCGATGGCCAGCACACCGGCCACCACCGTCGTGATGATGATGGAGCGCGGCAACCGGGGCGTCTTGGCGGCAGCAGCGGGGGTGATCAGCCGCGGTCGCATTCCGGCGCCACGGATCGCGGCCTCCAGCGGGGCAGCCGAGTCGCACGTGTGACGCACGGTCACCCGACGAGCGACGAGGTCGAACTCGAGGCCCGAGACCTGCGCCAACCCGCCGAGCGCAGCCCGCAAGTCGTTCTCCTCGGTCGCGCAGTCCAGCTCCTCCACGCGAAAGATCGACACGGCTGTTGTTCTCGACTCCATGTCGGCCACCCTACCCCAACATCTGCACATCTATTCATATATGCGACGACCTGCTTGAGTTGTGGGCTGATCGACGAGTGGTACGTTCGCGAGATGTCGCAGACCGGACGTTGCTTGTGTGGCCAGATCAGCTACGAGATCACGGGAGATCTGATGGCGACGGTGGTGTGCCACTGCGACCATTGCCAGCGCCAGAGCGGCGGTGCCTTCTCGGTGAACCTCATCGTGCTCGAGAGCCAGATGGAGGTGTCGGGCGAGCTCAGCACGTTCGAGGATCGTGGCGAGAACGACGATGCGGTCTACGTGCATCGGCGCTTCTGCGGCAACTGCGGCTCGCCGATCCTCTCCGCGTTGGTTGCACCCGCCGGCGTGATCGCCGTGAAGGCGGGGACGCTCGACGACCGGTCGGCGGTGACGCCCACCGTCGAGGTGTGGTGCGAGCACAGGCAGCCCTGGGCGCAACTTCCGGGCATGTCGGTGTCGCTGCCTCGCGAGTAATCGCACGCACGTCCGCGGTTTAGGGCTCCGGAGAGGCGGGTACAGGCTGCCGTCGACCCCAAGGAGCTTTCCATGACCATCTTCGAGGACCTACGCGAGAGCCACGAGATCCAGCGATCACTGGCCCGCACGATGACCCATGCCCGCACGTCGGCCGACAAGCGTCGTGCCGCGTTCTTGGCGCTCGCCAACGAACTCGACGCACACGCCACTGCCGAAGAGCGGCACCTGTACGTGCCGTTGCTGATGGACGATGCCGGCCTGACGGTCAGTCGCCACGCATTGGCCGACCACCACAAGGCCGAAGAGTTGGTGGAGGAACTGCGCGGTGTGGACCCCACCACCGACCATTTCGCCGACCTCGCCAAGCAGTTGTCGTACGAGGTTCGCGACCACCTCGACGAGGAGGAGCACGGCACCTTCCAGCTGGCCGGCAAGTTGCTGTCCAAGACCCGTCAGACAGAGCTGGCCCGCGCCTACCGCGCCGAGTACGCGAAGCGCGGTGGCCCCTACTCCATCTGAGTTCGCGACGGCCGCGGAAGGGCACGCTGTCACACCCGTTTGCGATGGTGTCGACATGCTCACGTCGTTTGAAATCGACGCTCGGCTGCGGCGTATCGCGCGGCCCCAACTCGGACTCGTCACCATCGAAGAGGCCGCCAAGGCCGGAGTGGATCAGTGGGCGCTCCAGCGACGTCGCGACGCGGGGGAGCTGCTTGCGGTCTTCGCCGAGGTAATGCGACACGCGACCGTCGCTCCCACTGACCCGCAGCGCATTCTGGCGGCTGCTCTGGCTGTTCCTGGGTCGACGATCGCTGCAACCTCGGCAGCTGTCGTTCACGAGCTTCCCGTACGCGCTGGAGAATCGCCGATGCTCTCTGTGCCGATGTCCGGTTCGGGACGCACCGATGGCATCGCCGTCATCCGCCACCGCATCGAGCTGCCGAGCCGCCGATGGCACACGGGTCGAGTCGCGACGCCCGACGCAACGCTCGTGCTGCTTCCCCGCTTCGTCGATGCGTCAACCCTCGAACGCTGCCTCGACGACGCCCTGGTGCGTGGGCTGACGACAGCGTGTCGCGTCATGAGGCTCGTCGAGGCGCTTCCTCCTCGGGCGGTGGTCGGGCGTCGGCTTCTGTTGGAACTGCTTGCCGAACGCCTCGATGGCATCGGTCACCGCAGCCGCCTCGAGCAGCGGGTGGCACGGTGGCTGCACGCAGCTGGGTTGCGCGGATGGCGTCGGAACTATCCCGTTCCCGTGCCCGGCGCAGATCCGGTCGAGGTCGACTTCGCCTGGACAGCGGCACGGGTTGCGCTGGAAGTGAGCCCGTTCTACACCCACGGTTCTCGGGCCAAACAGCTGCGTGACATGGAGCGCCGCCGTCAGCTGGTCGTGAACGGCTGGCGCGTCGTCGAGGCGACTGATCCGGACGTCAAGAGCCAGCTTGCGTTTCGTGCCACGGTCCGATCCCTGCAAGAAGTCCTCACTTCCCCCACGTCGCGTGCACTCAATAGCGCTGAGCGCACTCCACTGCACGCGACGTCCGCAGAATCGCCACACGGCCCGACAGCGGCAAGTGGGGCGCGGTGACCGTGTGTACCTGGCAGACTCGGCGGGTGAGTACCGGACCGCTTCTCCGCATCACGGGGCTCACCAAGAGTTATCCGGGCGTGACCGCGCTGGATGACCTCACGCTCGAACTGCCTCAGGGCCGCATCGGCTTGGTCGGTGCCAACGGCGCGGGCAAGTCGACGATGTTCCGCATACTGCTCGGCCTGTCGCACCCGACGGCGGGGCACGTGGAGGTGTGCGGCATCGATGTGGCGCGCGACCCGATCGGGGTGCGTTCGCGGTTGGGCTACATGCCCGAACACGACTGCTTGTCGCTGGACCAGACAGCGGCTGACGTCGTGTCGACGTTCGGCGAACTGAGTGGGCTGCCACCACGCGCGGCGCGCCAGCGGGCCTCGGACATCCTCGATCTCGTCGGTTTGGACGAGGCCCGCTTCCGGCCCATCGGCGGCTTCTCCACCGGCATGCGGCAGCGCACGAAACTGGCACAGGCACTGGTGGGCGACCCGGAGTTGGTGTTGCTCGACGAGCCGACCGCGGGGCTCGACCCGATCGGCCGCGAGGAAATGTTGCAGCTCGTCGATCGGCTCGGTTCCTTCGGCATCTCCGTCTTGATGGCCACGCACCTGCTCGACGATGTGCAGGCCGTCTGCGACCACGTGGTGATGATCAACGCCGGCAAGTTGGTGGTGTCGGGTGCCACCACGTCGCTGTTGGAACGCACGGGTCTGGTCACGATCGACGTCGGCCGGCACACCGACGAACTCGTCGCCGGTCTCGCCCGCGTCGGCCTGGCCTGCGTGACCGTCGACGGTGTGGTGGAGGCGACGGTGGGCGACGACGCGGAGATGGATCTCGTGCGCGATGTGGTCGCCGATCTGGGGCTGCCGTTGTTCCGGTTGTCCACCCGCCTGCGCTCGCTCGACGAGGCGTTCGTGCAGCGCAGCGGGGAGTTGGCATGAGCGCCGCTGAGGGTTCGACCGTTGCGGGCGGTGGTGCCGTCTACGACCGCGGCTATCGCCCGTACGACGGACCCCGCGGACGACGAGGGGCAGCCACGCTTGCCCTCTACAAGGCGTCCATGCGCCGTGCACTCGGCCTTCGCCGCACGTGGCGACAGAAGGTCGCGCCGTTCGTGCTGCTTGCGGTTGTCACCATTCCCGCCATCGTCAACGTCGGCATCGGGTACGTCACGCGCGACCGCTTCGACGGCTTTCAGATCATCACCTATCGCGAGTACGTCGGGGTGTCGTCGGCGCTGCTGCTCTTCGTTGCGCTCGTCGCCCCCGACGTGATGTGCCCCGACCGACGGCAGAAGGTTCTGCCGTTGATGTTCGCTCGACCGCTGCTGGGAACCGACTACGTGGTGGCCAAGGTCGGGTCGATCGCGACCATCCTCTTCGCCTTCTCGTACCTGCCGCAGGTGGTGTTGTTCGTCGGCAACATGTTGGTCAGCGATGCCGCGCTCGACTACTTCACCGGCCATCTCGACGTGCTGTGGCAGGTGCCGCTGTCCATCCTCGTCCTGGCCGTCTACTACGCGATGATCGGGTGCGCGTTGTCGTCGCTGACCGACCGCCGCATCGTCGCCGGTGCATCGATCATCGGACTGTTCCTGCTCACCTCCATTTCGGCGGGCGTGATCGTCGACCAGTCGGACGGCAGTGGCCGACCTGGCGGTTACGGCGGTCTGCTGAACGTGCTGGCGATGCCGCTGCATCTGCGCGACGTCATCTTCCTCGGACAGGTCGACGTCGGCTCGCAACTGAGTGGTGTCGCTGGCGGCGGATGGCTCGCGCTGGCCTGCTACCTGGTGGTGCTGTTCGCCGGAGCGGCGGTGCTCTGGTGGCGCTATCGGTGGGTCGAGCGATGACGGATGTCGTGTCAGATCCCGCGCTCGTCGCGTCCGCCACCGTCGAGGTGAACGCGGTCTCGGTGTGGTTCGGGCCGAAGGTCGCGCTGTCGGAACTGACCTGTTCGTTCGGGCCTGGTGTCAGCGGGCTGTTGGGGCCCAATGGTGCGGGCAAGACCACGTTGATGCGAGCGATCGCCGGCCTGACGGGTGTCAACGAGGGCAGTGTGCTCGTCAAGGGACTCGACCCACGGCGCGACCGTGCAGTGCACGCGTCGATGGCGTTGGTGCCCGAGGACGAGGCCGTGCCGGGCGGGCTCACCGCTCGTCAACTGGTCCGCTACATGGCCGATCTCCGGCAGGTGGCCGATCGCGACGCACCTGAGCGTGCGTTGCGTACGGTGGACCTGCTCGATGCGGCCGATCGGCAGGTCGGTACCTTCAGCAAGGGCATGCGGCAGCGGGCGAAGATCGCCGCCGCGCTCGTGGCGGATCCCGACGTGCTGGTGCTCGACGAGCCGCTCAACGGTGCCGACCCGGTGCAGCGGCTGCATCTCATCGCGCTGTTCAAGCAACTCGGAGCCGACGGTCGCACCGTCATCGTCAGCTCGCACGTCCTCAGCGAGGTCGAGCGGCTGGCCGAGCGGGTGATCGTGTTGGTGCACGGGCGGCTCGCCGCGGCCGGCGGGCATCGCGCGATCCGTGACGCGATGGACGACACGCCGCGCCACGTGTTGGTGCGTTGCGACGACAGCCGTCGCCTTGCTGGCTTGTTGGTGGGGCTCGAGTCGGTTACCGGCGTGCGGTTCGAGTCGAAGCGCGACGAGCTGATCGTGGAGACGCTGCAGGCGCGCGAGCTCGCTGTCGCGCTGCCACAGCTGGCGAAGTCCGCGGGCATCCGGTTGATGGAAGTGCACCCGCTCGACGACTCGCTGGAGAGCCTGTTCCGGGAGTTGGTCGGATGAGCGCCACCACGTCCACAGTTCGGCCGTGGCGCCCGCGCCCACGATTGCTGGCGATCTTCGTCTACACGTGGCAATCGTGCTTCCCCGCCGAAACGATGGGCGGCGATTCTCATGCCGTGCGTCGGTGCACTGCTGTTCGGACTGCTCGCCCGCGCCATTCATTCCCCGCCCGACCGGGCGTTCGCACGGGTCGCGGCCGAGGGAATCTTCGGGCTCGTCGTGCCGATCGCTGCGTTGGTGATCGGCGACTCGGTGCTGGGCGCGGAGATTCGTACGGGTGCGTTCCACTTCACCTGGCTGTCGCCGGCGCCGACCTGGCAGATCGTGCTCGGCCGCTGGGTGGGCGGCTGCACCGTGGCGCTGATGACCATCGCCCCCGCCGCTGCGCTCGCGGCCGTCGTCGCGGGCAGTCCGTCGAGCGCGTGGCCGGCGTTCGCCGCCGCGGCGGTGGGCAGCGTGGCCTACGTGGCCGTGTTCATCGCGATCGGGTGCCTCACTCGCCGGACTGCGGTGTGGTCACTCGCGTTCGTGTTCCTGCTCGAGCGTCTGCTCGGTGCCGCGCTGACGGGCATTGCGCAGCTGTCACCCACCTGGGAGTCGCGGGGCATCTTCGTCGGCCTGCTGGACGACCCGCCGTCTCGCCTGCATCGTGACGGTATCCCCGAGGGTGGCGCGGCAGTTGTACGCCTGCTGATCGTCACCGCCGTGCTGCTGCTGATCGCCAACTGGCGTATGCGCCACATCCGCCTCGCAGGCGCCGCGGACTGACCGGTCCTTGGAGGCGGTTCGGCGGTGCGCTGCCCGTAGAGTCGCACGATGGCTGGAGGACTGGTTGGGCTTCTCGATGATGTGGCGGCGTTGGCGAAGTTGGCTGCTGCGTCGGTCGACGACGTAGCCGCGGCGGCGGCGAAAGCGAGCGCGAAGGCTGCGGGTGTGGTCATCGACGACACGGCCGTGACACCCGCGTACGTGCAGGGCTTGGCAGCCGAACGCGAGCTGCCGATCATCGCCCGCATCGCCAAGGGCTCGATCAAGAACAAGGTCGTGTTCATCTTGCCGGCGGCCATGTTGCTCAGCGAATTCGTCCCGGTGTTGGTGGAGATCATCTTGATGGTCGGCGGGGCGTACCTGTGCTTCGAGGGTGCGGAGAAGATCCATCACCGCTTCTTCAGCCCTGCCCCGCACGCAGTGTTACCAGCTGTTGCGATCGATGTCGATCATGAAGAGAAGACGGTCAAGAGCGCCATCCGGACCGACTTCATCCTGTCCGGCGAAATCATGGTCATCGCGCTCAAAGAGGTGATCGATGAGGGTTTCGTCGCTCGCGCGATCATCCTGGCGGTGGTGGCGGTGCTGATCACGGCGATCGTCTACGGCGTCGTGGCGCTGATCGTGAAGATGGACGACGTAGGGCTGCGACTGGCGTCGTCGGGTCGTCCGCCAGCGGTTCGGGTCGGGCGTGCTCTGGTGGCCGGGATGCCGAAGCTGCTCGCCGTGCTCTCGGGTGTGGGCACCGCCGCGATGGTGTGGGTGGGTGGCCACATCCTGGTTGCGGGTGCACACGAGCTGGGGTGGCACGGGCCGCACGATCTGATCCACTGGTTGGAGGAGCCGGCGCATGACGTTGCCGGGGTCGGCGGCGTGCTTGGCTGGCTGGTCAACACCGCCGCGTCGGCGGCCGTCGGTCTGGTGGTCGGCTTCACCCTCGTGGCAGTCGTGCCCAAGCTGACGAGCAAGATGACCAAGAGCGCCGCCGCCCACTGAACCGGCGGCGCGCGTCCGTTCGCAATGCCTGGGGTCGCATGGCAGGCTGGAGGGATGCTGCTGCCCGGAACCGTCGCGCCTGCCTTCAACCTTCTCGACCACAACGGCTATCAGGTGTCACTTGCCGACCAGGCCGGCCACTGGGTGCTGCTGTGGTGGTACCCGAAGGCAGCGACGCCTGGTTGAACGGTTCAGGGCCAGGGCCTGCGTGACAGCGCCCAACTGTTCGAATCACTCGACTGCGTCATTCTGGGCGCATCGTTCGACACCGTCGAGTCCAACCATGCGTTCGCCGTCGCTCAGCAGTTTCCGTTCAGATTGCTCAGTGATCTGGACCGTGCCGTCGGCGCGCTGTATGAGGTGGTGCGGCCCGCCGGTCATCAGTACCTCGACTATCCCGAGCGCATCAGCTATCTCATCGATCCAGATGGTGTGATTCGCCGCAGCTATCCCGTGCACGATGTGGCGGGCTATGCGGCGGCAGCGATTGCCGACCTCGTCGTGTTGCAGCGCGCAGATGACTGAGGCAACGCCCGGTGGGCCGCTCGTCAGCGCTATTGACCCGTACCTCACCGATGGTGGAGCCGATGCGTCGGAGCTGCGTGCGCGAACGCAATCGGTCAATCGTGGCGCAGCGCGGGCAGCCGTGTTGGGCGTGAATGACGGGTTGGTGACCAACCTGTCGTTGATCATCGCGATGGCGGGGGCCTCGGCCGGTCAGTCGGCGGTTCGGTTGGCTGGGTTTGCCAGCCTGGTCGCGGGAGCGTTCTCGATGGCCGCCGGCGAGTGGGTCAGTGTGCGCAGCCAGGTCGAGCTCTACCAGGGCATTCTCGCCGAGCTACGCAGCCTGGTGCGTCGCAACCCACGCCTGATCCTCGAGCAGCTCACCGAGCGCTTGGAGGAGGACGGCTTTGCCAAGGAGACCGCACAGCAGGCAGCCACGGAGCTGCCCCTGGACGAGAGTCGGTTCTTCGACTTCGCGGCGCGGACGCTGTTCGGCATCACCACCGACGGCCTCGGCTCGCCGCGCGTGGCAGCCGTGTCATCGTTGGCGCTGTTCTCCGTGGGCGCGCTCGTGCCGTTGATGCCCTGGTTCGTCACGTCGGGCACGGCGGCGATGTGGGCATCGATCGTTTTCACCGCAATCGCCAGCGTCGCCGTCGGCGGCTGGATCACGTTCTCCAGCGGCTCCGGGGTCGTGCGAGGCGGCGTCCGTCAGTTGCTGATCGTGGTGGCGACGGCCTCGGTGACCTTCCTCATCGGCAAGATCTTCGGCACCGTCGTCGCCTGACGCGAACGTCGGCGTCGGGTGTCAGCTGCGAGGAACCCAGCCGCCGACGCCGGTCGCGGTGGGGTCTTCCTCCACGCTGCCGTGAACTGCCGTCACCCAGTCGAGGCGCTGACGCATGATACGCGTGATGCCACCTTCGAGCGTGAGCGAGGCGACGGCGCAGCTGCCGCAGGCGCCCGCCAGTTCGACCGTGACGTCGCCGCTGTCGGTATCGACTGCTCGCAGGTGCAGTGTGCCGCCGTCGGCTTCCACCGCCGGGCGGATGACGTCGATGAGTTCAACGACGTCGCTCACCCGCCTGTCGTGATCGGGCCCGCTGCCAGAAATGGCGACCGAGGTCAGATCGGCGGAGGTGTCGGTGGTCGAGTCCATACGTGACGCTGCAACGCCCGAAACACGCTCGATGTTCCCGCACCGAACCCCGCGGCCAGTTTCGCCGGACGTCGCGTGCAGTCGAGTGCGCTGGGCGCCCTTCACTGCACGCGACGTCCGAGGAACGCGGCCCGACGATGGTAAGCGCATCGTGGCGTGGGGGTAGCGTCCGCGAATGGCCAAGCCGACGGCATTCGACGAACAGTTCGTGCACCAGATTCCGGAGTTGCTGACCAATGTGGTGACGCATCACCAGCACTGGCGGGAAAGCTTGTTCTTCGACATTCACGACCCGGCTGTGACCGATGCCAGCGACGTGGTGTTCCTGACGATGGCGGTGTTCCCCGCTCGCAACAGGATGGATTCGATCCAGATGGGTCGGGTCGACGGCAACGCGGTGTTGGGTGTGCGCGACCGCGAGATCGGCGGCGACCCGCACACGATGGCGGTGCCCGGTGTGTCGATCGAGGTGGTGCGGCCGTGGCAGGAGGTGCGCCTGTTCGCCGACCCCGACCAGTGCGCTGTCGGTATCGATGCCACCTTCGTGGCGCGTACGCAGCCGTACGGCCTGCGCCGCGGCACGATGCGTGCCGGCCACGAGCTGATCTGGGATCAGAGCCACATCTTCCAGTCCGGCACCTACCAGGGCACGCTGACGGTGGACGGCCGGGCCCGGTCGATCGACGGATGGGTCGGGCAGCGTGATCACTCGTGGGGCATTCGCGACCATGGCCGTTGCCCGCTGTGGATCTGGTTCCAGATCCAACTCGATGACGGCTTCCTGGGCGTGTGGCACTGGGAGCTCAGCAACGGTGCGCGCATCTACACCGACGGCTGTTGGGCGCCCAGCGATGGCAGCGACCCGGTGCCGATCGTCGACTTCTCGTACGACCTGCAGTGGGTCGGCGCCGACCGTGCGCCGGCTGCATACGGCGAGCACGGCGACGACGTTGCCGGGCTGTCGGGTGAGTGCACGTGCACGCTCGCAGATGGTCGCCGGCTGGTGGTGCACGCCGATGGCACCTTCGCCCGCCCGTATGAACCGTTCCATCGAGGCGGGCTGAACCTGATGCGTGTGCGCACCGACGATGGCCGCGAAGGCACCGCCATCTACGAAGTCACCGGCGCAAGGCACCACCACTTCTTTCCCAACACCGTGGTGGAAGGAACGCTGCCGGGCTGATGGCGGACTCAACACCTCCAGGGATTCCAGTCGGTTTCGAGCTGACGCGCACGACCGAGACGTTCGATCACGAATCGGTTCCAGCCGGCTTGCTGGGTGCGCACCGCGTGGCTGACGCGATGTGGGGGCGACTGGTGGTGCACGCAGGAACTGTGACGTTCGTGTTCGAGGATGACCCGGCCAACCCGCACCTGCTGAGTGCTGGCGACTCCATAGTGATCCCACCGGGTCGACTCCATCACGTCGAGCCCTCATTGTCCGCGAAGTTCGCCGTCGAGTTCTACCGGGGTCCTGAAGTCGCAGAGAGCACCTCTGGCACCTAACGCTGTGGGAACTTGCCCGTTGCCCAATGAGCGAGCGTCTTCGTTCCAACGGCGTGTACTGCGGCTATCAAGGCTTGGCCGCGAGCGTCGGCCGAGGCGCCGTCGACACCAAGAACGTCAAGGTCATCTGCAATCCGGTCGAGGGTCTGACGGGCGTGTACTGGGAGCGTCGCGGTCAACGGTCGTTCCTCGAGTTCTTCGAACAGGACCAGCTCGCGGGCCACGGCGAACATGGCCGACCAGTCGGGTAGCACTTCTGGTAGGGCTCCCAGGAGTACTTCGAGTTCAGCGCGCTTCGCCAACGCGTACACGAATCGATTTCGGATCGATCGGACGGACAACATGCCGGCGAGTTCGAGCGATTCGCACTCATCGGCAACGGTCCGCTTGAGGAAGCCCGTCGCCGAGGCAAGCGTTGCGACGCTCAAGCGCGACTGCGGTTCCGACAGAAACACACGCAGGATCTCAGCGCGAGCGCCGAGACCGAACATCGATCTCAGACGAACCCACGCCATGGACGGACGTTCGAGCGGACTGAGCACCGAGCGACCCGTCACCTGGAACATGCGTTGGTCGGTTGCTCCCGGCCAGGCAACGCCGGAGAACGCACCGACCGTGGCGGCGAATACGCCGAATGCCTCCTGTACCTCTGATGGCTGACGGCGGGCGAGGTTCTTGAGTCGGGTTCGCGACACGAATCGCCAGTTGCGAACACACCAGTCCGTTGCCTCGTCCAGCAGCCGGATGTCACGGGTATCAAGCCACGCTGTAAAGAGAATGAGCGGCTCGACATCCACGGCCCATTTGTCATGGGTCGCCGTCCAGCCCGACACGCCCAGCTCGCGCCACGCCCCTGCCGCGAGGGCGACAGCCTGACCGCTGGCCGATGACGGAGCCTTACGGGATCGCAAGGTCGTCATCGTTCACCTCCACGTCAAAGAGTCGAAGGATTCGGATCAACTCTCCGAGGAATCCTGGCGACGGATCGTGCGTGCGCGTCCAGCGCGCCGCGGTCAGAAGTTGTTCGGCCGTCGGGCCGATTGCTTGCAAGTCCTGAAAGTGTCGACTGTTCTCGGTGAGGTCGACGACGGCGTAGAGCTTGAAGCAGATGAGGTCATCAACAGATGGCAGGTGGACCTCGAGCCCGCCATAGCGGCGAATTGTGACTCGCTGCGCGAGGCCAGCCGGAAGCCCGAAGGTGATGAGGCCGGCCGGCCCGACGTTGAGCCAGTCACGGGGTAGTGCGAGGGCGGCGCCGACCTCGGCCGCGGCCGTGGCCAGAAAGCCCGGAAGTTCGTGTGCCTGGAGGTAAGTGCTTCCGTCCCCAGCTAGGCCAACGATGTCGACGTCAGCGGTGGGCCGCTCGACCAGGCCGAGCATGAGAAGGCTGGTGCCACCAATGACGAGCAGCCCAACCTCTTCGCCCCGCTCTTCAAGCAGCGCGCCGAGGAGCGCCAGGGCCTCGTCCAGACGTTCGAGTTCCAACATATTGAGAGTATAAACCGCATGATACGAGAATATCAACCGCTCGAAAAGTCGGAACGGGGTGGACGAATCACGCAGCGCGTCAACATGCGTTGACGGTGATTGTAGGCTCGCGGTCATGAGCAAGGTAGATCGGGCCAAGAAGCTGGAGGCGTTCGAGAAATGGGCCGAGTTGGTCGACTCTGACGGCCTCCTGGTCGTGGATACGACTGCCCTGCGGGCGCTGATGGAACTCTCCGAGCAGCGAACCTCCGTGGACCTCCAGTTGGTGGAGGCCGTGCGCCAGGCACGGGCTGACCATCACTCGTGGAGTGAGATCGGCGTCATGCTCGGGGTCTCAAAGCAAGCCGCTCAGCGAAAGTACGGCCCGCTTGTAGCTGCGTGACGGAACGTGGGTCAACCAGTCAGATCAGGCTGCTGGGTGGGAGGCGCGGTTCGCCTCGACCCTCTTCTTATGCTCGTCGACTGCACGGCCGTGAGGATACGCAACTCGCCACACGAGCACTGCTCGACCCGCGATCGACGGGTACCAGACGGGGCCGCGCCGACGTTTGTGGGTGACCAATTGATCAATGAAAGGGATCGACATGTGGTGGCAGCCGTGCTCGCCATCAGCGTTGCCTCTTGCGTGCAGGATGCAGGCTGCATCGGTCGTGCTGTGCGATATGTTGCGACTCATGCAGGAACGCAAGTTCATCAGCGCCGCAGACATGGATCGCATGACGCCGAACGAACGCGCCGAAGCCGTGATTGCGGCCACCTGCCACTCTTGGGACGAAGTCCCCGAACCGTTCCGCTCGAAGGTCTTGGCTGAGATCGACGAGATGGCAAAACGGTTCCCACGACGTGACTGACCGCACCGTCCGCTTCACCGAGAGCTTCTTCGAACGGCTGGAACCTTGGCCCGTACGTGTACGCCGTGACCGCCGGCGGCCTGGAGCGCCGCTGGCCGAAGTAGGGGCTGAAGTCGCTGGCCGAGGCGCTCGAGTTGGGATGTGGTGCGTTGTGGGTGACGCACGCGACGTCGTCGGGTCGCTCGCCCAGTCACGTGGACAACGACCCGGTGTGGGCTGCGGTGCAGGAGGCTGGCGTGCCGATGGTGATGCACATCGGTGGTGGTCGAAATGCGATCTCGAAGGCGTGGCATCGCAACGGCCGGCTGCGCCCGACGGACCTGCACGGTGGCGGCGAGAACCTGCGGGCGAAGGATCTGCCGTCGGTGCATCACGCGGCCGAGACGTACCTGACGGCGATGGTGCTCGACGGTGTGTTCGAGCGCTTCGGGGACCTGCGGTGCGGTGTGATCGAGATGGGCGCGTCGTGGGTGCCGTCGCTGATGGCACGGTTGGATGACGCGGCGCGCAGCTTCAAGCGCGGAGCCGATGTTGGGGGAGTTGAGCCTGAAGCCGTCGGACTACTTGCGTCGGTAGGTGCGGGTGACGCCGTTCCCCGGTGAAGATGTGGCCGAGCTGGTGAAGATCTCCAGCCCCGAGCTGTACCTGTTCTCGAGTGACTACCCGCACCCCGAAGGCACCAAAGACCCCATCGGCCACTTCGAGCGCTCCTTCGACGAACAAGGAGTGGACCAAGTGTCGCGAGGCATGTTCTACGAAGGCAACTACAAGACGCTGATGGGCGTGTAGCCACGGCTGAGACCGATGATGCGCTGTATCCCGTTATCTGAGGACAGCGACGCTGCCGATTGATGCGTCTGTCAGCCAGTTCTGTTCGCTGAGCCGTTCCCAGGCCAGCTCGACGTCTGCCTGTCCGAACAGGCCCTGCTTGCGCTGGCTCCACTCGCGGACCAGCTGGCCTGCACATGCTGCATCGAGCCTCGCTTGGTCGTTCTCCTTGGTTACCCAATGGACGGTTGCGAGTAGCTCCATGTTGTATGCCGATTCGAAGCCTTCGGTGAGTCGCAGTACTCGATCGACTCGCCCGGCAAGGACTGGCTCAGCGGCGACCATTGCGAGCGCCTCGGCAAACGCATCGTGCTCGACAAGCAACGGCTCGCTCTCTGCCACCCTTCGGCTTCCGTCTCCGAAGCCGGTGAGGAAGTGGCCCTCCACCGCCTTGAGAACGTGATTGAGGTTGTCGGCGTACGGACCATACGGTCCTCTTATGTACCGCAGCTTGAGTTCCTCGCCCGACTCCTGCAGGAAGTACATCAGCTTTTGGGTCTCGATGAGCGAGGCCTCGAACGCTCGATCGGAGTATCGCCCCAACAGCGCGACAAGGGCGGCTTTGCCTCGTGTCATCCGTGGCCGGGCCGTTGCGGTCGTCATCTCGGCGGCCTGCGGAGCGCCGGCCGGTTCGAACAGGTAGACGTCCACATCCGGCAGACCGTCGAGGGCGCGAACGATCCGAGGCCGAATGGCGGCCCAGTCCAGCCCGCCATTGCCGCAGCCCAATGGCGGAACAGCAACGGACGAGATCTGATGTTCAACGATGACGCGTCGCAAGTCGACGAGGCCACTCTCGATGTCGACGATTCGGGAGCGGGAGCGCCAGTGACCCTTCGTTGGAAAATTGATGACGAGCCGTGGTCCGGCGAGGGCGGCGGTGGGCCAGAGCCACATTGTGCCGAGCCGAACCCGTCCCTCTCGGCATGCCTTGACGTACGCCTTGAACATGTCTGGGTATGAACGTTTGAATTGCAGTGCAATCCCCTTGCCCATCACCCCCTCGGTATTCACCGTGTTGACGACGGCTTCAGCTGGGCACTTCAGGAGGTCGCCAGTGGCGACGTGAATTGTCATGGCGGCCTCCTCAGTAGTACCAGTCCCGGTGAACAACCACCGGCGTCTCTGCGTTCAGAGTAGTCAGCGTTCGGGCCACTCGTGTTCGTGCAGCGTCGTCGAAGACGCCGATCTCGTGGAATGCGGCCCAGTCGACCCTGCCGTGCACCAAGCACTCCGCCATACGCCGAGCCTTCCGGTCCGTGTCCTCATCAGTGTCGTTCCACATGTGGGCGTCCATCAACGGCCAGTCGATGTGATCGTCGAGTACGCCGACGTCGTTGGTGAAGTCGGCGTTTGCAAGTACCGCGTTTCGGCGAGTGAACACTGGTTCGTGACCGAGATCAAATAGCTGCTCGACTGAGCTGACCAGGTACACCAGCGACGCGAGATCCGAGCCGTACTCCGGCACCTGCCCCCGACTG
Organism: Ilumatobacteraceae bacterium; assembly: GCA_035432905.1. GTDB lineage: Bacteria > Actinomycetota > Acidimicrobiia > Acidimicrobiales > Ilumatobacteraceae > UBA668. The sequence continues at coordinate 26,816 of DAORTY010000012.1, read as the reverse complement.
ATCACGTACATCATGGGTGAGCGCGGGGCGAAGTAGAAGGGCACGTAGTCGCCCACGAATCCCTGGTACCGACCGACCGGCACGGCGCGTTCCCGGCGGCGTTCCTTGATACCGGGCTTGCCTGCCTCCCGCTGGAGGTTGTCGCCCACGGCTGTGTCGGCGAGGAGCCCATTTGCCACTATTCCAGGGAGATTGGCTTCATCGGTGAAGTGGCACACAATGGTCGGCACAGGGCGTGTCACGGTTGCGCCCCAGGTCCTGGTTCTCTCACGCCGCCAACGGTACGCCAGGCGTGTGACAGGGTCGTTGCCATTCGACGAGCAGTCGCAGGCGCTCGACCTGTTGGGTTTCGCCAGTCAGTTGGTGTTCTCGACGTTCTCGCTGGGCCTGTTCGCGATGTCCGACGACCTCGACCTGGTCTCCGGCGGTGCTTCTGCGCACAACCGGATGATGAGCGACTTCTGTGCGCACGCCGTTCGTTGAAATCGCTGGCCGAGGCGCTCGAGTTGGGGTGTGGCGCGTTGTGGGTGACGCACGCGACGTCGTCGGGTCGCTTGCCGAGTCACGTGGACAATGACCCGGTGTGGGCTGCGGTGCAAGAGGCTGGCGTGCCGATGGTGATGCACATTGGTGGCGGTCGCAACGCGATCTCGAAGGCGTGGCATCGCAACGGCCGGCCGCGCCCGACGGACCTGCACGGTGGCGGCGAGAACCTGCGGGCGAAGGATCTGCCGTCGGTGCATCACGCGGCCGAGACGTACCTGACGGCGATGGTGCTCGACGGTGTGTTCGAGCGCTTCGGGGACCTGCGGTGCGGTGTGATCGAGATGGGCGCGTCGTGGGTGCCGTCGCTGATGGCACGGTTGGATGACGCGGCGCGCAGCTTCAAGCGCGGAGCCGATGTTGGGGGAGTTGAGCCTGAAGCCGTCGGACTACTTGCGTCGGTAGGTGCGGGTGACGCCGTTCCCCGGTGAAGATGTGGCCGAGCTGGTGAAGATCTCCAGCCCCGAGCTGTACCTGTTCTCGAGTGACTACCCGCACCCCGAAGGCACCAAAGACCCCATCGGCCACTTCGAGCGCTCCTTCGACGAACAAGGAATCGACCAGCAGGCAAGAGACGCCTTCTACGAAGGCAACTACAAATCCCTGATGGGCGTGTAGCGCGGAGCGGCCGGAGCTGGATTGCTCAGAGGGTGAAGGTGATGCCTGAAGCTGTCAGTGAGCCCTTCACAACGAGTTGAAGCCCCGTGCTGTCGACCCCGACTTCGAAGACCTGCCAGCCTCGAATCATCGCTCCGGGGGCAAGATCGCCACCGAGCTGCGGAAGGTCCAGCCCAGCAAACGTTGGGTTCCAATGCTGGCCGAGCGAATCAACCACTTCGAGCCCTAGGAGAGTTGAGAAGGTCTGTGGCTCGCTCGACGTGTTCACCATCGTGAGCTCAACGGCGACGTATCGCTTGCCGGCCGCAGGACTCTCGAACTGGTTCGTGGACACCCACGGATCGACAGTCTGGATCAGCGTCGTCGAGAACCCAGACGTGGTATCCGCCTGTCCGGCGGCCAAGTTGGGGGCGCCAGATTGTCCGCCCGCTGGCGTTGAGACTCGCTGACCAGCTGGCTCGTCGTCCTTCGGTTTGGCCACAGCGCTGATTACTCCCAGCACCACAACGATTGCAAGCAACACCCACGGCCACCGCCGCTTCTTCTTCAGCTTGTAGCCCTTTGGCGGCTGAAAGGTGTGTTCGATCTGTTGAGGTGCCATCCGGCCGTAGCCCGGAGGAGGAAGCACAGGACGCGCTCCAAGAGTTGGATTCTGCCTCGACATCTCGTGTCTCCCATTGGTCCCGTTCGTCGTCGGCGTTGACCGCCGTCGTTGACAAATATCGGCTCGAATGTGTGTGACCTTGATGCGGAATTCTGTCAACAGCCACGCTGTTGGTTGCCAGTCCGGTACGCCCACCCGTCGTGAGGCGTGCCCTCGACGGATACCGATCACCGAATACGCCGCGGTAGCCCTCGCTGCCGTCAGGGTCGAACTCGTGCGGGTTGGTCACGCGGGGCACCAATGGCGAGCGGTCTCACGGTGTAAGCGGCGGCTCGAGTGAGGGCGTCGTGCGTCAGCCTGCCCCGTCGGGGTGTTCGTGAGGTTCGCCTTCACCCGACCTGCGGCGAGTGAATTTGTTCGAGATTTTGTCGCGCGCAGACTTGGCGTGGCCCAGGGCGTCGCTGCTGAATTGTTTGACGGTGTCGACGCCTTCGGATCCTGTCTGACGTGCCTTGTCCCACTGTTCTCCCGCGGCGTCTACCCAGCGTGTCGCATCCGCGGACTCGTGACCGGACTCGATCCCGAGCAGCCCGTGAAAATCATGGACATCGATCGCGACGGCGTTGCGTGACTCGACAATGGCTGGCGCCGTGGTTGGGTGCAGGAGCACCTTCAGGTTGGCGGAGCTCGCAGCGGCATTCATGCGAGCCAATAGTCGCCCGGTGACGTGTGAGATGAGCTCCAGCCGATCACGTCCGGCTGCCTGCAGCCCGAGACGATGCCCGTCCAGCTCGTCCGGAGATGTGTCAAGCACGCGGTCGAGTTCCAGTACGGCGATTGCATCGTGGAGTTGGAAGCAGCGAGCCAGTACGGACAGGTACTTCTGAACGTCGGCCTCTGCGTCCTTGGCGATCTTGGCGAGGTCGCCGACTTTCGGCTCCTGCTCGATCTTGTCCGCAAGATCTCCGAGCTGGCGCAAGGCGTAGCCCTGGGTTTCGAGGATCGTCGCCGACGAGTTCTGCACCTTCGACCACGTGACGTCGGAAACTCGACCCACGGTGTCTCGTACGGTCGTCGCCTCCTTGATGGCGAGGTCGACGCCGTCCATCCTGGCGAGCACCTGGTTCGTCTGGGCGCGCAGGACGGCGTCGAGCTTCTCGTCGATCTTGGCGAGGTAGTCGGTGATCTCGCCCATCTGCTGCTGCATCGAAACCTGCGTCAGGATCCCCGCGACCCCGGCCAGCATGGCCGGGTTTGTCAACGACGACCCTGGGCCCTTCACGATCTGGATCCATTGCTGGACGTCACCAGGCTTGCCGATCATCGCGTGGCTGACGCCCGGGGTCGTGCTGTCCATCAGTCCGTACGTCTTGACAGCGGCCGCTGAATCCTTGGTCAGTTGCACCCACCGACCCGACTGAGCGGAGATCTCGGAGCCCGCCTGGGCGACTTTGGCGCCGGCATCGAGCACCGCGCCAAGGCGGCGCGGATCGAGGACCTTCGACTTCAGTCCCTCGGAACTCAGAAAGCGCTCGACATCGGTCGGGTCGCCGATGACTGCCAGCCCGTGGCCGTCGCTGATCAGTTGAATCTCATTGGCCATCGTGTTGCTCCGGTCAGGTCTTCGGAAGTACGGCGTCGGCGAGGCTCTTCTCCAACGCATCCAACTCGTTGTCGATTCGCATGTGCAATGGCTTGCGCTTCGTGATGGGCAGTTTGCCAGCTACGTCGATCGCCGTCTTGAGCTCAGCCAGCGCAGCCTCGATCTCGGGTGGTTTGTTGGCTTTGCCACCGAACGTGATCGCAAGGGCCTCGGACATCTTCTCCACTCGGCGCTCGAGGCCACGCTGACCAAACCGATCCGCTGGGTTGAGCTTTGTCATGCTGCTCGGCCACCTGGTCTCGTGGGTTTTACGTCGAAGGCTTAGCGCCCAGTCGACGACCAACCTGGGTGCCCGTCGCAGCTGGTCCTGTACGGCCTTGTTTTCGAACACCTTGACGGCAAGCTTCACCGCTTCGGAACCGACTCCCGGGGACTTGGTCAGAATTTTCTTGCCAGCCATTCTCCCCCTCAGCGCCGATACCCAGTTGGTCGTGTCCGCTCACGAAGCACGGTAGTTGAGGCGGCGGAACGCGACTGCAGCAGACGGTTCAGCGTGACAAGCGGCAACGAGCCAGGCCGCTGCAGTATGGTCATCCTGACCGCAAGGGCGTTGGTGCTCGGAGTGGTGCTGTAGCTGGATGTTCTCGGTGCCGAAGGAACTCTGTGGAACTCATCGACAACGTCAACCGCAGGCTCGGAGACGACCTGAAGGACGTCATCCTTCCCGGTTCGAAGGTGCGCATCGCCGCAGCCACGTTCTCGATCTATGCGTTCGAGGCATTGCAGCGAGAGCTGGAGCAGGTCGACTCGCTGGAGTTTATCTTCACTGCGCCCACCTTCGTTGCAGCGGAGGCCACCGACAGGGTCCGCCGAGACCGCCGTGAGTTCTTCATCCCGCAGTCGCGCCGCGAGTCCAGTCTGTACGGCTCAGAGTTCGAGATCCGTTTGCGCAACAAGCTCACCCAGCGGGCTATCGCGCGTGAGTGCGCGGACTGGATCGAGCGCAAGGTGCGGTTCAAGTCGAATCGCACGGGCGCGCCGATGCAGCAGTTCGCCATCGTCGACGAAGCGGCCACGTATCTGCCGTTGAACGGCTTCACTGCCGCGGACCTGGGCTATGAGCGCGGCAACGCGGTAGTCGGGCTGGTCAACAAGTTCGATGAGGCACCGAACACCTCTGCCTACCTCAACATCTTCGAACAGCTGTGGCACAACGGCGAACAGCTGGAAGACGTCACGCAGCTGGTGCACGACCACATCGCTTCCGTGTACGCGGAGAACTCGCCTGAGCGGGTGTACTTCTTGATTCTGTACAACCTGTTCTCCGAGTTCCTCGATGACCTGAGCGAGGACGTGCTGCCCAATGATCGCACCGGGTTTCGCGACACCAAGGTGTGGCAGAGCCTGTACCAGTTCCAGCGAGACGGGGCTGTCGGCATCATCAACAAGCTGGAGACGTACAACGGTTGCATTCTGGCGGACAGCGTGGGGTTGGGGAAGACGTTCACCGCGTTGGCAGTCATCAAGTACTACGAGCTGCGCAACAAGTCGGTACTCGTGCTCTCCCCGAAGAAGCTGGCCGAGAACTGGACGAACTACAACGCCAACCTGACCACCAACATCTTCGCGGACGACAGGTTCAACTACGCCGTGCTGGCACACACAGACTTGACCCGCACGAAGGGTGAGTCGCTCGGGCTGCGCCTCGACAGGGTGAATTGGGGCAACTTCGACCTGGTCGTGATCGACGAGTCGCACAACTTTCGAAACGCTGATTACGCCGAGGAGAAGGAGTCCCGGTACCAGCGGCTGATGCGCCGGGTGATTCGTGAGGGCGTGAAGACCAAGGTGCTGATGCTCTCGGCGACTCCGGTGAACAACCGCTTCTACGACCTGAAGAACCAGCTGCAGCTGGCCTACGAGGGTGAGTCGGAGAACCTTGCCCAGCACCTCGACCTGTCCACCACTGTGGAGAAGGTGTTCAGCGATGCGCAGCGGGTGTTCAACGAATGGTCGAAGCTGCCCGCGGACGCGCGCACCACTGCCTCGATCCTAGAGATGCTGAGCTTCGACTTCTTCGAGCTGCTCGATTCGGTCACCATCGCCCGCTCCCGCAAGCACATTCAGGCGTTCTACGACACGAGCGAGATCGGCCCGTTCCCCACTCGGTTGCCGCCAGTGTCGATTCGCGAGCCGCTCACTGACCTTCCCGGTGTGCTCGGCTTCAACGAAATCTTCGAGCAGCTGCAGTTGCTGAACATGAGCGTGTACACCCCGCTTGCCTACGTGTTCCCCAGCCGGCTGCAGAAGTACCGCGACCTGTACGACGTGGAGGGCGGCCAGGCCAGGGGCAACCTTGGTCAGCTTGGGCGTGAGCAGGGCTTGAAGCAGCTGATGACGGTGAACCTGTTGAAGCGGCTGGAGAGCTCGGTCGAGGCATTCCGCCTCACGCTGCAGCGCATCGAGGTGTCGATCGACAACTCCCTGACCCGACTCGATCAGCACGACGGTTCGGTGGAGCTGACCACGGACCTCGACGGGCTGGAGCTGGATGACGACGTGGAAGTCGACCCGCTGTGGTTCGGCAGGAAGATCCGCATCGATCTCGAGGATGTCGATGTTGATCGTTGGCGGGGCGACTTGTGGCACGACCGCGAGACGCTGCGCGAGCTGATCGAAGTGATGGCACGGATCACACCGGAACATGACCGCAAGTTGCAGCGGCTCAAGGCGCTCGTAGCCGACAAGGCGAGCAGCCCCATCAACCCGGGCAATCGCAAGTCTCTGATCTTCTCGGCATTCGCGGATACCGCGGAGTATCTGTACCGCGAGCTTGCGCCCGACCTCGCGACTGCTGGGATGCAGTCGGCGTTGATCACCGGCGGGGGGCACGCAGCGAAGACAACGCTGGGCAAGGGGTACGACTTCCAGGAGGCACTGACGCTCTTCTCGCCGATGTCGAAGCAACGCCACCTCACGATGCCGAAGGAGACCGGGGAGCTCGACGTGCTGATCGGCACCGATGTGATCAGCGAGGGGCAGAACCTTCAGGACTGCGACTTCCTGGTCAACTACGACATCCATTGGAACCCGGTGCGCATCATTCAGCGCTTCGGTCGCATCGACCGCATCGGTTCCACCAACGACGTGATCCAGTTGGTGAACTTCTGGCCGGACATCTCGCTCGACGAGTACATCAACCTGAAGGAGCGCGTCGAGACTCGCATGGTGATCGCCGACATCGCGGCGACGGCGGACGACAACGTACTCACGCAGCAAAGCAGCGACACGGAGTTCCGCCGCGAGCAGCTGCGCCGGTTGCAAGACGAGGTGATCGAGCTGGAGGACGTGCGCACGGGAGTGTCCATCACGGATCTCGGCCTCAATGATTTCCGAATGGACTTGTTGGCTTATCTGAAGCAGTACGGTGACCTTTCGGCATCGCCGAGGGGTTTGCATGCCGTGGTGCCGGCAGATCTCACAAAGGGTCTGCGGCCGGGTGTGCTCTTCGCGTTGCGCAACGTCCACGCCGATGAGTCGATCAATCGGGGCAACCGACTGCATCCGCACTACCTGGTGTACGTCGACGACGAGGGCGAGGTGATTGCCGATCACACGCAGGTGAAGCACCTGCTCGACCTCATTCGTTCGGGTTGCCGACCGTATCCAGCGCCGGTCGCAGAGGTCACTCGGGTGTTCAACGCGGCTACCAGCGATGGTGCCGAGATGGGCAACTACTCCACTCTGTTGAGCGCTGCGATTCGCTCGATGGTGGAAGTCACCGATGAGCGCGACATCGATAGCTTGTTCACGCCTGGTGCGACAACTGCGCTCACTCACACGATCGGCGGGTTGGACGACTTCGAGCTCGTTGCGTTCCTAGCGATCGTGGACCCGGAGCCCACCGATGGGTGAGCGGCGCGAGGCCGGTCTGTACCTGTGGCCGGAGCGAGCGAACTTCGGTCGAGTGGTACCGAAGGGCAAGTTCTACGAGCACGGCAAGGTGAACGCGGCCCTGCGCGACCGTTTCGTTGCCGAAGTGCAGCGCATCACCTGGGCGTACAAGTTGGCGGAGAGCACTGTCGGGTTGGCGGGGTCATCGGCAGTGCCCGAGATCCAGGTGTTCGAGGTCGAATGCAAGGGTGCGGATGTGAGTGACGTCGTGCTTGCCGCCATCGACCGTGCGGTGAAGCTGCCCATCATCTTCGAGGTGATCCCAAATGGCGTGGCGCCGGTGCGCCGGATGGCTGCGATGCCCAAGCCAAGCGACAGAGGCGCGCCGAAGGCGGCAGGGTTCCACAGCACCACCTGGTGTTCGGGGGAGGATCGACGGCCGCTGCCGGCCGCGATCGACCTGCCGAGCCTGTATGTGGCGCTGCTGGCCCCGCTGCTGCCGGTGGTGACGCTGCCAGGTGAGGACGCGGCTACGGTCGCCGAACGGGTGGAGGCGGCTCGCCGGCTGCAGCGGGAGGTCGCCACCCTAGAACGAACGCTGCGCAACGAGCCGCAGTTCAACCGCAAGGTCGATCTGCGGCGACGGCTGCTGAATACGCAGACCACGCTCGATGAGTTGACGAGCCCAACCACGTGAGGCCCCCTTGGAGAAGCTGAAGATGCACTCGCCGGATCTGACGGCCACCAACATTGACAAGATCGCCGAGTTGTTTCCGAACGTGATCACCGAGGCGGTGGTCGGCGAAGGTGACGCCGCGGTGGTGGAGCGTGCGATCGACTTCGACCTGCTACGCCAGGAGCTGTCCGACCATGTGGTCGAGGGCCCGAAGGAGCGTTACCAGCTCGATTGGCCGGGCAAGCGGGCGGCTGCGTTCGCTGCCAACACCCCGATTGCCAAGACGTTGCGCCCGGTGCGTGCGGAGTCGGTGGACTTCGACACCACCAAGAACCTGTTCATCGAGGGCGACAACCTGGATGCGCTGAAGCTGCTGCAGGAGAGCTACCTGGGCAAGGTGAAGCTGATCTACATCGACCCGCCGTACAACACGGGCAACGACTTCATCTACAACGACGACTTTGCCGAGACCACTGAGGAGTACCTCGCCAAGTCCGGCCAGACCGACGAAGAAGGCACCCGGCTGGTCGCCAACACCGAGTCAAATGGAAGGTTCCACTCCGACTGGCTCAGCATGATGTACCCCAGATTGAAACTGGCCAGGAACCTGCTGACAGACGACGGCGTCATCTTCATCTCCATCGACGACCATGAGGTTGACAACCTCAAGCGAATCTGCTGCGAGATCTTTGGCAGTCAGAACTTTCTCGGCCTAGTGACTCGTTCGACGGGAACTCCCACTGGAGGAGGTTTCGATGGGTTCTCCAACCTCGTCGACTATCTCCTGGTCTTCCGCCGTAGCGAGGCATCGTCGCTGGCGGGTCTGGAGTTCAGCGACGTCGACGCATCTATTTACAACGAGCAGGACGAGCGCGGATTCTTTCTCACCCGATCTCTTCGAAGGACAGGAGGAGAGGACAGGCGAGAGGACCGTCCGAGCATGTACTTCCCGGTCGAGGCGCCGGACGGCTCACAGGTGTTTCCAGTGGGACCGGAGGGCTACGAGAGCCGGTGGAGGTGCGGACGAGACCACTATCTGGCCATGGTGGAGGAGGGCCTCATCGCCTGGAAGCAAACTGAGCGATCCGGGTCACTGCAGTGGCATCCCTACCAAAAGTTCTACCTCGACGGGCGTGCCAAGAGGCCATCGACCCTGTGGCTCGATCTCGACGGGAACAAGAAGGCAACCCGCGAACTTCGCGAGATCTTCGAGTCGGAGAAGGTCTTCGATTCCCCTAAGCCGGTCGCGCTGCTGGAGCGAATCATCCAGATTGGAATGACCCCAGAGTCGACGGTGCTCGACTTCTTCGCGGGTTCCGGAACTACCGCCGCGGCCGTCCTCAACGCAAACGCCGCTGATGGTGGAAACCGAAGCTTCGTGCTCATTCAGTTGCCTGAGGAGATAGCAGGGGGGTCTGCAGCAGTTCGTATGAGAATGGCAACGATTGCCGACGTAACTCGAGAACGCATTCGTCGCCACGCGGCGGGGCTAGTCGGGCGCTCTCTGTTGCCCGGTTCTGACACAGGTTTTCGGGCACTGAGGCTGGACTCGTCGAGTGCCGCCAATGCTCTCCTCGCACCGGATGTCAGCTCGCAAAGTCAGCTAGGCCTCGACATTGACAACATCAAGGCGGACCGCACGGGTGAGGACCTTCTGTTTCAGGTTCTCCTCGATTGGGGGTTGGAGTTGTCGCTGCCAATCAACATCGAGGAGTTGTCCGGGCATGGGGTGTTCGTCGTGGAAGATGGGGCACTGATCGCATGCTTTGACCAGACCGTCAGTCTCGACGTGGTGCGTTCCATCGCCGAGCGGCAGCCGCTGCGGGCGGTGTTTCGCGACTCGGCGTTTGCGGATGATGCGGCACGGATCAACGCCGAGCAAATGTTCCGCGAAGTGTCACCGGCGACCGACGTGAAGGTGCTGTAAGCCCGGGTCATGACGAACGACGAACTCGGCAACCTTCTCCAACGGCTGATCGCCGGATGGGAGAACGAGGTGGTCGAGTTCAAACGCGCCGGCGCTGACTTCGACACCGACAGGATCGGCCGCTACTTCTCCGCGCTGGCCAACGAGGCGAACCTCCGAAGCGCAAACGGAGGCTGGCTTGTTTTCGGCGTGGACGATTCGACCCGGGAGGTAGTGGGCACTTCCTATCGACCCGAGCACGAACGACTCCACGGTTTGAAGGGCCAGATGTCGAACGGCACCCAACCGAGTGTCACCTTCCGCGAGATCCATGAGTTGGAGCACGACGGCGGCCGCGTGGTGCTGATGGAGATTCCTCCTGCTCCCCGTGGACTGCCGATCTCGTGGAATGGCCACTACTACGGGCGAGCCGGCGAGAGCCTGACAGCCCTGGGCGTCGACAAGCTGGACGCGATCCGCCAGCAGACCATCGCGAAGGACTGGACCGCAGTGGCTGTGCCCGGGGCAACGCTTGCGCATCTTGACCCCGCGGCCGTGGCGCGAGCGCGGCTTGGCTTCACCGGCCGCCACGCGGCGCGGATTCCGGCTGCGGAGATCGGTGAGTGGAGCGACGAGGTGTTCCTTGCCAAAGCGCGACTTACCCGCAATGGCCAGCTCACCCGTGCCGCAGTGTTGCTGCTTGGTGCCGCCGAGTCGACGCACCTGCTCAGCCCGCACCCAGCGGAGATGACCTGGAAGCTGGTCGGCGAGCAAGAGGCCTACGAGCACTTCCATCCACCGTTTCTGCTGAGCGCGACGGCGCTGGCGGCGCGCATCCGCAACGTACAGATGCGGCTGATGCCGCCGAACGAACTGATCTACCGCGAGATCGGCAAGTACAACGAGCGCAGCATCCTGGAAGCGCTCTACAACTGCATCGCGCATCAGGACTACTCGGCGCGCTCGAGGGTGATCGTCATCGAGTACGTCGACCGGCTGGAGTTCATCAGCGTTGGTGAGTTCTTCGATGGCAGCCCTGACGACTACGCACTGCGCGAGGCAACACCAAGGGAGTACCGCAACCCGTTCCTTGTGGAAGCGATGACCGAACTCAACCTCATCGACCACATGGGCTACGGCATTCACCGCATGGTGCAGGACCAGATGCTTCGATTCCTGCCGCTGCCGGACTACGACCTCACCAGCCGCCCGAATGAAGTGAAACTCACCATGCCAGGCGCTGTGATCGACCAGGCCTACTCCCAGTTGCTGATGGTGCGAACCGACCTGCCTCTGGAGGACGTGTTAGCGCTTGACCGGGTGCAGAAGCGGTTGCCGATCTCAGCAAAGACGGCGCAACGACTGCGCAAGGACAAGCTGATCGAAGGTCGAGGCCGTTCCGTTCGCGTCAGCGCGGCTGTAGCTGCTGCCACCGATGCGAAAGCGGACTACATCCGAGATCGAGCCAATGACGACTACGTCGCGAGGCTGGTGCTCGACTTCATCGACGAGTTCGACGCCGCCACTCGAGCGGACATCGATTCGCTGTTGTGGGACAAGGTCGGCGACGTGCTCACCAGCGACGCCCGAACAGCGAAGATCTCGAACTTGCTGGCGAAACTGAAGCGCGCGGGCAAGATCCGCAACGCTGGGTCGCGGGCGCATTCGTCGTGGGTGCGTGCCGAATGATGCCGAAAGGATATCCAATCCGCCGAAAGCCGCTGCCTGTGGGCAACTGCGAATATCCGCAGGTCAGAGGCGGTATTGCTTTCATTCGGTACACGTCCGCAATGAAGGTTTGCCGAAAGCATGCCGAAAGGAGTCCCAGTTTGGATACGAACGCGGTGAGTGACGAAAGCTACGAAAGCCGTATCCAAACGTTCCCTGTGGACAACGTCGCGTTTCCCCAGGTCAGCGACACATTCGCTTTCGTACGGCATGCGCTCGATATCCATACGTTGCCGAAAGCTCGCCGAAAGGGCCGGCCGTGAAACTGCAGTTCAAGGTCCAGCAGTACCAGACCGAGGCGGTCGACGCGGTGGTCGACTGCTTCGCCGGCCAGCCACGCATCGATGGCGTCACCTACCGTGTCGACCCCGGCCGCAACGCCGTCGCACAACCCGCTGCGCTGTTCAGCGACCGTGCCGACTCCGGCCTGCGCAACGCCGAGATCGTGCTGACGCCAACGCAACTGCTGGACAACCTGCACAACGTCCAACGCGCCCGCGGGCTGCCGCTCTCCACGTCGGCTGTCGACAGCAAAGCTGCCCCCGGGGCACCCAACCTCGACATCGAGATGGAGACGGGCACCGGCAAGACGTACGTCTACATCAAGACGATCATGGAGCTGCACCGGCGCTACGGCTGGTCGAAGTTCATCGTGGTCGTTCCCTCGATCGCCATTCGTGAAGGGGTGAAGAAGTCGTTCGACATCACCGCCGAACACTTTCAACAGGCCTACGGCACCAAGCCGCGCACGTTCATCTACAACTCCACCCAGCTGCACGAGCTGGAGCGGTTCAGCTCCGATGCCGGCGTGCAAGTGATGATCATCAACATCCAGGCGTTCAACGCTGCTGCAGACGCGGAACAGAAGGCGGCTGACGGAAAGCGGAGTTCGACAGAGGCCAGGAAGATCTTTCGCGAGCTCGACGACTTCCAGTCACGAAAGCCGATCGACGTCATCAGCGCCAACCGGCCGATCGTGATTATCGACGAGCCGCAAAAGCTCGGTGCCGCGAAGTCGCTCGACGCCCTCGCTCGCTTCAAGGCGCTCATGGTGCTGCGCTACTCCGCCACGCACAAGGTGGATCACACCAAGGTGCACCGCCTCGACGCTCTCGACGCCTACAACCAGAAACTGGTGAAGAAGATCTCGGTGCGCGGCATCACCGTGAAAGGTCTTGCCGGTTCCACCGCCTACCTGTACCTCGACGCCATCGTGCTCGCCAAGGGTTCGAAGCCGCAGGCGAGGGTGGAGTTGGAGGTGCAGACCAAAGGCGGGCCGATCGTGCGCCAGGTGAAACGCCTCTCGCAGGGCTCGAACCTGCACGATCTCTCCGGCGGCATTGAGGCGTACAAGGGTTTGTTCGTCACCGACATCGACGCCACCCGCGACGTACTTGACCTCAGCAACGGTGACACCGTCGTTGCTGGCCAGCTTGCCGACCGAGACGTGACCGAGGAAACGAAGCGGCGCATCCAGATCCGCGAGGTCATCCGAGCCCACATCGACAAAGAGCTCGAACTGCACCCGCTGGGCGTGAAGGTGCTCTCGCTGTTCTTCATCGACGAAGTCGCCAAGTACCGCGACTACGAGCGCGAGGACACACTTGGTCAGTACGCCCGCGTATTCGAAGAGGAGTACGCGCAGGTCGTCGCCGAAGTGCTCGGCGAGATGGAGTTCGCCGGCAGCTACCACGCTTACCTTCAACGCGACACCGTGCGCCAGGTGCACGAGGGCTACTTCTCCATCGACAAGAAGACCAAGCGACAGGTCGACCCGTCCGTCGCTGCTCGTGGCGATGACGCCGGACAATCCGCAGACGTTGACGCCTATGACCTGATCCTGAAGGACAAAGAGCGACTGCTGTCGTTGGACGAGCCGGTGCGGTTCATCTTTTCCCACTCGGCTCTGCGTGAGGGTTGGGACAATCCGAACGTGTTCGTGATGGGCATGCTGAAGAAGAGCGACAACACCATCTCGCGCCGCCAGGAGATCGGTCGCGGGCTTCGGCTCGCTGTCGACCAGCACGGCGAACGGATGGACGATCCAGCCACCGTGCATGACATCAACGTGCTCACTGTGGTCACCGACGAGTCGTACACCGACTTCGTCACGGGCCTGCAGAAGGAGATCGCCGAGTCGCTCTCTGCCAGACCGCGCAAGGCGACCGCCGAGTTCTTCGTCGGCAAGATGCTGAAGCAGCTCGACGGTTCGGTGGCGCACACCATCACGACGGATCAGGCTAAGCAACTGCGCCACTGGCTCGCGAAGAACGACTACATCGACTACGACGATCAGCTCACCGACAAGTGGCTGGAACGTGCCGACACCGACGTACCTGAGATGCCCGCAGAGCTGCAGCCGTTCCACCACCAGGTGGCCGCGTTGGTCGATTCCCTACACCTCGGCATCCCGACACCCGGCGACGACCGCAAGCCGAAGCCCATTCCACTGAACCAGGCCAACTTCGACAAGAAGGAGTTCCAAGAGCTGTGGGGGCGGATCAACCACAAGGCCGTCTACCAAGTGGCATTCGACTCCGCCGAGCTGATTCGAAAGTGCATCGAGTCGCTCGATCGCCACCTCGTGGTCACCCCGCTGCAGTACATCGTGGAGGCCGGCCAGCAGCGTGGCTCGCTGGGCGCCGATGACTTGGCTGATGGCAAGGGCTTCTCTGTCGGCAGCCGCTCGACCCAGGTGGAAAGTGTGTCCGCGGGCTCGCAGGTGAAGTACGACTTGCTCGGCGAGATCACCGACAAGACGCAGCTCACCCGGCGGACCACCGCCACAATTTTGAGCGGCGTGCTGCAAGCCACCTTTGCGAAGTACCGCCAAAACCCCGAACAGTTCATCACGCAAGTGGCCAAGCTGATCAACGAACAGAAGGCCACCGTGATCGTCGAGCACCTCACTTACGACATTCTCGACGACCGCTTCGACAGCGCCATCTTCACCCAGAACCAGACCAAGCAGAACCTGGCGCTGGCCGGCAAGAAGCTGGAACGGCACGTATACGACTACGCCGTGACCGATTCCAAGGGGGAGCGAGCGTTCTTGGAGGACCTCGAGACACGTTCGGAGATCTCGGTCTACGCCAAGCTGCCACGTGGTTTCTTTATCCCCACACCGGTTGGCAACTACAACCCGGACTGGGCCATCGCGTTCAAGGAAGGCCGCGTGCAGCACGTGTACTTTGTCGCAGAGACAAAGGGTTCGATGGAGACGTTGGAGCTTCGTGGCGTCGAGATTGCCAAGATCGAGTGCGCCAAGAAGTTCTTCGCCTCGCTCAGCGACGAAGGTCCGAAGGGCGTGAAGTACGGTGTCGTCAAGGACTATTCAGACCTCATCGCATTGGTCACCGGATAGCGCCGCGTCACCCAGATGCACGTTCCGCCATTCGTTGGTGAGTCGGAGGACGCATCACGAGTTGGTCGCCGGGCCCCCAGCGCACAGTCGACGAGGCACCGGCCGCCTATCCGAGCGGGAACCGCCCGATGACTTGATCTGCGAGGGATTTGGTCCGCTCCTCGATGTCGGCAACGACCCAGGAATCCTTCGAGGCCAGCCCTGAGTTCAGCGACAGGCCGTTCTTGTAACCGATGAAATGGCCGCCAGCGTCTGTCCGATCTCGCTTGTCGACAAACGACTTGTTGCCGAGGTTGCTGTTGTACGCCGTGATGGTCAGGTTGCCGAGGCGGTGAACGTGTCCCTCGTGCGCCTCCTCCGCAGCCTTCGCCCCACCAAGCATCTCTTGCCATGGGGCAGGGATGTTGTCACCTTGCGGGAAGACGTGCTCGATCGTCCAGACGAAGTGCCCCTTCTCTTGCTCCCACAGGTCAACCGAGGTCTCTCTCGTCATCGCATCTTCTGCCAATGTCGCCAGCACAAAGCGAGTGACGTCGGTGTTCTCGTCGTAGATCGCCCCCTCGAGGCGTTCGCGGAACGCCTCGTCACCCGACGAGGCTCCGGTCAACTCTGCCGACACCAAGCTGACCGCCGCCTCGCCGGTGACCGCCTCCAACCTGGCCACAATGTCCATGAACAGCTTGGGCAGCGCGTAGGTCTGAGGGAAGCCGGTCAGATTACGTCGAACGAAGAAGCTGGTCAGTCGCTTCACCACGTCGACGAGGTGAGTTTCGCTCACTTCCAATAGCTTGGCTTTGCTCATCATCCACATCACGAGGACGTACGACGGTGCACCCTGCGCGCGAGTGAGCTGACGCAGCGCAGTGTGTAGCTCATTCGGGCTCTCAGTCTCAACCGAACCCGTGATGCGACCGTAGATCCTGCTGGCAGCGATCAGCTCTCCAACCCGCTCCTCAATGCTGTCGGCTAAGAGCACCTCGTAGATCCGAATGAGTCGAGACTTCGTCGCGACTGGCGCGTTCGCGACCTCAGGGAGCTCAGCCTTGAACGCGTTGTAGTAGTGGCGAAGAAACCGTTCATGAGTAGCGTAGGTGTCCCCCAGGCTCGTGAGCATCTCGTTCCACCGTTTGAACGCCTCGTCGACGTGCATGATGCCCTTGCGCTCGGCCTCAGCCAACAGATGAGTTTTGATGAGGTCGACAGGGGTCAGCGGCATGCCCCGGTTGTTGAGGGACTCGAAGAGGACGAACGCATCGGCGTGACTGGCGACTTCAATTTTGACGATGACTGCATGCTGAGCTGCGTCCAACATCCGCTTGGCTGCCTCGACCTCGTCAACGCCCTCAGATTCAGCCAGCCTGAGGATCGAGGAGCGAAAGTATTGGTAGCACCTCGAGATGCGCCGCACTGAGAAGTAGGTCTTCCATGCTGGGTCGACTTTCAGTCCCGCCTCGGCGAGGACGGTCACGTAATCGTCGCGGTTGTGTCCCTGCTTCTGCGGAATGACCCGAGGTTCGCCGTCCTGCTTGCGAATCAGTTGCCGGCCGAGATTGGTGACGTCTGTCCGATCGTCCTCGTCCAGTTCATCTTCGTGCAGCTTGAGCACCGAATAGATCGCGGCGAGCAAGAGTGTCAAGGTCGTCATTCGTTGCTGACCATCGATCAGTTCCAAGACGGATTTGTCTGCGGCGTCGTCGGTTTGGTTCAGGGTGATAATCGTGCCAACAAAGTGTGCGCCGTCAGCTTCAAGGAGATCCTGGAAGAGAGCCTCCCACTCTGCCTTCTGCCAGGAGTACTCACGCTGGTAGGGAGGGATCTTGTATTGCAGATTCCCTTCATGACCGAGCAGGGTGTGCACTGGGTACTGGCTGGCGGACTTGATCACAAGGCCGAGCCTATGGGTTCCGTACACCCAGCGACCCCCTCATCGTGAGGCAATCGCCTCTTGCTCGGTCCTCGCGTCGCAGCCAGGTATTCACGCGCTATGGCGACGCCCCTGACGCGGGAGACCGCCGCATTTGCCAGCAACGGTAGATCGAGCTGAATCCCCCTCGCTTTGGTAGGCGCTCGCGTCTGGCGTGAGGGCGATCGTCGACCGAACTTGGATACGACTACGCAGTGACCGATTCCAAAGGAGAGCGAGCGTTCTTGGAGGACCTCGAGACACGTTCGGAGATCTCGGTCTACGCCAAGCTGCCACGTGGTTTCTTTATCCCCACACCGGTTGGCAACTACAACCCGGACTGGGCCATCGCGTTCAAGGAAGGCCGCGTGCAGCACGTGTACTTTGTCGCAGAGACAAAGGGTTCGATGGAGACGTTGGAGCTTCGTGGCGTCGAGATTGCCAAGATCGAGTGCGCCAAGAAGTTCTTCGCCTCGCTCAGCGACGAAGGTCCGAAGGGCGTGAAGTACGGCGTCGTCAAGGACTACTCAGACCTCATCGCACTGGTCACCGGGTAGGGGCTGATCACCCCTCGTCTCAATTGATTGTCCACTGTAGGTGGACACGGGCGCACGAATCGTGGGCCACGACGTGTCGGCCATCTGTTACTTGACATCGATGACATGGCGGTGGCCGTCGAGTGCGATCTCTCCGTCTTTGACGAGCTGGCGCACGTCTCTGTCGAAGGCGGCCTCGATGTCTGCTCCAATTCTCTTCCAACCGAAGAGCCGTCCGAACGCAACGCGCAGGTCGTCAAGCTCCACTCGCTGGCTGTCTCTGACGAGATGTTGAATCGCTGCCTGGCGCTCAGCAGGGGCGACATGGGCCACTATGCGATTGGTTCGTTCGTCGCTGGTGGGAACCCGAACCAGCGGGTCGTAGGAGATTGCTCGTAGAAAGCCAGCGTCGCCGTGGAGTACTGATCGCCTCTTGAGTGCCGTGGTGATGGCGGCGTCGATGGCCTCCTTGATTCGACTTCCCATTCGTTGCAAGTCGAATGACTCGCACACTCGGCGGCGAAGGAGGTCCCCATGAATCTGCCCCTCAGTTGCGCAGATCACCTCGATACCTACGGCTAGTTCGGCCGTGGGAAGAGAGAGAATGTCGACGAATCGATGTGCTGGGCGCCAATGGCTGAGCTGGTACGGCACGGTCCATGCTGGTGGTTCGTCGAGATCGACCGTGTCGATCTCGATGACCGGTGTATCGGCCTTCTTCGGCTTCGAAGCTCTGCTCTGACGTTGCCCTTCGAAGGCGGCTTCGATCGCCGCCTTGAGAATCTGCTCCTGGCCGCGACGGTCGCGGTACCACGATGGGCCCCAGATTCTGTGCAGTGTCCAGCCGAGCCCTTCGAGGATGTCCTGGCGGAGTCGGTCTCTGTCTCTCGCAACAGTGGATGAGTGATAGGCGGCGCCGTCGCATTCGATGCCAATTGCGAACTCGCCCGGTCGAGTGGGGTGTCGGACCCCCATATCGATCCGGTAGCCAGCGACACCAACCTGCGGTACGGCGTCGAACCCGAGACTCGCGATGTAGCTGAGTACCGCTTCCTCGAAGGGGCTTTCAGCATCACCGTTGGTTGGGTTGACTTCGAGGGCAAGGGCGCTGACTCCGCGGGCAGCGAAGTCGAGATACCGCTGAAGGTGTCGGATGCCCTCGGCCATCGATGTGCCGGGGAAATCAGCAGCCCGTACGGAGGTGACGACCTCAAGCCGTCTTCGTGCGCGCGTGATCGCAACGTTCAAACGACGCTCGCCGCCCTTCTGCCCGAGGGGACCGAGCTGCTCCGTGAACTTGCCATGCTCATCGGGGCCGTAGCCGATGCTGAAGATGATGATGTCGCGCTCATCGCCCTGCACGTTCTCAAGATTCTTCACGAAGAATCCGTCGAGCCGATCGTCCGTGAGTAGTTCCGGGAGCTCGGGTTCCTTCGCCGACCGGCGCTCGATTTCCGCAAGGATCGCAGACTCCTGGGCTGAGGAGAAGGCAACGACGCCGAGGGTCATGTTGGGGTCGTTGCGGCGGTGGAAGAGCACCCGATCAACAACTGCGGCAGCCTCCACGGGGTTGTCTCTCGCGCCGCCCCGTCGGTACGTGCCACCTGCAAAGAACAGCTCTACTCCGACGTCGTCGGCCGTTTCGATCGCACCAGGGAAGGTGTGCAGACGTCCACCGTAGAACTTGTAGTTGCTGTACGTGATGAGTGCTTCGTGTTGGCTGCGGTAGTGCCATTGCAGTGAGAGCGGCGGAAGACCGCTGCCCAGGTAAATGTCCAGAACGGATTCGAAGTCTTCGGGGGCTTCCTCGTCGAACTCGTCTGCGCTTTCCTCGGTGACTTGCTCGAAGAAGTTTGTGGGGGGCAGCTGTCGAGGATCGCCGGCCACGATGATCTGCTTGCCGCGGTAGATGCAGTTCACGGCATCGGCTGGCCGAACTTGCGATGCCTCGTCGAAGATCACGACGTCGAAACCGATATCCGGGGGGAGGAACTGAGAGACGGAGAGCGGGCTCATCATGAAGCAAGGCTTCAGTGCGAGCGCGACCTCCCTCGTCTCCGCAAGGAGCGTACGGATGGGCTTGTGGCGGGTCTTCTTCTGCGCCTCGCGACGAATGATGCCGGCGGCCCCCAACGCAGTTGAAGGCCGCTGCTTCGCGCACTCGTTGATAACCCGCGCTGCGGCGTTTGCGACGAGCGCACGGTCGAGATCTCGGAACTGCTCGACGACGTTGTTGCGTTCACTGGGAGCGAGGGTCTTCAGGCGACTATCACCAGAGATGACAGAGTCAGCCCAACTCTCCAGGATCGAACGCTCGACAACTTTGGACACATCTCCGAA
This sequence comes from Ilumatobacteraceae bacterium, assembly GCA_035432905.1. Taxonomy (GTDB): domain Bacteria; phylum Actinomycetota; class Acidimicrobiia; order Acidimicrobiales; family Ilumatobacteraceae; genus UBA668. Next base: position 7,101 of record DAORTY010000012.1, on the reverse strand, counting down.
TTCGACGCTCTGTTCCTCGGCGAATGTCACGACCTGTTCGAACCCAGCATCGACCAGCTCCTGGCGTGAGGTGGCGTACCGACACCACTCGTCAATGTCACCCGAGGTGTCGTGCAGTTCGCTGAGGAGCGCGCGCCCATCGTCGAACGAGACGAAGAAGTCCTTCGATAGCTGATCGCGCCAAGGTTGCTGGAATAGGTCTGCGACACTGACCCAAGCTTTCGTGGCAGCGCTCAGGCTCATGCCGAGGTGGTCGGCGGTCGACGCCATGACGAGAAGGTCGGCGGCGGCGGTTTCCGTGAGCTCGGTGCCGGTGGCCGTGATGATGGATCGGGCCCATGCGAGGTCCTTGTGAATCTGGTCGAAGTCCGAGGTGAGTCCCTCGTAGGTGGGACCCAGTAGCGCTCGATCTGCGTCGCCGGTCTGCTGCACCGCCCTCTCGATCTCCTTGGCGGCTTGGCTGCTCCCGAGGAGCTCGACGGACTCCCCAACGGTGAGCGCAACGGTGCTGGATTGGGCTGTAGCAGCGAGGATCGCGGCGACCGATGCCAAGCGCTCCGAGGTGGCATGTGCCCACGGCCGAAGCTCGTCGATGTTCAGCGCATCTGCGTTAGGCGCGAAGTCGCTTAGGGCAGGTGCGACTCCAGCGTGCCAGCCGGCGAGTGTCGTCTGCAGGCGGACCCCGGCTTGCAGCACTTCCGCACCGGGTGTTGCAGCTACACCGATTTGCTGCGAAAGCAGGGGTGGTGGATTGCCGTGGCAGAGCGCCATCGAGCGCTGAGCCACGTGGATTGCTCGTTCGACACGCTCGAGGTCAGTTTCGAGGCGTCCCTGGTAGTAGCTGCCGAGAAGTCCGCTGTGCATCGCCTCCGCCGCCGTGAGTCGCTCGCTGAGCTGCTTCCAAGCAATGGCCGCGTCCAGCGACTGGACGACCTGGGCATTGACCTTTCCGCTCACCACGAACGGCACCAGGAGTGCCTTGTCGGCCCTGTAGGTGCTCCCAAGCTTCTTGATGCCGTTGTTTGCCTTGAGGCGTGCCTGTAGTGGGATCAGGTCCAAGTCGAGCACGCCGTCGGTGAACGTGCTCCTCAGCGACTCGCGTCGCGATCGGTAGTCCGTCAGAAGCTCCGACATCACAGTGGTCGCGTCCTGCAGCGACGCTTGCACAACGGGGCTGAGCCATGCCGGCTCCGGCGGGTGGGGACTTCCGATGAAGGTGGCGAGCTCAGCCAACTCCTCGCACGTAGCGATTGTGGGGCTGGATCGCGGAAATCCAAACCCTGCTTGGATCCGAGCGACGTCGTCGCCCATCGTGCCGATGGCGGCGTCGAGGTCGGAGAGCGTGCCGAGGCCCGAGGCGATCGAGGAAGAATTCAGCTCGCTCGGATCTGCGAGCGGTACCGGCATGCTGCCCAACTGGGCCAACAGCTCGAGGAGCGGTTTGTGCTGGTTGTGCGGAGCAAGTCTCCATGCCGTGCCGGCGATCTGTTCAGCTCGCGCGCTCGCGGCGGAATGGCTCACTGACTGTGCCCGACGTTCGGTGGCAACGGCTGCGACATCCCCGATGTCAGAGGTGGTCAGCCAGTGAACCGGAAGGTCTGCTCGGTGGGGGTGGCTCTCGACCAGAGACGTCAGGTGGTGAAGCTGCTGGGCGCCGGCCATTGTCGTCGACCAACCGAGTCCGAGCGAGTCGTCGAGGCCAGCAGCTTGCTGACATAGCGCATCAACTGCGAGGTCACAGGTTGTCAACAAGCCGTCCACCTGCTGCTGACGTCCCACCGAGACAGTCGAGTCTCTCATTGATCTCCAGAGGAACCCATCACCTCGGGAGATCGGGCCCCAAGCTCGCCCCAGGCGCTCCGCGGCACCAACGTGTTCCCCAAGCGCTTCGGGAGTGAGGTGCGCATCGACCGTGGATGCGACTGGAGCGTGAGGGAGATGCTGAAGCTGGAGAATGCGACCGAGGACCTGATGCAGCGACTGCTGAAGTGGCAGACGTCGAACGTTCTCGGCGATGGCGTAGTCGCTGAGCTCCTGCCGAAGTTGAACGAGTTTTGTGCGATCGGTCTCCTTGAATCGCGCGGTGGCGCGCGGGCTCACCTCAAGTGCTCGACCGAGAGTCGTTGCGACGTCCTTTCGAGTGGCTTTGTGGCTGTGCAGCGTCAACACGAACTCGGCAAGTCCGGCCTCGCTGAGGCGGTTGTGAACAACGTCCAAGGCCGCCGCCTTTTCCGAAACGAACAGCACTCGGCGCCCAGCGTGAAGTAGCTCGGCGATGACGTTGGTGATGGTCTGGCTCTTTCCAGTCCCCGGCGGCCCGTCCATCACAAAGCTGCGGCCATCTCGGGCAGCGATGATGCACTTCCGTTGGGTGGAGTCAGCGTCCCGAATGCTCACGAGCTCCTCGGGTGGTGCCACTCGGTCGAGCTCATCGTCGTCTGGTGGGCTGAAAGCGAAACGCTCGGCGCCAGCCGTTGCGCCTACAGCAGCCAATTGGACGAGCGGGTGTGCGGCTACGGCTGCGGCGTTTGTGATGAGGTCCCGATACATGGCGTCTTTGTGGAAGGTGAAGGTCGTCAGAATCACCCGTTCCTCCACCGACCAGCCCTTCTGCTTGGAGACTGCGGAACGAACCCTCTCCACAACGGACTTCGGGTCAGCATCGAACTCGTCGATCGTCGGAATGGTGATCCCGAAGTCGGACGCGAGCTTGATCGTCAACGACGGATTGATGACGGGGTCGTCGTCCGCCTCGTTGAGATGGAACTCGTTTGGCCGTCCGGGGCGGGCGAGCGTCACAGGCTGTAACAGCAGCGGGCTCTCGTGCCCCTTGCCATCGAGTGGGTCAATCCACTTCAGCATGCCGAAGCTCAAGTAGAGAACGGAAAGGCCCGTGTCCAGGAGTGTCTGGTTCGCCGTACGTTCAAGACTTCGCAGAGCGGCGAGCAACTCCTTTGACGACTTCTTGGTCGTGAGGAGCTCAGTGGACGAGCGTGTGACCGCCGCCTGCGGCGGTTCATCCTCGCCCGCATCTGGATCCTCTGGCGGCAGGTGGAACATCCAAGGGGAGGTCTCGAGCCTGGCGAAGATCTGCGCCATTGACGGAGCGACGACTTCGAGCGACGCGGTCTTCAAGTGCCGAAAGTAGAGCGCCTTATTGCGCTTCGTCAGATTGACAAGATCCTGTCGCCATTTCTCTAGCTGTGCGCTGAGCTTGGCCTCCTGCTGCTTCGTTAGTCCCGTCACCGAAGTTGTCCCGTCTCGTCCGCAGCAGTCCGGTCATGACCGGCTTGTGTTCGATCACGGCAACCTAGTCGCGCGCCTCGGCCTAGCCTTCCAGCCGAGTCAATGACGTCCGGATGAGTGAATTCGCACTGCGAGGTTTGATAGAAGGTGGGCAGGACTTCGGCGGCGGTCACGCGCGCGCCTCCGCGTAGTCGACCGCAGCGCAGAGGGTTGCGATGAGGATCATTTCGTCGATGTCTCTCGCTCGGCTGTTCAACAGTTCGTCGGTGCAGACCACGAACGCTAGGCAGCGGGCTCTGCTGAGTGCGACGTTCAGACGGTTCCGTGAGAACAGGAACTGCGAATCTCTGGGCATGTCGGCTGCCGTGGATGTCGTCATCGTGAAGAACACGACGGGAGCCTGTTGGCCCTGGAACTTGTCGACCGTGCCAACCTTGACGCCCGCCAGCAACGGGTCGGCGTCGAACTTCGCTCGAAGCAGGCGTACCTGGTCGTTGTAGGGCGCGACGACCATGAAGTCCTGTCCGGTGAGCTTCGCTGTCTTGCCACGGGCATCGGTCCAGCTCGATCCGATCATGCTGGCCACCTTTTCGGCAACCAGTTCTGCCTCGACCATTGACTCGGTCGAGCAGCCTTCGTGGTGCGCCTGCAGCCAGCGCAGGCCAGTGCCCTGGTCCGTTCCCTGTGTTGCGCACGACGAGTGCGACCCCAGCCGGCCTTCGTAGATCTGGTCGGAGATGAACCGGCAGACGTCGGGATGCATGCGTCGTGTCTCGGTGAGGAACACGCCACGGTCTGGCGGAATGGTCGCTACGCCGGGGCCGAGAACGTGTTCGAGCACGCTTGCGCCGGAGCCCTCGGGGTGAGACGCCTGCGAGACCTGCGGCAGTTGCAAGGGGTCACCGAGGAGCACGACGTTGTGTGCGGAGCGGGTGGCTGCCAGCGCATCGGCGAGCCCGAGCTGGCCGGCCTCGTCGACTATCAGCACGTCGACTTTCGCGTCGCTCATGTCCTCGCCTGCGAACAGCCAGGTGGTGCCCGCCACGACGTTGAACGCCGGCTCTGCGCACTTCGCGTTGTCCTTGACCAAGGTGATCTGCGGAATGTCGGGCGCCGACGAAGTCGTGCCCCGACGTGCGACCATCAGCAACTCGAGATCTCCGGCAGTCTCGAAGACATCCACAACCTCGGTCAGCAGGTTGTCGATGGCAGCGTGGCTCATCGCCGTGATCCCGACGCGCTTTTCTGCCTTCACCAACGCGTGCACGATGTGTGCGCCGGTGAAGGTCTTACCGGTGCCTGGCGGGCCTTGGATGGGCACGTAACTGTGTTCGAGCTGCACGACCCACTGCGCGATATCGGCCAGGTCATCTGTGAAGAGTCCACCGGCTGGCCCGCCGCCCGTTGTGAATGCAGGCGGATTGCGGCGCAGAAGCGCATTTGTCACCGACGTACCTGCGGCGTGGGCGAGCAGGTCGGCGGCGAGCACAGAGAGGGCTTCGGGCTTGGGGCGCGGAGATACCCATCCGTTCACCACGACGGCGGTTGGGTGAACGCCCAGATCGTCGTGTTGCTGCTTCCATTCGAACTCGATGAATCCATCGTCGGGCGAGATTGCGATGACCTTCAACCAGCCAGGAGCAGCGTCGTCGGCTTTGAAGCACACGCTGACTCCACGAGGGTTCCCCTCAGGGTCGAGGCCATGCCCGACGGCCTGTGGCGGGAAGTGGAAGGTGGCGGCCGGCCACTTCAACTTCTTGCCTGTCTTGCCGAACTGGTCGGCCATACCGACGAAAGTGAGCCCGGCAAGCGCATCCGGATCGGTCAACAACTCATCCGGGTCCTTGCTCGCTCGCGCCAGGAGCTGCGCTGTGTTCGCTCGTCCCTCGCGGAGCCAGTAACCGAGCACGTTGCCCATCAGACGCTCCGGCGAGTCCGGCGCAAACGCCAAGAGCTCCGCAATCTGGGCGTCGATCACAGGGTTCGTAGAGTCATCGGCCTCGATGAACGCCTCGCGCCACTCCAGCTCTGGATCGCGCCGTTCGACCAGCCAGTCGCGCAGGGCGCGAGTTGCCCGGACGTCGTCCTCGTTGTAGGCGGCGATGCGGCTGAGAATCTCGGTTCCGTCCGCTGGTGCCTTCATGTACTTGTCGTACTCGACGACGGCGCTGGCGCCCTTGTCGATGTCATGACTGCGCTGATAGCCGGTGAGCAGTTCCATCGATTTCAACCCGTAGGACTCGACACCCGCCTGCAGTCCGTTGCGAACGATCGGGAGGAGATCGACGAAGAGACCCGACTCGACCAACTGCTGCAAGAGACTTTGATCAGCGCCGTGCTCGGCAGCCAGCGCTTGCAGGCCCGAGCGCTCCGTGTGGTTGTAGTGGTACACGTGCATGCCCGGATGCACCGTGCGGCGCTCGGCAAAGTATTCAATGAGCGCCTTCGTCTGGGCGGCCTCGTCGGCCTTGTCGTGAGCCCACCGATCGTCGAACGTCCACTCGCCATCGTTGGTCCGAGTCAGAAGTCCAAACAGGAAGAAGAGGCCGGCGTCTGCGCGCCAGAAGGGGTGTCCCTCGTAGTCGAGGAAGACATCCCCGTTGTCGGGCGCGGGCAGTGCCGCCAAACCTGATGCGCGCTCGTCGTCAGTTGCGTCGTCGATCAGTCGGTAGGGCGGTGGCTCGTCTTCAGCGAGTCCGCGGGCGCTGACCTGCAACTTGGCCTGGGTGTTGAGGCGTGAAAGTCGCTCAGGTCGCAGGTCAGCTACCGGTTCGGCGCGCCCTGACAGCCCTGTGAGCGTCGCCACCCCAGCCTCCGTCAGCCGGCTCGCTTCTGCGCTGCGAATGCCTGCAACGAACTGAAGCGCATCGGCCTCTCGCCAGTGAGCGGTGCATACATCGGCGAAGTCGCAGTAGGTGCAGTAGTTGCACTTGATCGGTGTGGTCGCCAGCGCATCGCCTACAGGCTCCAGCGCAGCGGCGAGTTGCTTGCGGAGTCGCCGCCAGTAGGCGCAAACGTCGGCCAGCCGGATCGATTCGACCCTGCCCGAACCGAGCCATACGTGCACTCGCTCCGGGCCAACGCCGAGCTGCGCCTCGATGGCCTCGGCGTAGAAGCACAGCTGCAGTACGTGGCCGGGCTTCGCTTCCTTACGAGCCAACTTCGCGTCGACTGGTTCGTACGTGAACTTGTCGTCGGGAAGATCGACGCGCAGGAGAAAGTCGGCGATACCGCGCATTCCGTCGTGCACGAACGGCATTTGAAACACGACTTTGTGCCCGAAGGCCAACACCCCTGCTGATCGCTCGACGAAGGCCGCGAAGGTCTCGGCAGTCCTGTCCCACGGCGGGACGGAGTACACATCGCCGGGGTCTATTTCGTAGGCAGCCAGACACTCCTGCTCGTGCTCCAGGCCCTTGGCCATCAGAAGCCGGGCAAGCTCGCCCATGGCGCCGCTCGGTCGCTCGCGTGTGCCGCTCTCGACCTCGTGCTGCAGCGTGAGAAAGTGCGCGCAGTCCAACCAGGCTGTCACCTTCGACGGCGTCAGTAGTCGAGCAGTCGCGCCGGTCGCAGCCATGGCCTCAGAGGATGTCACAGATAGGTAACGCGCGGAGGCGGCGTGCTTGTGACCGGCTGTGCCGGAACCTGTCTGTACGCAAGCGCGCCGACCGACCGACAATGATTGTTGCTCACACAGCCGCGAGAGTGGCCTTCAACCGAACTTGGCTTCGGGTCTGGTTCAGCCTTCGGCTCACCGTCTCGCGGCGTTGGCCGACGACTGCGGCTACTTCTTGAACCGAGTGGCCGCAGCCATCGACGAGCCAAAGCTCGCGGAACTCCGCCGCCGTCAGGTCG
>DAORTY010000011.1:0-54861 GCA_035432905.1 Ilumatobacteraceae bacterium | reverse complement strand
AAGACCACCAACTCGGCCAAGCTGGCCCGCTGGTTCAAGAGCCAGGGCCGCCAGCCGTTGCTGGTCGGCGCCGACCTCCAGCGCCCCGCCGCGGTCGAACAGCTACGCACCCTCGGCCGTCAGATCGACGTCCCCGTGTTCAGCGAGCCCGGCGACCCGGTCTCCACCGCTCGCCGCGGTCTGGAAGAGGCACGCCGTCTCGGTCGCGACGTGCTCATCGTCGACACCGCCGGCCGTCTGGCCATCGACTTCGAGTTGATGGAAGAGGTCCGCCAGATCTCGCAGGCCGTGCAGCCCGACTACACGTTCCTGGTCATCGACGCGATGACCGGACAGGACGCTGTCGGCGTCGCCGAGGCGTTTCACGCGACGCTGGCCATCGACGGCGTCATCATGTCGAAGATGGACGGCGACGCTCGCGGTGGCGCTGCGCTCAGCGTCAAGGAAGTCATCGGCCGGCCGATCGCCTTCGCCAGTACCGGCGAGAAGCTCAGCGAGTTCGAGCAGTTCCACCCTGACCGCATGGCCGGGCGCATCCTGGGCATGGGCGACATGCTCACCCTCATCGAGCAGGCCGAGCAGGCGTTCGAGAAGGACCAGGCAGAGGCCGCTGCCACGAAGCTGATGGAGGGCGAGTTCACGCTCGACGACTTCCTCGAGCAGATGCAGGCGCTGAAGAAGATGGGCCCGCTGGGCAACCTGATGGGCATGATGCCCGGAATGCCCAAGGAGCTCAAGGGCGCCGAGATCGGCGACGATCAGCTCAAGCCGATCGAGGCCATCATCCGCAGTATGACCCCGCTGGAGCGGCGCAAGCCGGAACTGATCAACGGCAGTCGCCGCAACCGCATCGCCATGGGCAGCGGCACCACGGTTGGCGACGTCAACCGCCTGGTCAAGCAGTTCGGTGAGATGCAAAAGATGATGAAGCGGATGGGCGCCACGATGGGCGGCCGGCCCGGCAAGAAGGGCAAGAAGGGCAAGCCCGGTCGCGGTTTCCCCGGAATGCCCGCTGGGATGGGCGGAATGCCCGGCATGCCCGGTGGTGGAATGCCCGGTTTGCCTCCCGGAATGGGTGGGGCGCCGGGTGGCTTCCCCAACTTCAATTGATAGCCTTACGCAGTTCGTATTTCGACGTCGTCAACGCATTTTGTATAGGGAGCACTGAAGTCGCATGGCAGTAAAGCTGCGTCTCACTCGGGTCGGCAAGACCAAGCAACCGCAGTACCGCATCGTGGCGGCTGACAGCCGTTCGCCTCGCGACGGTCGGTTCATCCAGATCGTGGGCACCTACAACCCCCGCACCGAGCCTTCGTCGCTCAACGTCGACAACGCCAAGGCCGTCAAGTGGCTGATGGACGGCGCACAGCCGACCGAGCGGGTCAAGAAGCTGCTCGAGATCTCGGGCGCCTGGGCCGAGTTCGGCACCGCTCGCGCGGCGAAGTAATTCCCAGTCATGACCGACGTTCAGACTGAAGATCAGCCAGTACTGGCACCCACCGCCACCGCCGTGCTCACGCATGTCGTGCGTTCCATCGTCGACGACCCCTCGCTGGTCATCGTCGAGGGCGCCGAGAGCCGTGGTCGGGTCAAGCTCGAAGTTCGCGTCGGCCCTGGCGACCTCGGCCGCGTGATCGGCCGTCGTGGCCGCACTGCGCAGAGCATCCGCACCGTGGTGCGCGCTGCCGCCACCCGCGACGACGTCGAAGTCGACGTCGACTTCGCTGACTGAGCCCGTCGGCTCGCTGGCAGCAATGCCGACAGACAGCACGCTCGTCGAAGTTGGCCACATCGGCCGCGCCCATGGTGTGCGCGGCGATCTGTACGTCGACCTGATGACCGACCGCACCGAACGGCTCGCCGTCGGTGCCCGTGTCAAGGCTCGCGACAAGTGGCTGACGGTCGAGGCCGCTCGTCCGGCCGGTACCCGCTGGCTGGTCCACTTCGCCGGTCTCGCCGATCGCACGGCCGCCGAAGCATTCGTCAACTCGACGTTGCTGGCCGAGCCGCTGCCAGCGCTCAGTGACGACGGGTTGTACGTCAGCGACCTGATCGGATGCGACGTGGTCGGCACCGATCAGCAGTCGTACGGACGGTGTGTTGCGGTCGTCGCCAACCCCGCGCACGACTTGTTGGAGCTCGAATCCGGCGCGCTGGTCCCGATCGTGTTCATCGTGGCAACGACCCCCGGTGTCGTCACGATCGAGCCGCCCGAGGGCCTGTTCGACCTTTTGTAGTGGTGGACCCACCGCTCGCAGCGTTTGCGAGTGCGGGTAGAATACAGCTAACGACGGGAGAGTCATGGTTGTGCGGGTGAAGGAATCTCTTGATGGTGATGGTGCAGTTGCGGTTGCGGAGCCGCATCGGTCGAAGTTGTCGACCCAGCGCGCGAGTCATACCACTCAACGTGCTGACAGTCTCAAGAAATCTGCAAAGATTGTATCTCGAAAGCGCCCGGCGTCGTCATTGTCCCGTGCTGCCGGCGTCGAACAGAGCCCTTATTTGACAGCGCAGGAGGTGGAGACGATCGAGAACGTAGAGCAAGTCCCGAAACCTTCAGCCTCGGAGTCGAGACTGGGGCGGCACAAGTTGAAGGTGACGCTAGTCGGAGGCGACGCGTTAGCGTACGCGCTCGGCTTTGGCGTCGTCATACAAGTGGTAGGGTATCCGGCTCAACGCGGCCAATGGCGTGCGCTGGTGGTCGTCGCTGTGGCGACTGCGATCGGCCTCCTCGCCATGAAGGCACAAGGTCTGTTTCTCGCTCGGGTGAGCGTGGTCAGGGTCCTCGAACTCACCCGTAGCACGAGGGCAGCAGCGCTCACCGCGGGAGGGATGATCATCGTCGACCGGGTTCTTCGCACGGGTGTACGAATTCGATATCTCGTTCTGGGCGCCATTCTGTCGTGGTTCTTCATTGTGGTGAGTCGCTCGATTTTCAGGTCGTGGCTGGCCCTGCGGCGAAGTGACGGTCAACACCAGCGGCGGGTCGTGTTCGTCGGAACCGACGACGAAGCGTCTCGCCTCGTCGAGCTCTTCGACACCCACGCTGATCTTGGAATGGCGGTGGTGGGTGTCGTTGGCAGCTACGACGAGGCTGTGACGACAGGACTTGCTACTCGCTGGATCGGAGAAGTGAATCTCACAGAAGCGCTCGTCGCGCGGCTCGACGCCTCTGGAGTCGTGGTGTCGCCGAACGCGGTCAGCGCAACGCGCCTGAACACGTTGATTCGCAACATACAGAACGTCGACGGCCACGTGCACCTCGCGACCGGTGTCTCCGGCATCGACGCGCGTCGACTTCGTTCGCTGCCGCTGTCATATGAGCCGTTGTTGTATGTCGAGGCGTCGTCGTTGTCGCGGTTGCAGGTCATCGTAAAGCGAACATTCGATGTCGTGGTCTCGGCGCTGCTGCTCATCCTGGCTGCGCCATTGTTGGTCGTCATTGCTGTACTGATCTGGGCTAACGATCGCGGGCCGGTGACCTTTCGGCAGCGTCGGGTCGGCTTGGGCGGAGCGACCTTCGATGTGTTGAAGTTCCGAACGATGGTGGTCGACGCCGAGGCAAAGCTTGCGACGTTGCAGGCCGCAAACCAGCGCAACGGCCCGCTCTTCAAGATGGATCGCGATCCGCGAGTGACCAAAATTGGTCGCTTCCTTCGTGAGACGAGTCTCGATGAGCTCCCTCAGCTGGTCAACGTGCTGCGTGGCGAAATGAGTCTTGTGGGCCCGCGTCCGGCGCTTCCGTCTGAGGTCGCCAACTTCGATCTCGACTTGCGTCAGCGTGAACGCGTGCTGCCTGGTATCACCGGGCTCTGGCAGGTGGAGGCCCGTGACAACCCGTCGTTCATGGCGTACCGTCGGCTTGATCTGTTCTATGTGGAGAACTGGTCGATCACGCTCGACCTCATGATCATCCTCCGCACTTTTGAGCAGCTGCTGCTCAAGGCAGTACAGCTGGTTGTTCGTCGGATTCGCCCGACCTCGCCGGCAGTTGCCGATGAGGTGTTTGTCGCGTCAGGGTCGGTGGCCAATTGAGTTCACTTCCGCCCCGTTCTGAACTTCGGCTCGGTATGGACCTCGTCCACGTCCCCGATGTTCAGTCGTCACTCGACACCTTTGGCCAGCGGTATTTGAGGCGCGTGTATACGGACCGCGAGCTCGCCACCTGTGCTGTCAACGGTGGCTGGTCGGCGGCGCGCTTGGCTGCGCGATTCGCAGCAAAGGAAGCCGCTGTGAAGGTGCTCAGGCCTGTCGACGGTTTGTCGTATCGCCACATCGAGGTCGTGAACGACTCCACCGGCGCCCCTGAGCTTTCGTTCACCGGCAGTGCACAACTGCGTGCCGATGCTGTTGGACTTCAGGGTCACACGCTGTCACTCTCACACGACGGCGCGTATGCCGTGGCGGTCTTCGCAGGTCTGGTCGCGCCATGAGTGGGGAACTGCGACGTCCGTCAAGTTCGAGAGGTTCAGCAAGATGTCGGGAGGAATAACGATGGAGCGCGCTCTCATTGTTCGTAAGGTGCTCGAAGAGCACGGAAAGCTTGGCGTCGATGTCGCCTCTATTGGCGACGACGAGAGTTTGTACGCCTCTGGACTGACGTCGCACGCGAGTGTGAATGTGATGCTGGCGCTCGAGGATGAGTTTGACATCGAGTTCCCGGAGCGGATGTTGAAGCGGGCGACCTTCGAGTCCATTTCCAACCTCAGCGGTGCGCTCGAAGCGCTCCTCGGCGCCGAGTAGGTGTCCGGTGAGGACTGAAGTGCAGAGCTCTCCGAATGCTGCTGCTCTGTTTTCAGCGCTGCAACTGATTTGCCGGGACGTTGTCGGCCCGGCGGCGGTTCAGGTCGATCGCGACTCGGTGTTTCCGACGGATTCCATTGCAGCATTGCGCTCGGCTGGGCTGCTTGGTGCGCTCGTGCCGACGACCTACGGCGGCGGTGGGTGCTCCTACGCCGAGATCTCGGCGATGTGTACCGAGCTGGGTCGTAGCTGTGGTTCGACGGCCATGGTGTTTGCGATGCACCAGATTCAGGTGGCGTGTGTCGTCGAGCACTGCCAGGGTCAGCCTCACTTTGACGAGTTTCTTACGGAGATCGCCTCCCAGGGCCGGCTCATCGCCTCCGCGACGTCCGAGGCCGGGGTTGGCGGCGATGTCCGTAGCAGCGTGTGCGCAGTCGAGGTTTCCGGCGACAAGTTTGCCCTCGAGAAGAACGCAACTGTCATCTCCTACGGCGACTATGTCCACGACATCCTCGTCACCGCCCGGCGCAATACGGAAGCAGCTGCAAGCGACCAAGTCATCGTGCATGTGCAGCGGCCGCTGCTAGAACTAGAGCCTCGCGGCACCTGGGATGCATTCGGTATGAGGGGCACGTGCAGCATCGGCTACCTCCTGCGGGCCACCGGTGCCGTCGATCAGATCGTTCCGCACTCGTACAGCGACGTGTCCGAGCGCACGATGCTGCCTGTCACCCACATCCTGTGGTCATCGCTGTGGCTCGGAATCGCGGACGATGCAATGGACAAGGCGCGAATCTTTGTGCGTACCGCTGCGCGCAAGTCGCCCGGTGTCACCCCACCAGGAGCACGTCACCTCGCCGTCGCCCAGGCGGCGCTGGATGCGATGCGCGCCGGCGTACTGGTGGCGCTTGACGAATACGAGGCGGTTCGACGGGATCCCGAAGTTGCTTCGACTCTCAGTTTCGCGATCCGCATGAACGAGCTCAAACTGACGGCATCGGTCGCCGTCGTTCAGATCGTCCAGGCCGCTATGAACGTGTGCGGAATCGCTGCGTACCGCAACGACACACCGTTCTCACTGGGGCGACACCTTCGTGACGCTCACAGTGCCGCGGTCATGGTGCACAACGATCGCATCATTGAGCACAACGCCAGCCTCTTGTGCGTGGCAAAGGAGATCTGAGCAATGTCGCCCGAAGAACTCGTCAAGTCACATCTCGCGATGCGCGACCGTTTGTTCGCGGCGGGCCTGCTGATCCCAACTGGCGCCGATGGTGTGTACGGAAGATCCGCCGAGTTCGAAAAGGTGATCGCTGGATTGAAGCGGGCCGTCCGAGCTGCCGGATTGGCCGAGCACGCGGTCGAGCTGGAGTTCCCCCCGCTCTTGCCGAAGAAGACATTCGACAGCATCGGCTACCTGCGCAACTTCCCCCAGCTGTGTGGCGCAGTCTTCTCGTTTCGAGGTGGGGAGCCAGAGTATGCGTCACTTCTCAAGACGCTCGACGGAGGTGAACCGTACGCGCATCATCTCAGTCAGAGTGATCTGGCCTTGACACCGGCGTGTTGCTATCCCGTGTATCCGACGCTCCAGAACCAGGTGCTCGCCGAGGCGCAGGTTTTCGAGACCAGTCAGTATTGCTTTCGCCACGAGCCCTCGCAGGACCCGATGCGGCTGCAGGCCTTTCGGATGATTGAGCACATTCGCGTTGGCACACCGGATGATGTTTTGGACTGGCGCGAGCTATGGCTCGAACGAACCCCGGCACTGCTCACCGATCTGGGCCTTCAGGTTGGCTCCGATGTCGCGAACGATGCGTTCTTCGGTAGAGCCGGCCGTTTGCTCTCGATGAGTCAACGCGAGCAGCAGTTGAAGATCGAGTTCCTCATTCCTGTGTTCGGCGATGAGCACCCCACCGCGTGTGCCTCGATCAACTATCACCAGGATCATTTCGGCGAGCTGTTCGAAATACGGACACCGTCGGGCGAGTTGGCGCATTCGTCGTGCGTGGGGTTCGGTCTCGAACGATGCACTGTCGCGTTGTTCGCGGAGCACGGTATGTCGATCGACTCGTGGCCGGCGGCCGTCAGAACTCGGTTGTGGGGATGACGGTGCACTCGCTGCTGCCGATCACCGCAGCGAGCTACGAGCACCACTGGCTGCACGACGATGACCGCGATTGGCCAGAGACCAACTGTTACGTAGATCTCTGGATCGAGGTGCTCAACGCGCTGAATCTGGACCCGTTGGCGAGCCTTGCCTTCACTCTCGATGTCGGCTTCAACGGTGAACAGTGGGACTTCTTCAAGCATCCCGCCAACGATCTCTGGGAGCTCTACGGTCTCAAAGTTGCGGAGATCAACGTGTGGCGGCCTTTGGCCGACCATGTCATCGCTCACATCGAGCTGGGGAATCTTCTGACGTTGGAAGCCGATGCATACTTCCTGCCCGACACGGCCGGAGTGTCGTACGGAACTCAACATCAAAAGACGACCATCGTGCCGCAGATGATCGACGTGGACAACGAGCGCCTTGGTTACTTTCACAATCGCAGCTACTTCGAGTTGGACGGTGATGACTTTCGTGGCGTGCTTCGAACTGAGTCGACGCAGACGTCACTTGCCCCGTATGTCGAAGTGATCGACACGTCGTTGCTGCGCCAGCCCACCCGTGAGGAGCTGGCTGACGTCGCAGAGCGTCTCGTGCGGGTGCACATCGGCAATCGGCCAGATGGGAATCCGCCCCGCGAACTCGCGACGCGGATTACGGCCGATCTGCCATGGCTGCGCCAGCATCCCGACCGGTTTCATGGGTACGCATTTGGCACCCTCCGTCAGCTCGGTGCCTGGGCGTCGACGGCTTCGGAATTCGTGAAGTGGCTGGAACGCCCCGAACTCGATGGTGCCGCGGAGGCGCTCGCGTCGATTTCAGCGACAGCCAAGACGTGTCAATTCAAGTTGGCTCGCGTTCTTGCGGGCCGCGACGTCAACCTCGACGAGTTGTTCGACCGAATGTCCGAGGCATGGGATTCGGTCTACGCGCCGCTGGTTCGGGTGTATGGCTCCTGAGACCACAGAGTTGACCTCATGGGAGGTTGCCGCGCTGGCAGCAGGCAGCTGTCAACACCCGTCCGATCTCGCACTCGAGGGTGCAGCATGGTTGCCAATGCGCGTCCCTGGTACGGCGGCCGACGCATTGCGAGAGCATGAGCAGTGGGATCTCGGGAAGTCGTTCGACTTCGACGTCGACGACTGGTGGTTTCGAACCAGTTTTCCCGCGGAGCCAGGGAATGCCCGACTGCGTTTTGGTGGCCTGGCGACGGTCGCGGATGCCTGGCTCAACGGGGAGCACGTCCTGCACAGCGAGAACATGTTCCTGGCGCACGACATCGACCTCGCCGTCGAGGCCCAGAACGAGCTGGTTGTCGTATGTCGCTCGTTGCGTCAGCACCTCGCCATCCGCAGGCCCCGCCCGCGGTGGAAGACGCGACTTGTTGAGGCACAGCAACTCCGGTGGATACGCACTTCGTTTCTCGGTCGGATGACTGGCTGGAACCCTGAGTGCGCTCCTGTCGGACCGTGGCGTCCAGTGACTGTCGGTCCAGTGCCCGAGCTGGCGGTTCTCTCGCTGCGGGCGCGCATGACCGCCGAGGGCGGACTGCTGGAGGTCGACGTCGAGCTGACCCGTGATGCATCGGCCTCCGTCTGGCTCGAGCTCGACGGAGCTCGCGCTCCAATGCGGGTCGCGCCAGACGGCGACGGGGGGCGGCTGGTTGGGGCGCTCGCTCTCGACAGCATCGCGCCATGGTTTCCTGCAACTCACGGAGCACCCGCGTTACACGACGCCTACGTGGTCGTGGAGGATGCGGGTGGGACGGAGCAGTTCTCATTGGGCCGCGTCGGCTTTCGAAGCGTAGAAGTCGATGAGGGCGCTGGGGCATGGCGGCTGCGAGTGAACGGCGTGGCCGTGTTCGCGCGCGGGGCCTGTTGGGTCCCGATCGACATTGTCCGCCTGTGGACGGAGCCAGCCAACCTGCGAGAAGAGTTGCAGCGGATGGTCGACGCTGGCTGCAACATGGTGCGGGTGCTGGGAATCGGTGCGTATGAGCAGTCCGAGTTCTATGAACTCTGCGACGAGCTGGGTTTGATGGTGTGGCAGGATCTCATGTTTGCCAATATGGATCAGCCTCTGGACGAGGAAAACTTTCACGCGTCCGTGGTTGCCGAGGTCGAGCAATTCCTCCAGGCGCATCAGTCGCATCCGTCGATCGTGGCGGTGTGCGGCGGCAGCGAGGTAGAGCAGCAGGCAGCAATGATGGGTGTCGAGCCGGCGATCGGCCGCAACCGTGTGGGACGAGATGTGCTGCCGGCTCTCGCGGCCTCGGTGCTCCCCGACGTGGTCACCATTCCGTGCAGCCCCTCCGGCGGTGTGTTTCCCTTCCACGTCGACACCGGTGTCAGCCATTACTACGGCGTCGGCGCCTACCTGCGGCCCTTCACCGACGCGCGGCTGGCCGGCGTGAAGTTTGCGTCGGAGTGTCTCGCCTTCTCGAACGTTCCGAGTCGTGAGTCAGTCGATGAGCTGCTGGCCAATGCAGAAAGTCCTGCACACTCGCCGCTGTGGAAGCAGCGAGTTCCTCGTGATCGGGGTGCAGGCTGGGATTTCGAAGACGTGCGCGATCACTATGTGCAGGAGTTGTTCGGCGTTCGTCCGATGGAGGTTCGTTACTCCGATCCCGACCGATATCTCGACCTTGGCCGCGCTGCAGTGTGCATCGCAATCGAGTCGGCCCTCGGTGACTTTCGCGACCCCAACTCTTCGTGCTCTGGCTCCTTGGTCTTCATGCAGCGTGACCCATGGCTCGGCGCAGGCTGGGGTGTTGTCGACGCGGCCAGCCGACCGAAATCTGCATATTGGGCGCTGCGGCGCGCTTGGGCACCTCGGACGGTGTTGCTGCGCGACCAGGGTCTCAACGGACTCCATGCAGACGTGGTGAACGACTCCCCGACAGCCATCTCAGGGTCATTGCAATTTCGCCAGTTTGCGATGGACGGATCGGTCTTGTCGACGGCGTCGCAGCTGGTGCACGTACCCGCGCATTCATCTGGCCGGTACTCCGTCGACGCGGCCTATGGCTACTTTCGTGACGTTTCTTACGCCTATCGCTTCGGGCCGAGCCAGGCCGACGTTCTGGAGGCAGTGCTGGAGGTCGACGACAGCGTCGTGGCGCGCGCGCACTACCTACCGCAGGGGCACAACCGAGAGCGACGTGCCGACATCGGTTTGCGAACCACGCTCGCGACGGACGGGTCGACGCTGACGGTCGCGTCGGATCAGTTCGCGCACTTCGTTTCCATCGACATGTTGGGCGCCACGGTTTCCGACAATTGGTTTCACCTATCCCCAGGTGATGAGCGGGTATTGTCGTGTGCTCCATCCGGTGGCGTTGCAGCCATCAGCGGTGAGGTAAGAGCACTCAATGGATATGGTGCCCGCACTATTCGAATCGACGGGAGGCCAGCGTGAATGTAGTAGTGGTATCGCCACATCTTGACGATGCAGTGCTCTCGGTGGGAGCCACGATGCGCAGCCTCTCGCGGCGCGAAGTTGACGTGCAGCTGGTCACGGTGTTCGCGGGTGACCCTGAGAAGGAAGATCGAGCCAGCTATTGGGATGCCAAAAGGGGGCTCACCAAGAAGACCGAGGTCTTCGAGGCGCGGCGAGGTGAGGACCAAGCCGCTGCCGCCGTCTTGGGTGTCGAGCCGGTGTGGCTTCCGTTTGACGATGGCGCGTATGTGTCGAGACGCGACCCGGATGAGATTTGGGCCCGTCTGCGGCCGTTGTTGTACGGGGCCGCCGCAGTCCTGCTGCCCGGTTGGCCGCTGGTCCACGCAGATCACAGATTTGTGACGGCGATGGTGATGCAACGATTGGCCGCCACCGTTCCCATCCTCCTGTACGCCGAACTTCCGTACGGGGCGAGGCCGATGTCACTGGCGAGATCGCTGCTCAAGGGGCGTCAAGCTGCACCGATCGCTGCCGCCCTCGGATCGTCGTTGGTCTGGCGAAGCAGCTGGACCTCGGCTGAAGACCGAGCGGCGAAGCGAGCAGCCGTTGCCGAGTACAGAGGCGAAGTCGCCGCGCTCGGACTCGATGCGCGCCTGAGCTCGCTGTACGACAGTGCGCTGCGGCGTGAGTTGCTGGCCAGCCACCCTGGCGCGGAACCACCAGCGTTGCTCTTCGGAGCGGGTCAATGATCGGCCAACCACATTGGTTGGGGCCCGATAACAAAGTCTTCGCAATGGTGCACCGGCCGCCGGACAAGGTGCGCGGTTCGGTCGTCATCGTTGCCCCGCTGGGGTACGAGGCGGTGGGTTCGTACCCGACGCTTCGAACTCTGGGAGAGCGTCTCTCCGACATGGGATTTCTTTGCCTTCGTGTTGGCTTCCCACTGATGAGCAACTCCTTGGCGGTATCCGGCGAGGATCAGGTGCCCGCGTGGCGCGAGACCGTCTCACAAACGGTGGCTGAGGCTCGCCGGTTGTCGTCGACACGGGTCGCCGTTGTCGGACTTCGGTTCAGTGCCACGGTGGCCGCGCAACTCGCTGCCGAAGATGGTCCGGACGCGCTCGTGCTGTGGGATCCAGTCGTCGACGGTCGGCGCTACGTACGTGGCATGCGGTTGCTGGTTGCTGAGCAGCCGCACAACGACTCCACAGGCGACATCGTTGCAGCCGGCATCAACTTCTCGGCGGAAACGCTTCGTTCGATGAACGCCACCAAGCTGCAAGTCGACCGTGTGACGATTCCGGCGCTCGTGCTGCAGAGAAGTGACGCCTCTTCTGAGCCATCCGTGGCGGCCAACGCCCCGGGCCTGACCACAGTCGAAGCTGTGGCTGGAACGTCCGAGATGCTCGACACCGATGCCGAGTTGGCCGTGGTGCCCTCTGCGATCCTCGACCGCATTGGTGCGTGGCTGGCTGCTGAGTTTCCCGCCACCGACGCGGTGCTACCAGTTCCGCTCGCCTTGTGTGACGTCACCCGGGAAACTCACGGTTCCCAAGTTCTCTTGCATCAGGCCCTGCGAGTGGGCCCGCGGAAGGTGTTTGCAGTGACAACGACGTTGGCCGACACCATGCCGGAGGCCGCCGTCATCTTTCTCAATAATGGTGCCGCACCCAACCTCGGTCCGGGTGCCGCCTGGTTGGGCTGGGCCGCCGATGTCGCATTGGATGGGGCAATCGCAGTCCGGCTCGACGTGTCTGGAATCGGCGACACTGCACGACATCCGCGACAGACGGATTCCACGAACTACCCCATCTCTGCTGCCGACGATGTGGGGGATGTCATCGACCTGCTGACGGCCCGCGGAGTTGATCGGGTGGCATTGGTCGGTCTGTGCTCTGGCGCATCACTTTCGTTTGACGCGGCGCTGGCGCGGGATGAAGTGACGATGATCGTTGCGATCAATCCGCGATTCGACAAGCCGTTCCACGACAGTTGGCGACGTGAGGTGCGGGCGGCCGGTCAGTCGAACAGGTTTCTCTCGATTCCACTCTCGAAGTCGACGCTCTTTCCCTTCTTCGACAAGCTGCCGACTGCGATGTGGCGGACGCTCTTTGCGGCGCGGTTGCTGTCGACGCCGACGAAGGCCATCGAAGGCGTCGTCAACGACCGACGAAGCGTTCTGCTGGTGTTCGGTCACGGCGAATGGGGCCACCGCGCGCTCGTCCGCCGCGCTCCGAAGCAGCTCGCGCGACTGAATCGGCACGCACGCTTCACGCTGACGAAAATCGACACCCTCGAGCACAACATGTTCGCGCCCGATGGTCGCCGCGATGTCGAAGAAGTCGTTCGTCACCATCTTCGGCGAGACTTCTTTCCAGCTAGCCGGAGCTCACCCCATGCCGTTCCCCAAACCCAACCGGAGTCTTCCGAATGACACAACAATCCATCGCTGAATTCAAGCGCTCAGAACGTGTCGCAATTGTCGGTCTCGGCTACGTGGGGCTCCCCATCGCGCTGCGAACAGTGGCCGCTGGCTACGACGTCGTCGGAGTTGAAGTCGACTCGCGACGCTTCGAGTCGTTGCGCGAGGGGATCAGCTATGTCGAGGACATCGCCGACCACGAACTGGCCGAGGCCACGATCACCGGGCGCTTCACCGTGGTCAACAGCATCGCGGATGCGGTGACCTTCGACATTGCGGTGATCGCGGTGCCGACTCCGCTGCGTGACGGCGCACCGGACCTCGCCTACGTGCGGGATGCCACCACGGAGCTGGGCAAGCTCCTCGCCGTTGGTGGGTGTGTGATCCTCGAATCAACGACGTATCCGGGGACCACCGAGGACCTGATGGTGCCACTGCTGGAGGCTGTCTCTGGCCTTCGCGCCGGCACCGAATTCCACGCTGGCTTCAGTCCGGAGCGCATCGACCCGGGCAACCTGACGTGGACGCTTGCGACGACACCCAAGATCGTGTCCGGTATCGACGCGGGTTCGGCGAAACGAATTGGAGAGTTCTACTCCGCCATCGTTGACAACGTGGTGCCGGTGTCCGGTCCGAAGGTTGCAGAACTGGCCAAGTTGCTGGAAAACACCTATCGCCACGTCAACATCGCGCTGATCAACGAACTCGCCATCTTCGCGTATCAGCTGGGGATCGATATCTGGGAAGTCGTCGATGCTGCTGCCACGAAACCGTTCGGCTTTCAGCGCTTCACACCCGGCCCGGGTGTTGGCGGCCACTGCTTGCCCATCGATCCGAGCTATCTCTCGTGGCAGGTCCGCCGCCAGCTTGGTCACGCCTTTCGCTTTGTGGAGCTGGCGAACGACGTCAACGAGCACATGCCTGACTATGTGGTGCGGCGCATTCAGTTGGCGTTGAACGACATCGGTTTGGCAGTCAAAGGTTCTCGACTTCTGCTCTTGGGACTGGCCTACAAGAAGAATTCCGGCGACGCCCGTGAGTCGCCGGCGGTTCGTGTTGCTGAACTGCTTGCCGAGCTCGGCTCGAACCTTCGAGTTGTCGATCCGCTGGTGAAGTCCGACTTCGTGGCGGAAGGCACTCGCGCGGAACTGACTGTCGAAGAGGTTTCATCTGCCGATCTCGTGGTCGTGCTGACGGATCACGATGAGCTCGACTGGGACATGGTGCTGGCCAACGGCCGTCACATCTTCGATACTCGCAACCGTCTGAGAGGTGATCATGTCCAGCGAATCTGAGCAGGTCCGTGAGTCGGCCGTTCTGGCACCCGTCTTGGGTGACACTGCAGGACTGATCGCCTTCGCTGCTGACGTCACCGAGACGCTCCGCTACGACGACGGGATGTACTGCTTCGACCGTCAATGGGACGCTGCCTCGAATCGGGGTCGGTCGCACCGATACACGCTGATGGTCGCGCTTGGCTTCTCGCGAGCGGCCGCCAGCGGATACTCGGTGCCTCGAACCGCGCTCGCGTTGGCGGATGTGGCTCTCGCGCAGTGCGAGGAGTTCACTGCAGGTGACAAGGGCCTCGCGTTGTGGTTACTTGCGCGGCTCGGTGATCAACGGGCTGTGGCCCTCGTCGGCGAGCTCTCTGCGGTCTCGGATGAATCTTTGCGCCCGCTGGAGGGCATGGAAATCGCGTGGCTCGTGATTGGTGCCGCGGCGGCCGTTGAATCTGGCCTGGAGGCGGGCGCCTTACTCGATCGTTTCCTCGCCGTGCTCAGGTCCCGTCGCGCTGCGTCGACTCCGCTGTACCACCACCTCGGGACGGATGCCCGTCGAGCGCACCTCCCCAACTTTGCGACACAGATTTACAGCGTCCTTGCGCTGGCCGACGTCGGCCGTATCACCAACGATGCGGTTGCGCTGGCCGATAGCCGTCGGCTCGCCGACCTGTTAGTGGAGCTCCGAGGTCCGCAAGCGGCGTGGCCGTGGCTCTTCCACGCGGAAAAGGGCACCGTTGTGGAGACCTACCAGGTGTACTCGGTACACCAGGATGCGATGGCACCCATGGCGTACTTCGCGCTGGCAGAGGCCACCGGCGACGATGCATATGCTCGTGCCGGTGCCGAAGGTCTTGCGTGGTGTTTCGGCGCCAATGAGCTCGGGTTTCAGTTCCACGATTCGACTCGCCGCTTCGCCCACCGGGCCATCAAGCGCGGCGGCTGGGCTGATCGCGCCGAGCTGTGGCTCAACACCGCTGCGGGGATATCTGGGATCGAGCGCCGAGTTCGACTTGGTGAGGCTGTGGTGAACACCACCTGTCGCCCGTACCACCTTGGGTGGATACTGGAAGCGTGGGCCGGCAGGGAAGTGCATGCACGCCACGTTGGGGGCCCGAAATGACGGAGTCCTCTGCGACACGCCGTCACCTGTTTGGAGTGGAGGTTGACGCGCTGACGATGGAGCAGACGGTGGCGCGCATCATGGAACTGGTGACGGCCGGAGTGCCGGTCCAGCATGTAGTGCTCAATGCGTCCAAGGTCGTCATGATGTCCAAGGACGATCGCTTGAAATCGGTGATTTCTGCCTGCCCGATCGTGAATGCTGACGGCCAGTCCGTGGTTGTCGCCAGTCGACTCCTGCGCCAACGGTTGCCAGAGCGCGTGGCGGGTATCGACCTCTTCACCGAGCTTGTCGCCCGCGCTGCCAGCGACGGACGGAGCGTGTACTTTCTCGGCGCTCGCGACGAAGTGCTGCAGGAAATGACGTCGAGATTCCTGGCCCAATACCCAACATTGCGGATCGCCGGCTCCCGGAATGGGTACTGGGCCGACGATGCGGAGGTCGTCACCGAGGTACGCGCAGCTGCGCCGGACCTTCTGTTTCTGGCTATCCCGAGCCCTCGCAAGGAGTTCTGGTTGGCCGAGCACATGCCGGCGATGGGCGTGCCATTCGCAATGGGTGTTGGCGGCTCGTTTGATGTTGTGGCGGGCAAGGTCAAGCGTGCCCCGGTGTGGGTACAGCGAATCGGATGTGAATGGGTGTATCGATTGGTGCAAGAGCCGCGGCGGATGTGGAAGCGGTACCTCGTGGGCAACACCTCGTTCATCTGGCTCACCCTCAAAGAAATCTGGAGGACCCGCTAGTGCGCGTCGCAGTAGTCGCCGGAGCCCGGCCCAATTTCATGAAGGTTGCGCCGCTCCTGCGTGCCTGTGCCGCCCGTGGCGTCGAGGCCCTCTTGGTTCATACTGGGCAGCACTACGACTCCACCATGTCGGGAAGTTTTTTCGACGTCCTTGGCCTGCCGGATGCCGACATCAACTTTGGCGTTGGTTCGGGCACACATGCTGCGCAGACGGCAGGAGTGATGGTTGCGTTCGAAAACTGGCTCGGCACCGTGGATGTCGACGCCGTGCTGGTCGTGGGCGACGTGAACTCCACCATGGCATGCACGATCGTTGCCGCCAAGCTGGGTATCCCCGTTGCGCATGTGGAGGCTGGCCTGCGGGCGTTCGATCGAACGATGCCAGAAGAAGTCAACAGGGTCGTGACCGACGCGTTGGCAACGTGGCTCTTTGCTACTTCGCAGGACGCAGTCGCCAACCTGTTCGCTGAAGGGATCGAGCCAGCACGTGTGCACCTTGTCGGCAACGTGATGGCGGACAGCTTGTTTCACTCCATCGAGCGAGCTCGACTTCGCAGGCCGTGGGAGGTCTTCGATGTTCCCGAGCGCTTTGGACTGATCACTCTGCATCGCCCAGCGTTGGTCGACGACATCGAACGCCTTTCGACGGTGCTCGAGACGCTGCGAGGTTTGGGTACCGACGTGCCGTTCGTGTTTCCCATTCATCCGCGCACGCGTGCCAACGTGGTGCGAGCGAACCTCGATGTCTCCGCATTCCACCTCATCGAGCCGCTCGACTACTTGGACTTTCTTGCCATGCAGGAGCGCGCTTCGGTAGTGGTCACGGACTCAGGCGGCGTGCAGGAGGAGACCAGCCTGCTGGGTACCTGGTGCGTCACTGTGCGAGAGAATACGGAGCGGCCGATCACCGTGACCGCCGGCACGAACACGCTGGTAGGTTTCGACATGCCGCGACTTCAGGCGGCGGTGGGTTCGGCACTGTCAAAGGGCGATGCCCTACCCGCCGTGATTCCGATGTGGGATGGCAAGGCCGCCGAACGAATCGTCGACATCCTTCTTGCCGGCGCTCCGACACCCGAGTGGATTCCACCTGCGCTCGCCATCACAGAAGGGAATGCCGTCGATGCGATGTTCGCGTAGCGGCCCCCAACGATGATGCCCGAGGAACCCAACACAGCTGTCGGTCCCACCGTCGGTGTGATCATCGTGACGTACAACAGCGCGGAGCACCTCGATGACCTGTTCACATCGCTGGACTCCGCGCTTGCGGGCGTGCAATTTCGATTGGTCGTCATCGACAACCAATCATCAGACGGCACGGCGCAACGCGTCCGCGACCTGGGTTACGAAGCGGTCGAAATGGGGCGCAACGCTGGCTACTCGGCGGCAATCAACGCAGGGGTGCGGGCACTCGATGATGCCTCGACGATTCTGCTCCTCAATCCAGATGTCGTCCTCGACCCTGCCGCGGTCGTGACCATGCTTGCGGTGAGTCAGGATCCGCGGGTTGGAGTAGTCGTGCCGCAGACCCGCGACGTTGGCGGAGCCCTCTCGCCAAGCCTGCGTCGTGACCCGTCGCTCCCTCGTGTCTGGAGCGGTGCATTGCTCGGCGCCGAGCGAGTTCGCAACATCGCGCTGCTTTCCGAGCGTGTCGCCAACCCAGATCTCTACCTGCGGTCGCATGATGTCGACTGGGGCGTCGGTGCAATCATGCTGATCACGCGCGAGTGCATCAACCGCGTGGGCGACTGGGATGAATCGTTCTTTCTCTACTCGGAGGAAACCGACTTTTGCCAGCGTGTTCGTAGGTCGGGCTTGGCAGTTCGCTACGACCCGAGCGCCGTTGCGTACCACGAGGGTGGGGGAGGAGTCCACAACCCTCGCCTGCGCAGCATGATGGTGGTGAACAAGGTTCGCTTGTATCGTCGCCAACACTCGTTGGTGGCCTCTTCGCTGTTCTATTTCGCTAGCGTGCTGAACGAGGCCTCGCGGGCGGCAATGGGCAACACAGCAGCGCGGTCCGCTGCTGCTTCGCTGATGTTCCCGTCTCGTCGACCCCCGGAGATCCAGTGTTCCGATTCGTTCTTGCCGCGATAGCACTCGCCCTTTTACTGCCCGGATGTGTCACAGCCTTGCATCTCGGGCTGATGTCGCTTGCCTCGATCTGGTACCGGGCGCCAGACCTGGTGAACGACCCCCCGGCGATCAAGTTTCTCGTTGTCATTCCGGCGCACAACGAGGAGCTCATGCTCGGGGCGACGTTGACGGCCATCTACGCGCAAAAACGCGAACGCGATGAGGTCATGGTGGTTGACGATCGCAGCACCGATCGGACAGGAGAGATAGCCAACTCCTTCGGGGCGCTCGTGCTCCCTCGGGTCGAGGGCGACGAGCCCGGTCGCGCTGCCGCTCGTCAGACCGCGATTCGCAGGTCAAAGTCGATGGATTGGGACGCGATGATGATGGTCGATGCCGACTCCATTGTTGAGGAAGGGTTTTTCGAAGAGTGCGAGCAGGCGCTCGCGGCAGGCGCTGTGGCGCTGCAGGCTCGTAGCGAGGCGGCCCATGGGCGTCGGTTGGTAGATCAGGCTGCGCTGGCCTCGTTCGCGATTCAGGGCGTCACGCTTCCCCGCGGACGCGAGGTGCTGCGGTTGCCGGTGCGATTGCGTGGCACAGGAATGGTGCTGCGTCGGGAACTGGTTGAGCGCCTCGACTTTCGCGCGAAGGCGTCCGAAGACCTGCAGGTCTCGCTGGACCTCGTGCAAGAGGGTGTGCGCATCAGGCACGTCGAGCGGGCGCGTATGCGTTCGGCCAACGCTGACTCGTGGAAGATCGCCTCGACCCAGAAGCAGCGCTACGAGGCCGGCCGAATGGCTGCTGCTCGCGAGTTCGTTCCGAAGTTGCTTCGATGCCGTACGTGGGCGGGGTTTGAGGCCGCGTGGTTCTTGGTGTCGCCCCCATTCGCTTCGGCTGCCGGGTTCTTGGCCCTTGGTCTGGCATTGGCACTGATAGCGAACGCCACGGTGCTGGTGTGGGTCGGTCTCGCCGGTCTGGCCGCGCTGGCGTTGGCCTTCGCGGTGGCCTCAGTCCAAGCACGGGTCGGATGGCGTGTACTTGCCGCACTCGCAGTCGCGCCGTTTTTCATCCTGTGGAAACTGGTGATCCAGTTGAAGTCGGCCGTGCGACTTCGCGGCGGTCTCAAGGAGTTCGGGGCGACGGAGCGTCGCTAGGTCGGGTTTGTCGGCTCTGCGGGAGCTTGCGATCGGTACCCGGTCAGAACGTGTCTCCCTGCATGCGCGTCCACCACTCGCCCACAAGTCGGTTGAGGGTGACATCGCCGCGCGTCGCTTGGGCGGCGAGCCCGGCCTCGCTGCTGTGCGCGACCACGAACTCGTTGCGCTGCACATAGCCGCTGGCACGTGAGCCAAGCCCGATGAACAACCGTGGGTCGCCCTGGCCCATGAGTGCCGCGCAGCCGTTCCTCGAGGCCTGTCGGCACATACTGGAGAGCACTGCGTCGTGGTACCCGTCGAGCGCGAGCAACAGCACAACCTGTCCGATGTTGCCCCGGCTCGGGTAGTAAGCCGCCACGCCCACGTCGCGGCCGGTGTGATCGAGGTACGCCTCGAGCTGTAGCGGGCCGTACTGCTGCTTGGTGCGGCACATGTCGATGAGCCACTCCCACTCCTCGAGCTGGGCGTCGAGATGCAGGTAGCCCTTGGCGCCGACGACGGACGTGAAGCTGCGCACCCTGCTGACAGCGGCTGTCTGTGCTTGCAGGCTGTCGTCACCGCTCGTCATCTTGCGCGCCAGAACTCGATCGACGGGCGAGGCCACAGGACGGCCGATCCAGGACAGCGGCGACGTCGCACGTCGCCGCTGCAGCGCCAGCAGCCCAAGCCGCGCCGGACGCAACGGGAGCAGCCAACGCATGGTCTGCAGCCTGGCGACAGATGCTCCCAGCGACATCCACAGCCTCAACGCAGCGACGTTCGCAGTGTCGGTGATTGCGAGGTCGTGGCCGCCGCCGAGATATCGCCGCATGATGCGCATTGCCGCCATAGGGTCGCCGCGGTCAGTGTCGACCATGAGGTTGCCGCCGACGGCGACGCGGAGCGACCGTCCGTCGAGCTGGACAGGGAGTGGAACAACCCCCATGAACCCAGTAATGGCATCAGCTTCGACCGCAACGATCGATGGAGTGGCATCGTTGACCCAGGGATTCTCGAAGTACAGCCGGCGGAAGTATCGCTCCATCTCGTCGATCGACTGATTCGGGTCCTTTCGGAACGCGCGCAGAAAGAGCTGCACTACGCCCGGTAGATCGCCGGCGACTGCGGCACGAATCTCCGTCATCGTAGGAGGCGGCTGGCCGGCGCAGTCGACTTCACTGTTGTGCGTTCACCACGTCGGTGACGGGTTCGGCCCGTCGATTGCGCGGGCGGCGAAGCTTTTCGGCGAGGAGCCCCGCGGCGAGTGTCGCGACCACGCCGAGTCCGGCCACGATGATCATCGAGCGCAGCGTGCCGCTGAACACAGTCGTCGCCTTGTCGGGGACGACGATGGTCTCTACCTGGATGAAATAGGACTCGGCCGTCCCTTGCTGCTCCTGCAGCACTCGAAGCTGCGTACCGATCTCCGCGATCACCAGGTTGGCGTCGCGGATTGCCGCTTCAGCCGAGGGTCCTTCCGCGGCGACGTCGACGATCGGGCCCCGATAAAAGTCTCGGTTCGCCGCGATCTCGAATGTTCCGTCGAGTCCGGCGGCTTTCAAGGACTTGCCCATCTGTTCGGTCTCGAGTACCCGCACGAGAATGTCAACCATCACCGAGAGATCCCCGAACCGGCTGTACGGATTCTGGAACTCCGGCGGGATCGTTGGGTTCTCTTCTGTGACCTCCGGAAGCGCGGGAGGATTTAGCAAGACCACTGCCCCGCTGGCACGGTAGGTCGTTGGGCTGACGAACAGCACTGCCACACACGCCAGGATCGAGATCAGCGCAACCGGGATGACTATGAGTTTCTGGCGCCACAGCAAACCGAAGAGCGATTTGATGCTCAAGTGTCGACCCGTTCCCTTCCTGTCGCCGAGTCGATCGTTCTCGACGGGGTAGTCCAGAATTCTACCCGGGGTATTGCACTTCGCCGGGTCGCCCGACGGTATTCCGAAACGCGGAATGCAGATCGACGGCTGACCGAGGCTGGATCGCGCCCTGAGAATCGACAAGCGAGTGCAGTAGCATTCACGTAGTGCGGTCGGTCCTCAGCTCACTCGGCACGGTTGGACGAGTGGGCCGCTTTCTCGGACGCTTCGCCGAGTGGATCGCCCTCGGAGTCCTCCTCATGATCGGTGCGCACTCAGTGCTCACGTACGAACCGCGCTACGTCTCGAGTGCCGCACTGGTCTTCGTCGACTCGCCCACCGTGGAGCAATATGCCATCGCAACGCAGCTCATCGTCGATCCGCTGTCGCAGAGCCCCCTCGCTCGCTTTCATGACGCCACCATCGTCGGCGACGTGTTTGCGCGGCGCTATCGCAGTGCTGGCAAATTGCAGGAGCTGCGTTCGAAGGGCCTGGAGGGCAAGCTTGTCATTACGACCAAAACCAGCGTTCTGAGCGCGACGCCAGACCACGGCCCTGTCTTCGTCATCACGGTCGTCGGACCCACTCCAGCAGCGGCGGAGAAGGGAGCTGCGCTGGTACTTGCCGACGTCTACGCAGAGCTTGCGCAGCAGCAGGCGGGCTATGACCCGGCGCTGTCCGTGGGTGCGGCGTTGCTGGGTAGTCCCAGCGAGGGTGTCCCGGTCGTCGGCAGCCGAATGCGCGCCACGTTCGGTTTCACCGCCCTGGCCGTGCTGGTTTTTGTGGCGGTTCGCGGTACGCGCCTCCAGGTGCAGCAGGCTCGTGGTGGGAGTTGAGGGAGGTTCGGCGCTTTCGGTCGCACGCCTGGGTATGATTGTGACAGTTTCATTTCATTATTGGGTTCCGGAGACAACGTCACCGGGGTGGCGGCCAGCGAAACCAAGCGCTACGCGCAACACCCACAGGAGCCGCCGTGAAACCCTTCGTTCGAAATGTCAGGCGCACAGCCGCCATATCGCTGGTTGCGTTTGCAGTGCTAGCGCCCTCGCTTGGCAACGCCCCACAGAGCGTCGGAACCGTCAGCGCTGGAGCGCCGTCTGCGCTGGCCGCTCTGTCGGGCGTGGTGGGACCTGCGAATGCGACCGCCGTTGCCGTTCGCTCGACGCCACCGGCGCCACCGCCGTCGGCCTTCCCGACGTCGGCGTCCGTTGGCCTCCCCTCGGGCACCTCACTGCGGAGTTGGCCGTGGTCACTGAGCACATCCGCGGCCACTGGAGTGCCCGTCGAGCAAGTGAACGGTATGACGTGCCTGGTGTTCGACGGTTACCTCGTCAGCCTTTCCGGCTCACAAGCCTTGATTGTCGACTCACCATGCGTCGTGTTTCGTCGGTCGAGGTTCATCACCTCCGGTGATACCCATTCGATGGTGAACGCGGCGTCGGCGTCGAAGTACCTCGAGGTCGGATTCAGTGACTTCGACGGCGGGCAGTGGCACACGCGGGGCATTCAGAGCGACTATGCGTCCATGTTCATCCATCACAGCGAATTCACACGCTTCGGTAACGCAGCGGTGGAGATGAACGACCGTTCCGGAAAATCCACAATGACCGTCGAGAACAGCTACTTTTACGAACCGCCAGGTTGGCAGAAGGCGGCCCACGCCGATGGCATCCAAATGAGTGCCGGTGGTGGCGCGTCGATCCGTAACAACACCATCATCATCGAGCCCTTCGGTGGCGCCGTCGGCGACTACAGCTACATCAGCAACTCAGCGATCGGCATCGGAACCTCACTCGGCAACATCGGAGCCGTCGCGATCGATCACAACCTCATCTCCGGTGGCGGCTATTCCGTGTATGTGCAGGACAAGGAGTATTCGTTTACGTCGTCGGTCTCCGTTACCAACAACGTGTTCAGTCGTCAGCTGTCCACGACCTGTGGAGTCTGGGGCCCGTTGTTTCCGAGGGATATCGCGCCTGGGTTGGTGTGGACCAACAACACGTGGGACGCGGGAGAGGTCATGACGCTGCAAGAGGCGTTGAGCTACTGAGTGTGGGATCGCACGAAGTTGCCGTACGTAGAGTTGCGGCCGTGCAAGTTACTTGGTGGCGCCGTGTGCGTTGCGGACGTGTTGTGTTGGTGCTCGCGCTGCTCTGCGCATGCACCGCCACCGGGAGCAACGAGTCGAGCGATGACTCGCTGGACGGCGCGGCGCGCTCGTACCCCGCAACGATTCTGCCGATCAAATCGTTTCCCACCGCGTCGACCACCGGCGTGCCAAGGGACCAACCCCTCACCCGGTGGGATGGACCCCTCACCACGAGCGAGGCTGACCTGCCAACCACCGTCGTTGGCGGTCGGGTGTGCGATGTCATCGATGGTTACCGGTTCGAACTCCAAGGCGACCAGCAACTTCGCATCGACTCGCCCTGTGTGGTGATTCGTCGATCGAGCTTCGTGACCAAGGGCGAGACGAGTTCGTTGGTCATCCAGGCAGAGGACAACGAACAGCTGGACGTCGACCAGAGCACGTTTGATGGTGGCCCGCTGCATGTTCGGGGCGTCCAGGCCGACTACGCCGACGTGACGGTGCAGCGCAGTTTGTTTGTCCACTTCGGAAACGCTGCGATCGAGATGAGCGACAGGTCGGCGACCGCAACGTTGACGGTCGAGGGATGCTTCCTCAGGGAAACACCGGGTTGGCCTCGTGACCAGCATGTGGATGGAGTTCAGATGAACGCGGGCGGCCGGCTCGAGGTGCGAGGCAACACGATCATCGTTGCGCCGTTCGGCGGAGTGCCGGGCGACTACAGCTACGTCAGCAATTCGGCGATCGGGGTCGGCGCGACTCTCGCGAATGTCGGGGGTGTCAGCATCGTCGGAAATCTGCTGGCTGGCGGTGGGCACTCGCTGTACGTGGAAGAGAAGGATTTTCGTATGACGGGTTCGGTGACGGTCGCGTCCAACGTCTTCGACCAACGGTTCTTCTCTGCAGGCCCGTTGTACGGAGTGCTGTACCCCGACGGGGTGCCTGCCGCCATCGATTGGAGCGGCAACACTTGGTCGGACGGTTCACAGGTGGACCTCGACACTGCACTGCAGGCAGCCGCATAGCGTTTCTTGACGATTTTGCGCTCGGGGTCGATTCACTTTGCGCCGATATCGGTTGCATGACAATTTCGTGGCCGTCGCGTAATACTTCCGCCGGGACGAGGGAGGTCCTCAAGTTCGTTGCACCTCACGGGCAGGTGGACGACGCACTACGCCCAGCATCGACCTACTCGGCATTCGGAGAAGGTTGCGCTGAGAAGCGACCCGGCCGATTCTCCAGCAGGAAGCTCACGATGTTGTCGTTGCTGCTGCCTGCGATGCTCCTTCCCAAGTCGTGTGTCGCCACCGCGGATGCCCAACGGGCGCCAGCTCCGAACCTGGTCGTCATCTCCTCGACGTCGTTTAGCGCCACGTGGATGCCGGTGACGCGGGCGGTCGCGTACGACATCGGTGTGCGGCCTGCCGGGGCCACGGAGTTCGTGCTCCGGGTGGGCAACACCACCGCATCGGTCACTGGGTTGCTGTCCGACTCGACCGCTGAGGTGCGCGTGCGTCCGGTCATCAAACTCAAGGCAGGCGCCTGGTCGAAGTCGGCCGTGATAAAGCTGCCCTCGTCGTCGCCGGCACCCCCCGACATCGCCTTCGTGATCGCGCCCACTACAACGATGACCGTGACCACCGAACCGCCGTCTCCGGTCATCACCTCGCCCCCGCCTGTCGTTCAGCCGGTGACTGTTCAGCCGGTGACGATTCCGCCGACGACTGTTCCGTCGACGACCGTTCTGCCGGTGACTGTTCCGCCGACGACCGTTCTGCCGGTGACTGTTCCGCCGACGACGGTTCCGCGGACGACGGTTCCGGCGACTGTTCCGGCGACTGTTCCGCCGACGACGGTTCCGCCGACGACCGTTCCGGCGACTGTTCCGCC
The DNA here is from genome assembly GCA_035432905.1 of Ilumatobacteraceae bacterium. GTDB lineage: Bacteria > Actinomycetota > Acidimicrobiia > Acidimicrobiales > Ilumatobacteraceae > UBA668. The sequence continues at coordinate 29,983 of DAORTY010000011.1, read as the reverse complement.
GCCGACGGTTCCGCCGGCGACTGTTCCGCCGACGACTGCTCCGCCGACGACCGTTCCCGGAAGTGTGACGCACGGCCGCGACCTCACGAAGTCGATGGTCGGGCCGCGGGTGCCTGCAGCACAAGTGTTCACCACCCGCCAGACCATCACTGTCCCGGGTGTCTATGCGGCCATCGACTACCAGGCTGGTGTCGACGTGCGAGTCGCTGGCGTCTCTTTCGTCGATTGTCGTTTCTCCAGCACCAACGTGGCTGACTCGGCCGTCGTCTTCACCAACAAGCCCGGCACTGTTTTCCGCTACAGCGAGGTCGACGGCAAGTCGCGTGTCTATGTCGCGATCAAGGCCGAGAACGGCGCCGATGGATTGGTCATCGAGCACTCCTACATGCACCATGTGGGCCACGGCCTCAACACGTCCGCCGTGTCGTGGAGGATGACGGAAAGCTGGATCGACAACATCGTCGCTCCCGATCCGGCGCCCTACCCCGGCGATGAGCTGTGGCACGCCGACGGCATCCTGTCGTGGGGTAGCAACACCCTTGCCGAGCGCAATGTCATCGACCTGGGTTTCTTGAGTCAGACCGCGGCTGTCAACCACGGCACCTGGTCGGGCTCTGGTGCGGTCAGCAACGTGACCTACCGCGACAACGTGCTCGCAGGAGGAGGCTACGCGGTGTACTTCGAGGAGCGCAGCTACCCGCTGACAGGATTGACGGTGGTCGGTAACGATCTTCGAACGGGCTCGTTCGGGTACGTCTACGCCGGCGCGCGACCCGCTCGTGCGCCGGTGTGGACGAACAACCGCCGCCCAGACGGGTCCTTGGTCAACTGGTGACCTCCCGCCCGAGGGGAACCCCTCCGCGAACCCTTCACCAGTAGAGTTTGTTGCTGCTCGCCATCGGGCGGCACAACGAAGGGATCAGGCGGTGAACGTGCCGAAACGCAGCAGTGTCGACGACCAAGCCGCTCTGCGAACCGGCGGTGTTTCGGCATCTCCGACGCCCACGTTCGGCTCCGAGGCCTCGGCAATTTGGAGCAGCACCGGTGAAGCCCGATCGAGTCCGTTGTTGCTGCTGCAGATCTTTGTGTGGATGATCGTCGGTTTACCAGCCCGTCTCGTCGTCGGTGCGATTGGCTCCTTCGGCTCGCCTGCGTCGTTGGTTGGAATCATCTGTTTCGCACTCTGGGCGGTTTCGGCGGCTCAGCCGGGTTCGCTGGCGAGGACAGTCTGGCCGGTACGGAGCGCCGCACTCGTCCTTGCGATGCCGACGATGGTCTCCTATGGGGTGATGCACCTGCATAGCAACCCGGCGGATGAGGTCAACGGGTCCGATCGCGGCTTGCTGTTCTTAATCGTTTGGTCGGGTGTCGCGTTGCTAGCAGCCGAAGGATTACGCGGTACTCACGAGATGATCAGGCTTCTACGGACGCTCACGGCTGCGGTCGCCTTTGCGTCCGCAGTCGCCATCACGCAGACCCGTCTGGGCTTCGACCTGACGACGCGTATGGCACAGATCCCGGGGCTGACAGTGGCCGGCGACCTCGAGTCGGTGCTCTCCCGGTCGGGTTTTCGGCGGCCCGCAGGGACGGCTACGCATCCGATCGAGCTCGGGTGCGTGTTGGCCGTCCTCCTTGGCTTCGCGATCGTGTTGGCCGTACACGACCACGAGTGGTCGCGTTGGCGAAGGTGGACAGCCCTTGCGGTGATTGCTGTCGGCATTCCCAGTTCGATCTCGCGTTCTGGCATCATCGGCGCCGCAATCGCGTTGGTGTTCTGGTGGGCGGGCGCCGACCGACTGAACCGTCGCCGCACGCAAGTGGCGCTGCTCGGGTTCGGTGTCTTGGTGTTTGTGAGCACGCCCGGCCTTCTCGGGACGCTGAAGAACTGGTTCGCGGGATGGTCGACGGATGAGAGCATCAGCACGCGCACTGACGACTATCCCGTGGTGGCACGATTCATTCGGAACTCACCGTGGATCGGCCGCGGCCCGTCCACTTACCTGCCCAAGTTCCGGATCCTCGATAACCAGTGGCTGCTGTCGATGATCGAGGTCGGATTACTCGGCGCGCTCGGGCTCGCTGCGTACCTTCTGATTGGCGGCATTCTGGGCAACCTGGCTCGCAGTGCCAGCACCGATCCACTGGTTCGCGGCATTGGTCAGGCGATGATGGGGGCAAGCGTCGTCGCCATCGTGTCGTCGGCCAGCTTCGACTCGTTTTCGTTCCCGATGTTCCCTGGAATCTGGGCGGCGATCCTGGGCATGTCCGGGCTGATGTACGGATGCGTCCGCGACGGGGTCTATCGATCTTCTCCCGCAACGAATGAGCCGGTCCGTTCGCGGATGGTCGCCCAACGTCCTGCTCGACGGAGAGCTGGGCGTCGTGCCACCTGACGCGCGCTTCGAGACGCCCCCGGAGGCGGAGGAAGCCGAAGGCCATGGCGGCGTCCGCCGCCAGGCCACCCATGCGCTGAAGTGGAGCAGCGCAGCACAGCTCTTGTCACGTGCTGGCGCGTTCACCATCGGTCTGATCCTGGCGCGTTTGCTGGTACCCGAGGAGTACGGCACCTACGTCGTCGCACTCGGTGTCGTGACCATTTTGCTCACCGTCGATGACATGGGACTGCGACAGGGTTTGGTGCGTCTCACCAGTGAAGACGAGGCGCCGTCCCGCACGGCGCTCACCCTCGCAACGATCAGTGGACTCGTCGCTTACGCGGTCGGCTTCCTCATCGCACCGGTGGTCGCCAGTGTGACGTCGACGCCCAACTCCACCTCGATGATTCGGGTGTTGTGCCTGGCTCTGATCATTGACACGCTGTTGCACGTGGTGCCCAGCGCGGCGCTACAGCGCCGCTTCCGGCAGGACCTACTCACCCTCAGCGAGCTCGCTGGTCTTGTCGTCGATTTCAGTGTCACCATTCTTCTCGCGGCTACCAACCATGGCGCCTGGTCGCTGGTGTGGGGGTCGTTGGCCGGTCAGGTGGCGCGGTCCGTCGCGAGCCAGTTGCTCGCCAGGGTGCGACCGAGGTTCGGCTTTGATCGGCAGATCGCTCGCGAGCTCATTCGTGTGTCCGGACCTTTCGCGCTCGCGTCGTTCGTCGGTGCAGCATTGCTGAATGTCGACTACTTGCTCGTCGGCAACATCCTCGGCCCGGCCGCAGTCGGCTTGTACCTCATTGCCTTTAACGTGTCGAGCTGGCCGACATCGCTCGTCGGTGCTGCGGTGCGAGGTGTGGCGGTCCCTGGGTTCGCGCAGCTCACCGACCGGGGTGGCGATGTCGCGGCGACGTTCAGCAAGGCACTCGTGCTGCTCGCCGCGGCAGGCATACCATTTGTGACGCTGCTTGCGGTAGCGCCGGAGTCGGTGATCACCGGTCTCTACGGCGATCAGTGGGGGGCCGGTGCCGGTGCCCTGCGGTTCCTCGCCGTGCTTGCCCTCGTCCGTCTGCTCGGTGGCCTCGCGGATGACGTTTTGTTCGCCCTCGGTAGGTCGTCATGGATTCTCGCGAAGAACACGATCTGGATGGTGGCACTCGCTCCAGCAATTGTCGTCGGCGCCCACGCCGACGGACTGCGTGGCGTCGGGATCGCGCAGGCGGCCGTCGCGTTGGTTGTTGTCGTGCCGACCCTCGTCGTGATGATCGCCAGATTGCGGCTGTGGCACCCCAGTGCCCTTCTCATTGTCAAGATGGCCCCGGGTGCGGTGCTTGCTGGAGTCTGTGGGTGGATGGTCGACAACAACCTGGATGGCAGCGCGTTCGCGCGAGCAGCGGCGAGCGGGGTTGTGATCCTGGGGGTATTCGCGTTGACCCTGTTGCCGTTTCGGCAACAACTCAGGTTCTGAGCTACTCGCCGGCTCCGTTCGTGGGCGGCTGAGCTGCATCGCTACTCGCCGACGATGCCGCCCGCTTGCGGATCCAGGTACGTAGCTTCGCCACCCGATCGTCGCCCAGCCGGCGGCGGAAACTTTCGGCGCTGTAAGTGACTGCCTGTTGCGTCCACACAAAGCCCGTCCATTTGAGGTTTCGTCGGTAGAAGGTGATGTCGCGAGAGAACCACTCCTGGTCGGCCCAATCGCGCTTGTACCGTGCATCGCCCAGGCCGAAGCTGACGTCCGACACCGAAGCATCGGCGCAGGCGTCCTCGATGACATGGCACAGCAGGCCAGCACCCGGGGCCAAGCCAGCGTGTCGCTCGTCGAAGGCGGTCTCGTGAAGGGTCCACAAATCGGGAAACACGAAAGCCGTCCAGTACGCGCACGCCGCGCCATCGATCTCGACCACCCACGCCCGGAACCATCCTTCGCGTAGACCGACTCGGGCGATGTCTTCGTGGAATTCGTCACGTTCGAAACCGACGCGTAGGCCGCGTTGGTAGCCCCGCGAAGAGACGAGTTCGAGCGCTGCGAGGAGCGTGTCGGGATCGTCCACATCCTGCGGGAATCGAACAATCTTCGCTCCGCCGCCGGACTTGTCGAGCTTTCGTCGCGACCGCCGGATGCCTTCTCGTTGTCGCGAGTCTCGCGACGCGACGACATCGCTGTACGAGCCGGCCACGCCGACCTGCAGGTTCACCATCTCGGGGCCGATCTGGCGGCGCAATCTCCACTGACTGGCGAGCAGAGCGCCTTCCACTGTTGAGCCGCGCCGCACACACATGAACTGCACGATGTCGGCCTCTCGCCGATCGATGGCGGCGGCCGCTTCATCCGCAAGTCGCGGATCACCAAGGACGCCGTCGTTGACGACAGCCAGGACGCGACCTTTTACCGAGACGAGCGTCCGAAAGAACGCTTGCAGCGGCACGCGCCGTTGTTCGATTCGAGCGAAGAGAGCAGCCGGTGGCTCGCCCTCCTGGACGAGCACCCACGGTTCCAAAACCTCAGGACGAGATCGGACGACGGCGACGAAGAGAGGGAGGCGGGTGTCAGCCGCCCGATGCGGCACTCGATCAAGTTGCTCATGGACCAGGCTGAGGTCCGTCAACGATCGCTGTACTCGCCCCATAGCTGCCAGCCTACTTGCGTCACTCTGCAGCGGAGCGGGTGCGCATCTCAACTTCTCAAGCGGCCTGCCGATATCGTCTTGGCTCAAGTCGACTCCAAGCGAGCGAGAGAAAGGACATCCATGGCGCTCTCCCGATCCCTTCGCAATGTCATCGTCGATGGTCCGCATTCACTGGGTCAGCGCTCTCGCAGCCGTCGCTGGAAGGTGTTCACCGACAGGTTTCCCGACCTCCAGAACATGACGGTGATTGATCTCGGCGGCACCGCAGAGTATTGGCTGCGGGCACCGATTCGCCCCAAGCACGTGCACTTGCTGAACCTCGAAGAGGCGCCGACGACCGACCTTCCCTCGTGGATGCGTCACGACATCGCGGACGCCACGATTATCCCCGATGGGCTCGCGCCCGGCCCATACGACCTGGTGTACTCGAACTCGGTGATCGAGCACGTCGGTGGTCACGAGCGCCGCGAGGCATTCGCTCGCAATGTCGCGGCCCTGGCGCCGAATCATTGGATTCAAACGCCGTACAGGTACTTCCCGGTTGAGCCGCATTGGGTGTGTCCATTCATGCAATACCTTCCGCTGGCGGCGCGAGCTCGCCTCGGAATGCACTGGCCGTTGGTGCACACGCGTCACGAGAGCATGGAGGTCGCGATCGCCGCCCAGCTGCAAGTCGAACTGCTTGACATCACTGGCATGCGCTACTACTTCCCCGACAGCACGATGGTGTACGACCGGATGGCCGGTCTCGTCAAGTCCGTGGTGGCGGTGCGAAACGCGTAGGGGCTCAGCTCGCTGGCTGCGAGTTCTGCGCTCGCCTGAGCACCTTGCCGTTGGTCGACTTCGGCAGCGCGTCGACGAACTGCACTATTTTGGGAACCTTGACGGGTTCGATCGTCATACGCAAGTGTCGCTGCACCTCGGCCTGTGTCAGCGTCTGCCCTTCGCGCAACACGATCTCGGCGACGACCGCCTCGCCCAGCAGATCGTCGGGTACTCCGAAGACTCGGGCCTCGGCAACGGCTTCAAGGTTGGCGAGATGCATTTCGATTTCGTGTGGTGCGACCTTCTCCCCGCGAGTCTTGATGATGTCGTCGGTCCGGGAAACGAAATGGAAGAATCCGTCGGCGTCGACTCGAAACAGATCGCCGGTACGGAGTGTCCGCTCGTGCGGGGTGCGACCCGGCGACACGACCTCAGATGTCGCTCGGGTGTCGTTCCAGTAACCCAGCATGACGTTGTCGCCGCGGACGACAAGCTCTCCGATCGCGGGGGCCGCCAGGCGTTGGCCGTCACCGTCTTCCAGCCACAGATCGATGCCGTCGATGCCCCGACCGACCGACGTGGGGCGAGAGGCAAGTTCCTCGGGCGGCATGAACGTGGTTCGCAGGCACTCGGTCTGACCGTGCATGGCGAAGAGGCGCGCCGACGGAAACCGTGCGCAGACCCTCCGCGCCAGCGATGCGGGCAATGCCGCAGCGGCGCTGGTGATGTACCGCAAGGTCGACGTCGACGACGTCGACGACGTCGACGTCGTATCGGTGTCGAGATCGCTGAGCATTACCAGCAGTGTGGGAACGGCAGCGAGTCCCGTGACGCTCTCACTGTCGATGAGGTTGACGAGGTCGAACGGGAACCCGACGCCTCGTCGGAGCACGAGTCGGCCACCACACTGAACCGTGACAAGCAGTTGCAGGAGGCCGTAACCGAATGCGAGTGGGAGCACGCTGAGGACCACGTCGTGTTCATCGTGCTCGAGGTAACCCGTGACTGCCCGCACCACCGTCGAGATGGAGTGATGGCTGTGAGTCACGCCTTTCGGAAGACCGGTCGACCCCGACGTGTAGATGATTGCGGCCGGCGCGTGATCGTCGACGGTCTGAGGCCGGAACGTCGCGAGATGGTCGGTCGGGTCGGCGACATCGATCAACACCATCGCAGGCTTGCGATTCGTCGGTCTCGCGGCGGCCGCAGTGGTCGCTACGCCCAACCTCGTGGTGGTCGTCACGATGGCGGCGGCGCCGGAATTCTCAAGCCGATGGGCAAGGCTCGCGGCAGGTGTGTCGGCGTCGGCGAACACCAGGACGCCACCGGCGAGCCAGACGCCAAAGATGCTCTCCACGGCCTCGATCGAGTTCGGCAGGAGGATGACAACCCGGTCACCAGTCACCACTCCAGCCGCCTGCAACCGCGCCGCCAGCTGCATGCTGTGGTCGCGCAAGTCTGCATACGTGATGGAGTCGCCGTGGCACACGACCGCAACCTTGTCGCCACGCCGTTGCGCAGCTCGCTGCAGCGACTCGTCGAGTGTCACGCTCAATCGCTCGCAGTACGACCGACGAACGTAAGGATCCGGTCGATCGAATCGAGGTTGGCAGCGACGAGGTCGCTGTCCGCGAACGTGCGGCCGAGGGTTGTTTCGATGTGCGTGATGAGTTCCATCGCACCGGTCGAGTCGATCAGCCCGCTCTCGAGCAGCGATGTGTCGTCGCTGACCGCTCGTTCCGTGTACATGAAGTTTTTTGCGATGAAGTCCCGAAGGTTTTCGCGAAGGTCGTCAGCGTGCATCTGTGGGTCCCGAAGTTGAACTGGTGTTGGAGACATCGACGTCGAAGGCGATGCGGCCCGTCTCGGAGGGTGCACCACCGCCCTCGAGGAGTTGATGGTGAAGTAACTGGACCGACAGTATGCCGATCAGGGCCATGTTGTCAGCATTCGTGACCGTACCCGCTCCGTGCGAGTCGCGCACCTGTCGGGTGAGCTTTGTGTGTAACGCGCCCACCATCTTTGGGTCGAAGACGCCGGTGCGCTCGACGGCCTGGGCCGAGAGCAGGTTGCTCACGTAGTCGGGTGCCGTGTCGCCGACGAAGCAGACTGCGTCAGGTGCACGGTACGGCTGCTTCTTGCGCGCGAGCACCTCCGGTGGCACCAGGTCGGCAGCGGCTCTCTTGAGCACATGCTTCTCATCGAGGCTGCGCAGCTTGAACGACGACGGCAGGGAGTTGCAGAAGTCCATGACGGTGCGGTCGAGGAAGGGGAATCGACCCTCCACGCCGTTGGCCAGCAGCTGACGATCGCCCTGCGTGGACAGGACGTACGGGTTCAGCAGGGTGGTGAATTCCAGATACTGCGCCCGTTCAAGCGGCCCCCAAGCGGCGAACGCAGCGGGCAGGTGGTCGAGGACGTTCGGCATCGGCGCCGTTCGCAACTGCTCGGTGATCGTCGGGGAGAAGAACCGCTGCAGAGCACCAGCACTGCGCCATCGCGGACCGTGAGAGAAGCCGGGATCGTCCGGCTGGTCGAGCCCTACTTGCCAGAATGCGCGTGCCATCCCACGGGCGCGTGGCGTCGCATGCGAGAGGTACGGGTAGATGCGGTCGAAGAGAGCTGGCCGAAGGTCCGACGATGGTTGCCGGGCCCAGAATCGCCTGATCCTCGCCTCGCGGAAGAGGTCGTAGCCGGCGAGTATTTCATCGGCACCCTCACCGGTAAGGACCGCCTTGACTCCGGACCGACGAACGGCTCGGGAGAGCAGGAGCATCGGAGTGGCGGCGGTTCGCAGTAGCGGGCGTTCCGCGTGCCACACAGCGCTGGGGAAGGCGTCTGCGATGTCCTGGTTGGTGACGCGTAGCTCATGGTGTTGCCCGCCCAGTTCTGCGGCCACGCAACGTTGGAAGCGGGTCTCGTCGTGTTCTGCGCTGTCGAAGCTGATGGAGTAGGTGGACAACGACTCTCGCTTTGCGTCATCCAGCAGCAGAGAGATGACCGAACTGTCCAGACCGCCGGAGAGGTATGCGCCGACAGGCACATCGGCGCTGGTGACCCGGAGCTCCGCAGCGACGGCGAGCCGCTCACGCAGCTCGACGGCGGCATCAGCGACGGTGCCCGCGAACGTCGGGCACGATGGTGGGTAGCTCGGCGTCCAATGCACGTGATCCGTGCGGCGCCCGTTTTCGAAGATGGAGTACGTGCCCGGCAGGATCTCTTCGACCCCGACATACGGAGTAGATGGTGCCTGTGCGCCCCAATACGTGAACGTCTGCGCCAATCCGCCCGCGTTGAATGCTCGGGGTGCCGTCGGGTCGGCCAGGAGCGCCTTGACCTCACTGGCAAACGCGATGAAGCCCGAGGTCGGTCGGACGAAGAGGGGGCAGATGCCTGAGGGGTCGCGGCTGAGCACCAGGGTGCGACGTGCGAGGTTCCACAACGCCATGCTCCATTGACCGTTGAACCGTTCGAAACAGGTGGGTCCCCACGCTTCGAACGCGTTGACGATCACCTCGGTGTCACTGGTCGTGCGGAAGTGGTGTCCCAAGGCCTCGAGTTCGCGACGCAGTTCGCTGTGGTTGAAAATCTCGCCGTTGAAGACGATCCACCATTCCCCGCCCGCATTGGTGAGTGGCTGCGCTCCTGTCGTGAGGTCGACGAGCGCCAGTCGTGCATGGACCAGACCGGCGTACGGGTCTTGATAGATGCCGAAGCCGTCCGGGCCGCGATGGCGAATGGCCGAGATCATTTGGGTCAGCAGGTCTCTCGACGGTGGAGCTACCTGATGGCTCCACCGGACGAGCCCAGCAAACCCGCACATCGATCAGCCGACTTCCGGGACGGGTGCGACCAGCAACCCGTGGAGGTGCAGGCCGGCCGTGCCTCGTCGCTTCGCCTCGATGTCGGCGAAAATGCGACTGACCTGCTCCTCACTGAGACCGAGGACTTCGGCGGTCTCGGCGGCTGGAACGGAGTGGTTGTGCGCGTACAGGCAGAGATCCATCTCTCGGTAGGGGAGCGCGAAGTAGAACTCCTCCTGCGTCTGTTCCAACGAGAACGTGTCGGTGGTTGGCGTTCGGTCGAGGATCGACTGCGGCACCCCGAGCGCAGCTGCGACGGCGAACACCTGCGTCTTGTAGAGGTGGGCGATGGGCTTGAAGTCGGCCAGCCCGTCGCCGCCTTTGACGAAGAACCCTTGGTCATACTCCAGACGGTTCGGCGTCCCGCACACCGCATAATGCAACCGATCCGCGTGGTAGTAGGACATCATGGTGCGGGTGCGTTGCTTGAAGTTGGTTGCTGCTACCAACTGCAGGTACGCCGCGACCGGCATCCGGTAGACCTGCTGTGCGCCGGTGGGGTCCTCGACGTTCAGACGGGTGATGCTGAGCCGATCGCCATCGAGCAACGACGGGATCGTGAGCTTGTGCTTCCACTCGGCACCGTACTCAGGCACGACCTGGCGGATCGCATCAATCTGTCGTTCGTAGCACCCAGCCCCGTCCAACGCCGCCGTGATGTCGTCGACAAGCAGATCCGCGCCGAACACCGTCGCCAGGGCCGTGGCGTCACCGCGCGAAACCTCGGAGGACGACGCCTCCGGCAAGCTCAGCAGTAGAACCCGTTCGGGGCCCAATGCTCGTACACACAAGGCGGCACAGACGGAGCTGTCGATCCCGCCGGAGGTGGCGACGACCACTCCCTTGCGGCGATACTGGTGGACGAAGTCGACGATGGCCTTCGCCACGGTCTCGATCTCGCAAGCGACATCGATGTCTAAGGATTCTTTCGAGAAGGAGGGCATCGGGCCGTTCAGTCGGGTCGGTTGGGACAGCGCCGCGATTCCCAGTGTAATCGGAGCCGACCCGGTACCTATGCTTTCCAAATGCAGTGCGACACACGGGAGCGGCCTCTGCGTTGGTATCGCTTCGGTGCCTCAGTGATCGTCGCGGCTGCATGCGCCTTGTGTGCGGCGGCGGTCGTGCTCGGTCGAGACCGTGGCAACGACGCGCTGCTCTACTTCTACCCGGCCGGCGATCGTGGGCATCCCGGTCTCGTTGGGGTGGCCACCGCAGTCGGCCTCTACTCGATTGCACTGATCGGCGGAATGCTGTCGCTCAGCGTCTCCGACTCCGATATGCGACGGGGATGGGTCGGCCTGGCCGGTCTCTTCGTGTTCGTTGCGGCCGACTATCTGCTGCAGCTCCACGGGTTGGTGCCGTTCGGCGACCTCATCGCCCGCCCCTTCTACTGGGTCGGCCTCTTCTTGGTCGCGCGACGTTTGGCCCCCGCACTTGGCGGTCGGCAAGGCCGTGGCTTTCTGGTGCTCGGGGTGGCGCTCTTCGCCCTGTCAGAGATCGTGGATCTTTATCCGCCGGGTGACGACCCGAGCTACCGGTTTCACCAGTTCGTTGCCGTCATCGAGGAGTCGGCCTTGACGATCGGAGCCTGGAGCTTGACCGCTGCAATGCTGGGCTTCGCGTTGACCGAGTTGAGGCCACAAGCTGCGATCAGGGACGAAGTTGCTGAACCCGCACCACTGCGTCCAGGTTGAGCGGCCCGTACACGTGGGGGAACGGCTCTGGCGCCTCGCCGAGTTGTTCGACGACGAGCGGTACGTCGAGCAACGACTCGTCGATGTGCAACAGCAGAAGGGCGTCGACATCGGCGTAGAACCGCTCGACGGTGGCGGGCCACTGCGCAGCCGTGCTGCAGTGAATGAAACCTTCCTCTGCCAGCTCGACGCCCCGGCTCGACCCGGTGTGCTCGCCGGCCGCGAGTGATTGTTCCCAGCGCTCGGGATCGGTGAGGTGAAAGATCATCACCCGTAGAATTGCAGACGCGATGCGCATCGACGTCTTCACGATCTTCCCCGGGCTCGTCGACGGCTTCTGCGCGGATGGTCTGCTGGGTAAATCCCGTCAATCGTCGCTACTCGATCTGCGTCTGCACGACCCCCGCGACCACACCACCGACCTCCATCGCACGGTCGACGACTCGCCGTTCGGGGGCGGCGCCGGCATGGTGATGAAGGCGGCGCCGTTGTTCGACGCCGTCGACGCGGCGCAACCGCCGCGCCCTCTGCTGTTGCTCGGACCGGGCGGCCGTGCGTTCGACCAGTCCGTCGCGCACGAGTTGGCTGCTCTGCCCGGTTTCTCGATGATCTGTGGCCGCTATGAGGGTGTGGACCATCGGGTGCGCGAGCACCTGGTCGACGGCGAGCTGAGCATCGGCGACGTCGTGCTCAACGGCGGCGAGGTCGCTGCCTGCCTGGTCATCGAGGCGGTGGTACGGCTCCTGCCAGGGGCCATGGGCAACGCCAGCAGCCCCGTCAATGAGAGCTTCGGTGTGTCGGGCCTGCTGGAGGAGCCGCATTACACGAGGCCAGCAGAGTTCCGTGGGTGGGACGTGCCCGAGATCCTCCGCAGCGGCGATCACGCTCGAATCAGCCGCTGGCGCCACGCGCAGGCCCTGCATCGGACACTTCGCGACCGCCCGGACCTGATCGAGGCGCGAGGAGGTCTCAGTGAAACCGACCTCCGCTTGTTGGAAGAGTTCCCATCTGTCACCTATCCTTGAGCGTTCCTTTGACGACCGCTGTAAGAGAGTTCGCGCCATGAAGTCCACAGATTTTGTTGACAGCCAGTCCCTTCGTTCCGACATCCCGCACTTCGGGCCCGGTGACGAGGTCAAGGTGCACGTCAAGGTGGTCGAGGGCAACAAGGAGCGCGTGCAGGTGTTCCAGGGCAACATCATTCGCCGTCAGGGCGGCGGCGTGCACGAGACCTACACGGTTCGCAAGCTCAGCTACGGCGTAGGGGTCGAGCGCACCTTCCCGGTGCACACCCCCACCGTGGTGAAGCTGGAAGTCCTGAAGCGCGGCGACGTTCGCCGGGCCAAGCTCTACTACGTGCGCGATCGCATTGGTAAGCGGGCCAAGATCAAGGAAAAGCGCAGCGCCTGATCGGCGTTCGTCATCGGTGTAAGCAGCACCCACGTTGAGCTCTGACGATCTCGAGAACTTCGAGGCCGAGCGAGAGCTCCAACTCGCTCAGGAGTACCAGGACGTCGCGGCCATGTTCCGCTACGCCGTGGAGACTGAGCGCCGTTTCTACCTGGCCAATGAAGTCAACGTCACCGTCACTGGCGACCCTTCACGCCCGGTGATCGAAGTGGAGCTGGCTGACGCATGGGTATGGGACATGTACCGCAAGACCCGGTTCATCCCGAAGGTTCGCGTCCTCACGTTCAAGGACGTGAACGTGGAGGAGCTCCCGCCGCTGGAGATCTGACCGGCGCTTCACCATCCGTGCGCCAGCCGTCGCTGGCGGCCAAGGCGCGAGGGCGTTTCGGAGAGAACGAGGCAGCCCGGTGGTACGTGCGGCGCGGGTACGTGGTGGTGGCCCGCAACTGGCGTTGTGCTGCCGGTGAGGTGGATCTGATCCTGAGTACGGGCGAGGTGGTGGTGTTCTGCGAGGTGAAAGCGCGCGCCAGCAGCGAGTTCGGTGGACCTGAGGCGGCGGTCAACTGGTCGAAGCAGCGTCGGCTGCGTCGCTTGGCCGCAACCTGGCTGGCGGAAATGCGTCCGGCACACTCGGTGACGGTTCGTTTTGACGTGGCCGCGGTGGTGGGCGCGCACGTTACGGTCATCGAAAGTGCGTTCTGATCTGGTCGTGGCTGTGCTTACATCACTGGATGGATCTGCAGGGCAAGCATGTGCTCATCACGGGAGCCTCGCGAGGAATCGGTGCGGCGATGGCGCGTTGCTTTGCAAAGAGCGGCGCCCGTGTGTCGGTTGCCGCTCGTTCCGGCGACGCACTTGCCGAATTGGCCGCCGAGCTGGGCGGTGTGGCGTTCACCGTCGACCTGCTGGACCGCTCGGCGGTGGACGAACTGGTTCCGCGCGTCGAGCGTGAGGTCGGGCCCGTCGACGTGCTGGTCAACAATGCCGGGCTCGAATCCAGCCAGTGGCTGGCGCGAGAGGAACCGCAGTGGATTCGCGATGTGGTGCGAGTCAACCTGGAGACGCCGCTGATCCTGACACGGGCGGTACTGCCGGGGATGCTGGCTCGCGGGTGTGGCACGGTGGTGTTCACGTCGTCGCTGGCGGGTACTGCCGGGTTTCCCGGTATGTCGGTGTACTCGGCCACGAAAGCAGGGCTGAACAACGCGGCGGCAGCGTTGCGGCTGGAGCTGCGCGACACGCCGGTGAACGTCACCCTCGTTGCTCCCGGGCCGGTCGACACTCGCATGTGGACCCTGTTGGAGGATCAGAGCGAGTTCGACCCAATGCTGCGGCGTTTGAATGCGCTGCACCTCATTCCGAAGAAGTCACCCGAGCTGATCGCCACACGCGCGGTTCGTGCGGTGGCGAAGGGCCAGCGGCACGTGCGCACGCCGCGCCGGCTGGCGGCAACGTTCTGGCTGGGTGAAGCGCCGCAACGCCTGACCGAAGCGTTGCTGGCACGGGTGCCGTTCATGCCGGCGGCGGATCGTGTCGTCGCCGACACGACGTCAGCCCAGGAACGCCCAGACGAGTAGCGCCACGCAGGCGAGGGCGGCGAGCCCCACGAACGCATAGTCGGACTTTCGCGGGACGTGCTTGCGGTGCGGGTTGAGGCCCATGCCATCAGTATCGTCGCCCCACATGGAAACAGTGCAAGTCTCCCGCGCAGATGGCATCGTCACGATTACCTTGGACCGCCCGGCAAAGAAGAACGCGATGAACGGTGTGATGTGGGATGAACTCCTGGCCACCTTTCGCGAGATCGCCGGTTCGGCGCAGGATCGAGCAGTCGTGATCACCGGTGCCGCCGGCGAGTTCTGCAGCGGCGCTGATCTCACCGGTGGTGGTGCACAACAGCATCAGCTGGCTGCCATGCGTCACGTGGGAGACGTCGCGCTGGCGCTGCACCGGCTGCCGCAACCGACCATCGCCAAGGTGCGTGGCGTCGCGGTGGGCGCTGGATGCAACCTTGCCCTTGGATGCGACCTCGTCGTTGCTGGAGACACAGCCCGCTTCTCGGAGATCTTCGCCAAGCGCGGTCTCAGCGTCGACTTCGGTGGCTCGTGGCTGCTACCGCGTCGCGTTGGAATGCACCGAGCGAAGGAACTCGCCTTTCTGGCCGACATCATCGACGCCTCCGAAGCGGAGCGCATCGGGCTGGTCAATCGCGTTGTACCCGATGCGGACCTGGATGCATTCGTGCAGGACTGGGCGCTTCGCCTGGCCGGCGGCCCACCGATTGCGTTGGCACTCACCAAACGACTGTTGAACAACTCGATGCAGGTCACCATGGAGGAAGCGCTCGACGACGAGGGGATGGCTCAGACCGTGAACTTCGGAACCAAGGACACCCCGGAAGCGATCATGGCGTTCATCGAAAAGCGCGCACCTGGTTTCCAGGGTCGCTGACACCCTCGGCCCTTTACAGGTCACTAGCGTGGAGACACGATGCGACGTGCGAGGTGGGTGTGCCTAGGTCTCTTGGCCGTGATGAGCTGGAACGGAAGCGCATCTGCTGTGCCGCCGACCGACCCTGTCGACCCGCTCGCACCGGTCGACACCGTTGCGCCTGACACGACGCTGGCCCCTGGAGAGCTGCCACCCGCGCTGGGGCCGCTTGTCGTCGTGCCGACCGGTTGCGCAGTTCCAGAGCCTGCGACCGCTGTGTTCGTGGGGCGATTGGCCGATACCGATGTGCCGCCGACAACAGCCAGGTTCCGTCTTGACCGTGTCCTTGCCGGCAGTCTGGAGGGGTTTGTCAGCGGTCGTCTCGTCGACGTGCGCTACGGCGACGAGACGCGGTTCCTCACGATCGGCTCGCAGTACGTGATCGGTGTGGCGGTCAGTGCCTCGACCGGCGTGCTGGTCAGCACGGTTCGGGAGGCCGCGCCACTGTTCGGCGGCGACGCGGTGATCGGGGCCAACGACAGCGACATCGATTGCCCACGGGTGCAAGACCCCGTGCGGACTTTGATGGCTGACGGTGGCCCGGTCGACACGGGTGTGTTGACGCCGATGAAGGGTCAGAGCCGAGCGCTGCTGTCAGCCGTGCTGCGACCATTTGCGGTCGCGTTCGCCGTTCTGTTGTTGTTGGTGGCGGTGAAACTTGCAGTGTTCGCTGTTGGGCGCTCGCTGCGTGATGTGTCGTTTGCACAGCCGGCTCCCAAGAAGACTCGACCCCGGCAGCATCAACCCGGCTCACGCACCGTCGAGTAGCAGTCGAGCCCGCAGCTCCTCACGTAGTGTCGTCCAGTCGGGGATGTCGACCTGCTCGGCGGCCCCCGTCGTACGGCACATCACCAGCACACCTGCAGCGATGGGCTGACCGAGGATCTCCTCGAGCGCCAGCGCGTACGCCGACAGCTGAACTCCGTAGCGGGCCAGGCGCTGCTCGCGTTCGGGCCCGTGGGCGATCTGGTCGGTCTTGTAATCGACCACCACCAGCCCCCGCTGCGGGTGACGCACGAGAAGGTCGATGTAGCCCTCGACCACGGTGCCCGAGATCTGCGTGGCAACGAACAGTTCTCGCCAATGCTGCCCCGCCTGACCCTGGGCGACGATTGGTGCCTGCAGCGCCGAGCGAGCGAGCCGGTCGATGGTTCGCTCGAGCCCGATGACACCTTCGGCAGCGGCCTGGGCGGCTGCGAGGGCAGGGATGTTTGCGCCGGTGCGCAAGTCAGCGAACTGCAGCACGGCGTGCACCGCTCGCCCGACGGCGGTGCCGTACCTACCACGCTGCCATGGCGGCAGATCGAGATCGACCGGCTCCTTGAGCAAGCCAGGGTCATTCGGGAGGCCGGCGTCGTGGGTGGGTGGCGTGTGCACGGGAGCGGCGCGGGTGGCGAGCGCAGTTGCGCTGAGCGCCGCCGGACGGCTGGCTGTGAGCAGATCTGACTGCCAGGTGGAGAACCACGTGCTCTCGTCGGCCCAGGGCAGCTCGCTGGCCGGTGCTGTTCGCGGTGGCATGACGGCGTCGGTGCGTTCGAACGCCCTGTGGGTTGCGGCCTCGCTGGCCAGTGCCAGCTCGTTGGCAGCTGAGCCATTCGACTTCTGTCCACGGTGCAGCGAGACCACCAGGTGATCCATGGCTCGCGTGCATGCGACGTACAGCAACCGCTGGCGTTCGGCCCCGCTCATCTGTTCGTCGACCGGAGCGAACTGGATGTACGTCGGGTCCTCCTTGTCGCTGAGCGTCCATGTGTTCGCAGGCCACACCACCCGGCGACCACGCACGCCATTGGGCTTGGCGGTGAGGCCCGAGACAATGGTGATGGGGAACTCCAAACCCTTTGCCGCGTGCACCGTCATGATGCGAACGACGTCGTGGTCGGTCTCGGGTAGCACCGTCTCCGCGACGAAGCGACCTTCGTCCCCCTGTAAGCGGGTCCACAGCAGATAGCGGCGTACACCGTGGCCGCCGGCCTCGCTCCAGGCTCGAGCCTGATCGACAACAAATCTCACGCGTCGCCACACATCGCGGCTGTCGCGTTGGGCGAGTGCCAACTCCATGACACACCGCTCGTCGACGAGCCAGGACAACAGCTGCGAGGGAGTGCTGTACTTGATGCGGGTGGACACCTCGCGAAGACAGAGCAGTGCGCGGGCCACCGGGTGTGACTGCAGCTCGGCCGGTGCGTCGGCCATGAGGCGCCATGACTGACGGTGGGTGACCTTCCACTCGTACAGGTGACGGTCGCTGCAGCCGAACAGCGGCGTGCGCAGTGCCGACACGATGGCCAGCTCATCGGTGGGGTCGTCGGCGGCACGCAGCGCCAGCATCAACGCCCGAATCTCTGGTGCTGCGTACACCAGCGAGCTGTTCTCCGCTCGATATGGCACCTCGCGTGCAGCGAGCGCTACCTGTAGAGCGGGAAGCGAGAGTCGTGATGGCAGCAGAATGGCGATGTCGCCTGGCTCGCAGGGCTGCAAGGTTCCATCGCGCCACACGGGCCATTTCTCGGCCAACGCCTGCACCACGATCGCAGCGACGTCGGCGGCTTCCTCCTCGCGGAGCTTCTCGGCTGCTGCTCGTGGCAGGTCTGTGTGCGCCTGCGCCCCGAGTACGGTGACGGTGCCGTGGTCATGACCGCCCTGACGGGCCGCGACCAGCGGTTCGTACGCGGGTTGCACGTCGGGCTCGAACTGGATCAGCTGGCCCATGGTCTCGTTGACCCATGCGATCACCGGGCTCGCGCTGCGGAAGTTGGCCGACAGCGTTGCGCGCTCAGCGCCGATCTGTTCTCTCGCGCGCAGGAACTGGGCGATGTCGGCGCGTCGAAAGCGGTAGATGCTCTGCTTCGGGTCGCCCACGACGGTCAGCCGTCCGGGTAGCGGCAGCAGGGTCTTCCAATCCTCAGTCTGGTCGGAGGGCTCGGAAGTGATGCGTACGGCCAGCTCCAGCTGGATCGGGTCGGTGTCTTGAAACTCGTCGAGCAGGAGGTGTGTGTAGCGCTGATGCAGCTGCGTGCGCACGTCGGCGTTGGTGGCGGCCAGTTGCCTGGCCAGCACCAGCAGGTCGTGGAACTCGAGCTCGCCATCGCGTTGGCGCAGCTGCACCGACTCCAGCGTGAAATCGCGCAGCAGCGCCCCAAGCGTCAGTCGTCGTTCCTCGTTGCACAGCTTGAGAGCGTCGGCGGCGGCGGTGACTGCGGCGACCAGGGACTCGCGATACTCGATCAGAACCGATGGTGAGCCGTGGTGTTTCTTCCACATGGTGGCGTTGCCGCCCTTCGTCTTGACCTTGGCCAGCTCACCCAGTTGGCGCAGCAGCTCTCCCAGTGGCAGCGGGTTGGAGAACACTCCCACCCGGTCGGCAAAGGCCGCACAAACATCGAACTGCGAGTCGTCGGGCGGAGGGTCGAAGGCGCAGACCGAGGCGCAGAGTCGTGCCAACCCAGCCTGAATTGCCGCGTCGGACACCGGCGGCGGCAGCGCTGACGAGACGCGCTCGGTGACGAGATCCCAGTTGGCCTGGAAGTCCTCCGCCATGATGCGGCCACCTCGGTCGATACCGAAGTTGTCGTGCTGGCACAGCTCGACGAGTCGCACGGACTCAGGATTGTCGAGCAGCGTTTCGAGGAAGTCGGTGAAGCGTTCGTGGAAGGCCGTGGCGCTCTGCACCTCGTCGAGCACGCCGAACTGTGGCGGCAACCGGGCCTCGACCGGGAACTCGCTGAGCAAGCGTCTCGCGAATGCGTGCAGCGTGCCGATGGGTGCCTGATCGAGGTCGTCGAGTGCTGCCTGCGCCGTGGAGCTGTTCGTGCCGGCTGCGGCAGCCTCCAGCGAGCGACGAATTTTGTGGCGCAGCTCCGCGGCTGCCTTCTCGGTGAAGGTGATCGCGGCAATGCGGCCAACCGGGATGCCACTGAGGATCAGGTTGACAACGCGTTGCACCAACGCGGTCGTCTTGCCACTACCTGCACCAGCCTCCACGAACAAGGTGGTGGACAGCGCGCCGGTGACGAGGTCTCGATCGGTCTGGTCAGGTGCTGGCGGCAGCGCCGTCTGTGATGGTGGCGCGGCGGCGGTAGTCGAGAAGAGGTCGAGCTGATCAGACATCGGCGACCTCGCCGGACTCGAGGTCATCATCGGCGAGACCCAACAGGGCATTCACCCGCGGATCGGCCTGCTTGCGCTCGAACTCTGTCCAGCGTTGTGCGGTTCCCAGGTGGTCCGGATCGCAGTACTCGCATTTCACATAGCCGACACGGAACTGTGACTTTTCCGGCCTGGCGACGAAGACCCCCGACCGAATGCCACCGATGATGTGTTGCAGGGCGGTGGTCACCTGTGGCCAGGAATTGTCGTCGATGGTCGCCGCGACACGGGCGTACTTGCCCTTGCCGAAGAACCCGTACTCGGCGGTCACCGCCGGCCGGTGACCAGTAGTGCCGTGCGCATCGGCCGTCATGGCCAACGCAGCAGCGGCGTAGGCCGGCAGCTGCAGCTTCGTACCGGCCGCTGTGGGGTCGGCGCTGGTGATGCCGCGAAAACTGTCCGGCTTGCCGGTCTTGTGGTCGGTGACCACGAAGCTGCCATCCGCGCACCGATCAATTCGGTCGACGGAACCTCGCATCCGAACGATGGTCCCATCGTCGAGTGTCAGCTCGGCGGCAGCGACCGCGTCGAAGCCGAAGCGATACTCGGAGGCCACCACGTGCGCGCGACGGGAAACCACGAGCTCGCTGTCGCGACGTAACCAGGCGGCAAGTTCGAAGCGCTGGCGGCTCTGCTCGCTGTGCCAGAACGCCGTGCGCCCGGTGGCACCCTGCTGCTCCAACTTGCCGGCAACTTGGTCGAAGGCGGCCAACAGCGCTTCCAGATGGACGGCCCCCCAGCCATGGGCGTCGGGTTGTGGCAGCTCGCCCACGATGACGCGTCGGTGAAAGAGATCGAGCGCGTCGTGCACCAGTGTGCCGCGGTCGCGGGGAGTGATCTGCAGTTGCTCGTCGGGCTGTTCGACCGGCTGCAGACCCAGCACGTGTTGCATGAACCAACCATGCGGGCACGCGACCCATGCCTCCAGGCGGGTCGGCGAGACCGGTTTGGGGCCGAGCGGATCGATGTCGAGGCCACTGAGATCGCCGTCGTACTCGGTGAGGACGGGAAGCTCGCGTGCGGCCATCATCACCGCGCCGAGCCGCAGCGGTTCGAGTTGCTGTGCCAACGGATGCTGCGCCAACGTCTGGCCAGCCCGGCTGGCGTGGGCGAGGGCACGGATGCGATGCTGCGACAACGTCGCAGGAAACGCAGCATCGGCCAACCCGGCGGCGAACGACGGCACCGAACGCGTCTGAGTGGGGGAGGTGAGCGCCAGCTCTGCGACCCAGCGTGATTGCTGGCGCAGCGCAGTGGCTCGCAGATCGCCGCGCGGGCTGAGCAGCACCGCTCGCTCGCTGCCGGCGAGCGCGGCCCACAACTGGCGTTGCTGGTCGGCCGCTAGGTCGGTGTTGACCGGCAGGGCGCCGTCAGTGAGCGCTCGATCGCCATCGCCGAGGAGCGCTTCTGGCGGCGGAGGGGCGGGCAGCAGGCCCTCACATGCGCCCACGACCACGAGCAGGTCGAATGGCTGGCCGACTGCGAAGGACAACGGGCCCACATGCACCCCGACGCCGATACGACCCACGCGACCCGGGGCGCTTTCCAGCTCGGATTCCAGCGTGTGGGCGAAGACCGTGCGGGTGACAGGCTGCGCCAACGCGTCGAGCCGGCCGAGTCGATCGAGTGACGCCTGTACGGCCTCGAAGGCCTCGCGCTCCTCGGGGGGTAGCGCCTGAATTCCGCGCTCGCGGCCGAGCCAACGATCCAGAAAATGGTGGGCCAGGTCTGCCCAGTGCTGCCATGGCAGTTGCTGGTCCGGTGTGCCGAGCCGACCCCGTAGGTCTGCAACGAACGCTTGCAGGGACATCGCTGCGTCGGCGTCAGCAATGTCGCGTTCGTTGCCCAGTGCTACACCCCGCTCGCGCGTGCGGGCACTGTACGCGCTGAGCCGGTCGTTCCAGTCGGCGTCACCGGCGAGGCCGGCGTCACGAGCCACACGCTCCCACCGCTGGCGTGGCGCGACCGAACCGTCGGCGAGCCGTGCCGGCACGTGGGCGAGGAGCGCGAACAGGTCGGCCCGACGAATGCCGCGCCGGTCGAGCCGCAACAGATCGAGGACCAGTCGCGCGGCGAGGCGTTCGTGGATGGCAATTCCAGGTCGACCGTTCCATGGAATACCTGCTGCATGCAGGTGCTCACCAACGAGACGAGCGTACGGGTCGTTGCGCGGCCAGACGATGCCGATGCGGTGCAGCGGCGTGCCATCGTGGACGGCCGCCACGACACAGCGCACAGCCTCACGTGCTTCCTCGTCGGCATCGGACGCGTCGACCACTTCCAGCGGAACACCGTCGGGAATGCGGTGCTCGCCCTCCAACAGCACGACCTCGCCGTGCGCAGCAAGGGCATCGAACAGCGCTTGCTCGCTCGCACGTAGGCGCTGGGGTAGGAACACCACCGTTCGCCCTGGCGCCGCGCCAACCGCACCGCACGCGGCGTGCAGCAGGTCGGCCTCGTCGTACCACTGGCCGGCCAGGACAGCATGCACATCGCCGCAGAGCCGCGTGACCTCGCTGCCACGAACTGAGCCGTGCATGGCCAGACGATGGCGCAGCGGGCCCGGTACGTGACGCAGGTCGCGGTAGGTGTTGCGCAGGGCAGTGATGGTGGCCTGATGGTGCGCAATGGGCTGAAAGATGCCTGCCGATGCCTCCAGCACCTGCCGCACCGCAACGTCGACGACGGGTGTGGAGACGGGGCGCTTGCCGCTCTGTGCCAGTTCCTGGCCGCCCAGAAGTTCGGCGAATCGGAATGCCGTGACGAACTGCGCGGCTGCGATGCCGCCATTCGCTGCCAACCAGCGGCGAGCGGCGACGCCTACGGCATTGGAGTGGACCACGACCGTGACGGCGGCAAGTGGGTCGCCCCCCTGCACCCGGTCGACTGCTTCACGCAGGGCGCGAAACGCCGACGGGCCGTAGGGAGTGGTGAGCCGGTGTAACGCCATTCGAGTGCACTCTACGAAAAGGGTGCGCGACAGTTTCCCATCTGACCCGTCATCGTCGGGTCAGAACGCGAATGCGGCCTCAGCACGCGCCCGCAGGTCTGCCACGGCATGTCCCAGGCCCTGCGGGTCGCGGTACAACGCGCTGCCTGCGACCAGGATGTTGGCGCCCGCGCCCGCAGCTGCGGCGATGGTGTCGGGCCCGATGCCACCATCGACTTCGATGTCGACGGTGTCCGTGAGGCCCTCGGCGGCGATGAGGGCACGCAGCTCGCGGATCTTGGGTTCCATCGTGGCGATGTACTTCTGCCCGCCGAAGCCGGGGTTGACAGTCATGATCAGGACCATGTCAACCAGGTCGAGGACGTGCTCGACCGCCGAGACCGGGGTCGCCGGGTTGAGCGCGACCGACGCCTTCGCTCCCAGCTCGGCGATGTTGCCCAGGGTGCGGTGCAGGTGGGTGCATGCCTCGACGTGCACGATCAGCCGCTGGCAGCCGGCCGTGATGTACTCGGCTGCCATCACGTCGGGGGTCAGCACCATGAGGTGCGCCTCGAACGGCAGCGAGGTGTGCTTGCGGGCGGCAGCGATCACGTCTGGACCAAAGGTCAGGTTGGGCACGAACTGGCCGTCCATGACGTCCCACTGGATGCGATCCACGCCGGCCGCTTCCAGCGCGGCCACCTCCTCGCCCAGGCGGGCGAAATCTGCGGGCAGGACGCTGGGGGCAATCTCGATCCGAGGCACGACGACGACAGTAGTGCGCGACGTAGGCTCGTCCACGATGGCTCACCAGGCGCGCCCCCTCGACGAAGTGGTGCACGTTGAGAAGATGGCGGCCGGTGGTGACGCGATTGCCCACCTTGCGGATGGCCGTGTCGTGTTCGTCGATGGGGCATTGCCGGGTGAGACGGTTCGCGTGGCCCTCACCACCAGCAAGCGTGACTTCGCCAAAGGGGTGGCGGCGGAGGTTTTGCAGCCGTCCCCGCACCGCGTCGTGCCACCCTGCCCCGAACTGGCGAAGGGTTGCGGCGGTTGCGGTTGGCAACACGCAGCCCCCACAGCGCAGTTGCAGTGGAAGGCCGATGTCGTCACCGATGCCCTGCGACGCACCGCGAAGATGCCCGATGCGGACATTCGAATCGGCGGCAGTGTCAGCCCCTGGGGGTATCGCACCAGCATGCGCCTCGCTGCGACCAACGACGGACGCGTCGGTTTGCGGGCCGGTTCCAGCCACCGTGTGGTCGCGCTGGACAGTTGCATGGTGGCGCATCCTTCGCTGGCAGCGCTGTTGCCTGCTGCGCGTCTCGCTGGTGGGGAAGAGCTGTCGGTTCGGGTCAGCGTGGCGACCGGCGGGGCCACTGCATGGTCATCGTCAGGAGGCGTGCGGTTCGAGGGCTCGGCTGGCCACGTGGCGATTGGCCCTGACGCAACGCTCTTCGAAGATGTCGCCGGTGTACGGCTGCGAGTGACGGCGGCTTCGTTCTTCCAGTCCGGCCCCGCCGCGGCGGAGCTGTTGGTCGGAACCGTGCGTGACGTGTGTGGCGACGCGTTGCGAGATCTGCGCGGCCCGCTGCTGGACGCGTACGGGGGCATTGGACTGTTCGCGGCAACGCTGGGTGTCGGCGAAACAATCGTGGTCGAGAGCTCCCCGTCGTCGTGTGCTGACGCGGCCGTCAACCTTGGTGACCTCGCGACCGTGCACCGGACCCCGTTCGAGGAGTGGACGCCACGGCCCGTCGAGCTTGCCGTGGTCGACCCGGCTCGCGCAGGGCTGGGCAGAGCGGCAACCGACGTGTTGGCAGCCACCGGCGCACCGGTGGTGGTGTTGGTCAGCTGCGACCCCGTGTCGCTCGCCCGCGACACCACGCTGCTCGCCGCCCACGGCTATCGACACGCGGGCTCGATCGTGCTCGACCTGTTCCCGAACACGCCGCATGTGGAAGTGGTGACTCGCTTCGAACGTTCGTAGTCGGCGGTTCAGCGCAGGTTGCGCATCGCCTTCTCGACCCGGTCGAGATGGGCTGCACGCTTCGCGTCGGTCGTGGTGTCGATGCTGTACAGCGAGATCCACTTGGTGCGCGCTCGCTTGCTGCACAACACCCGCAAGGAGCGGCTGATGATGCGCTTTCCGCCCTCGCCCTCCAGCGCGTTGACGAACTTGCCCGAGCCGTGGCTGGTGATCACCACCAGTTTTCGAATGTTCTGGAGCAACGGGCGGATGCGGTTGGCGCCCTCGGGGAGTTCGTAGGCAACTCCGGCCACCCACACGCGGTCGATCCAGCCTTTGAGCATCGCCGGCTGCCCGGCCCACCATGTGGGGTAGACGAACACCAATGCCTCACACCACCGCAGGTTGTCGGCGTAGGTCGCGATTCCCGGCTTCGTGTCGGGAGGTGACAGATGGTTGGTGCGTTCCCACGCGGACAACTCGGGTACGAAATCATCGGCGTACAGGTCGCTGACGCGTACGTCGTGGTTGCCCGCCAGGCCAACGAGGGCACGGTCGCGGGTGGCCGCTGTGAACGAGCTCTGCGAAGGGTGGCAGTACACCAGATAGACCTTCACAGCGACCGCATCTTCTTCTCGACGCGGTCGAGGAACTCGTTGCGCTGCGCGGGCGTTGCGGTGTCGATCGCGTACAGCCCCAGCCAGGACGTACGCGTGCGCCACCCGGTGTTGAGCCGCAGCGCGCGGGTGAGCGTGCGTCGACCGTTGTCGTTGATGAGTCGCACGTATGCGCGCGGCGACCCATATGTGCTGATGCCGACGATGCGACGAATGTTTCCGAGGCCCGGCCGCACCTTGCCGTCCGCGTTGAAGACGAACGCGACACCGGGCACCATGACCCGTTCCAGCCATCCCTTGAGAATTGCGGGCACCGAGCTCCACCACGTGGGATAGATGAACACGAGTGCGTCTGCGCCCAGTACGAGCGCACCGTGGTCGGCCACCATCGGGTCGATCGCCGGTGTGTCGCCGTGGTACGCGAGGTGATCGTCGGCGCTCATGGCCGCACGGAAGCCGAGCGCATACAGATCGAGGAGGTGAACCTCGTGGCCCGCCCCTCGCAGGGCGGCGCACGCCCGATCGGCGACGGCGTGACTGAGGCTGTCTGAGTTGGGATGGGCGAGCACCACCGCTACTTGCATGCGAGTTCCACCATAACCGCTGCGTAGAGTCGCAGCACGATGCGGCCCGCGCCACACATTTCGATACGGCGCTGGACGCACTCGTCACCGGTACCGGCATACCTGATCGGGTTCCTGCTGATCGGTATCGCGCTGAGCCTGGCGGGCCCGGCGTTGTCACATCTTCGTGACCGCGTGCACACCTCCGACGGTGGTATCGCGTGGGTGTTCGTCGGTCAAGCGGCCGGGTACATCGCTGGCTCGGTGTTCGCCGGCCACGGCCTGGACGGCGGTCGCGGACATCGCCGATGGGTGGCGGCGATGGTGTTGTCCACCGCATCGCTGGCACTCATTGCGTTGGCACCGACGTTGTTGCTGCTCGTGTCGGCCTTCGTCGTGTTGGGCTTGGCGTGCGGGCTGTGCGACGTCAGCGGCAACACGCTGGTGATGTGGAGCAGACCGGAAGGCCCCGGCCAACTGTTGAACACATTGCACCTGTGTTTCGCCCTCGGCGCGATGGTGACGCCGTTGCTGGTCGACCGTTCGCTGTACGCCTTCGATTCGGTGTGGGGCGTCGCGCTGCCGATGGCGGCACTCACTGCGGTGTGCGCGTCGTTGATGTTGCCGTATCCGTCGCCGGCACGAACGCGTCTGGCCACGGTCGAGCGCAGCCATGTGGGTGGGGCGCGCATGATGCACGTGTCCGTGATCTGTGCGTTCTTCTTCGCCTACGTAGCTCTCGAGACCGGATTCGCGAACTGGATTCACACCTATGTGGAGCAAATCGGGTACGGCGATGCGGGAACCGCAACTGGTGTGACATCCATGTTCGGGGTCGGGTTCGCAGTTGGGCGCGCAGCCGCCATTTGGACGGCACGACACGTCACATCGGGCTGGACGGTCGCGCTCACCACCGGCATGTCGCTGGCCGCCTCCGTGCTGTTCGTCGTCTTCAACGGGCCGGGTGTGATGCTGTGGCTCGTGACTCTGTTCTTCGGCGTATCCGTCGCGCCGCAGTACGCATCGATGCTGGCGTTCGCCGAGTCGCACCTGGCGCTGAGCGGCCGCAATACCTCGGCCATCGTGGCGGCATCCGGCATCGGCGGCCTCCTGATGCCGTTCGTCGTCGGGCAGCTGTTCGACCGCGTCGGGCCGCAGGCGCTGCCCCCAACGGTGCTCACGCTTGCGGTGCTGACCGCAGCGGTGGCGGCGTATGGCGGCCGAATTTTGCTGCGTGCTCAGCGGCCGCCGGTGACGTCGATGAACGCGCCCGTCACGTAGTCGGCTTCCGGCGAGGCCAACCACATGACCGCAGGCGCCACTTCGGCAGCGCTGGCGCTGCGCTGCATGGGAATCGTCGGTGCCATTCGTTCCAGGCGACCGGGTGGCGCATGGAGGTGGAAGTCGCTCTCGATCAACCCGGGGCGAACGCCGTTGACACGCACGCCGACGTTGGCGAGTTCCTTGGACAGTCCCACCGTCATCGTGTCGAGAGCGCCCTTCGATGCGGCGTAGTGCACCCACTCGTCGGCGCCGCCGAGCACTGCGGCCTTCGATGAGATGTTGATGATGCTGCCACCTCGTCCGCCGTGATCTGTGCGCATACGCGCGGCCGCCTCGCGGCTGCAGAGGAACGGGCCGCTGATGTTGACCGCCCACAGTCGGGTGAGCATGTCGGCGGTGACGGTGTCGAGCGGCCCGTAGCCACCCGCGGCACCTGCGTTGTTCACCAGCACGTCGATGCGGCCGAACCGTTCGTCGACAGTTGCGAACATGCGCACCACATCTGCTTCGTCGGCGACGTCCGCTCGGACTGTGACCACGCGACACCCCGTCTCGCGTAGTTCTGCTGCCAGCTCGTCGGCTGCATCGGCGGAGGTGGAGTAGTTCAGCACGAGGTGGTAGCGCTGCGCGGCTGCAGCGCGGGCGATTGCGGCGCCGATACCGCGGCCTGCGCCGGTGATGAGCATGACCGGGCGGTCAGCCATCGAGGCGGCCGATCAATCGGGCGCGGATCGCTGGCCACTCAGTGGGAATGATGGAGTACGCCGCGGTGTCGCGGGCGCTACCGGGCTGCGTGAGGTGGCCCGTGCTCGCTCGGTGCTGACGCAGGATGCCCTCGAATTGGGCGCCCAGGCGTTCGATGGCGTCACGGCTGCGCTGGTTGAGAGCATCGGTGCAGATGGCCACACGAAAGACGTTCCACTGTTCGAACGCCTGCGTCAGCAACAGCAGCTTGGCCTCGGTGTTGATCGAACTGCGCTGTGCATCGGCGGCCAACCAGGTGCCGCCGATCTCCACCTCGGCCGGTGTGTCGCGGCCGGCGTACCACGTGACGTTCAAGAAGCGAGTGCACCCGACGGCGGCCCCATCGGTCAGGCGACGCTGCACGAACGGCACGACGACATCGCGCTGGGCATCACCCAGTAGCCAGTCGATGTAGCCGTCCATCTCGGCTTCGTCGGCGGGCACCGGTGTGTAGCCGTACGTACTGCGATCCTGATTGCCGGCTGCCAGCAGTTCTGGCGCATGGTGACGCGTGAGAGGTTCGAGTTGCACGTGGGTGCCGGTGAGGGTGAATGGTTCGAGCCGCATGAACGCACAGCTTCGCACTACGGTCGCTGATCATGAGGGTTGTTTCTTGCAACAGTTTTGGACCGGTCAGCAACCTGACGATCGAGGAGCGCCCGTCGCCGCCGATCAGCCCTGGCCAGGTGCGCATCGCGGTCACCGCCACCGGGGTCAACTTCGTCGACGGGCTCTTCGTGCAAGGGCTCTACCAGATCAAGCCGCCGCTGCCGTTCGTGCCCGGTGGCGAGATCGCGGGTGTGGTCACCGAGATCGGTGAGGGGGTCGAGTCGCACGCAGTGGGGGACCGCGTCTTCGCCAGCACCGGGTTGGGTGGCTTCGCGAGCGAGATCGTGTGGCCTGCCAAGCGCACGATGCGTACCCCCGGCTCGCTGACCGACGGCCAAGCCGCCACCTTCGTACAGAGCTACGGCACCGCGTGGTTCGCGCTGCACAATCGTGCCAAGGCACAGGCGGGCGAGTGGCTGCTGGTGCTGGGTGCCGGCGGCGGCGTCGGGCTGGCCGCTGTCGATGTCGGCCATGCGCTGGGGATGCATGTGATTGCCGCCGCATCGAGTGAGTCGAAGCGTGAGATCGCCGTGGCGCACGGGGCCGAAGCTGTCATCGACACGTCGACCGAGGATGTGAAGACACGAGCCAAGGAGCTCAGTGGCGGGGGAGTGCACGTCGTGTACGACCCGGTGGGCGGTGCGCTCGCCGAGGCTGGGCTACGCAGCCTGCGCGACGACGGCCAGTTGTTGATCATCGGGTTCGCCGCCGGTGAGATTCCGCGACTGCCGGCCAACCAGATCCTCCTGCGCAACCGACGCGTGACCGGCGTCGATTGGGGCGGATGGGTCGGCGGCCATCAGGCGGAGAACGAGCAGCTCTTGGCCGACGTGCTGGCGGCCATCGGCAGCGGTGAGCTCCACCCTGTGGAGCCCACCGCGTACGCATTGGATGATGTCGCCGTTGCCCTGCAGGACCAACTGGACCGCAAGGTCACCGGCAAGAGCGTGCTGGTGCCCTGAGCCAGCACAGCCCTGTCACATGCCGAGCCATGCCTTCAACAGGTTGAGTGATGCGGTGCGGGCATCGCCATCACCGCTGAGCGTTGCGCTGGTCTGGTAGAGGTTGCCGTTGCCCTCCCAGTACACGCTGTTGCCTTCTCCGGCGTAGAAGCCGTCAGCCCCATCGAGCGGGATGATGTCGATGTTGAAGTTGGACTTCGCGAACGCAATCTGGCCGGCGATGGTGCCGCCGGGGATCAGGGTCAACGTGATGCCCGGAAAGTCGTCAACTGCACGAAGCAGCGTGCATGTCTGCTGGTACCCGGCATCGCCGACACCCAGCGGCTCCTTCACGGCCTCCCCGATGGCTGCCTCGATGGTGGCCAGGTCGGGGATGGTGGTGCACAAGTCGTCGGCAGTCGGCGCTTCACCGGCTGCATCGGTGCCTGCATCCACGGTGGTGACGGCAGGGTCGACGGGTGCCTGTATGTCGCCGCTGGGCTGTTGCGCAACCGCGCCGCCGTTGGCCGGGTTGTCGGAACTGCATGCGGCGCAGAGACCCGCTGCCAGTAGTACCGCACCGACCTTGTACATCAATCGATTCGCCATTTCGTGCTCTCCCGTTGCTCGCTCCGAGCAGCAGCTGCTCGCCGGGGAACAGTAGCGTTCCTCGTGATGGTGAGAGTGCGGGTGCCCGTCGATCTGTCACTTTCCGGTTGTCAAGATTTCGAAAGTTTCAGCTCAAGTCCCCACGGAATGTGCCGATAGCAGAGTGGGTACTTCAGCTGATCCGACGCAGCAGGTACTCGACGCCGCCGATCTCAGCCCGTGCGATGCGCGCCGTGGGGACTCCCAGAATCGAGTAGTAGGCGAGACCCAGCACTTTCCACCGTTCCTGTCGTGCCCTAGCCCGGCTGTTTCAGTAGGGTTGGGGTTTGAGGGGGGGGG
>DAORTY010000010.1:24167-55351 GCA_035432905.1 Ilumatobacteraceae bacterium | reverse complement strand
GTCATTCCGGTGACGTGCTCGAGCAGCAGTCCCGCGACGATGTAGTTGGTGTTCGAGTAGGCGAACTGCGCGCCCGGTTCGAAGTCGCGTGGTTGATCGGTGACGAGTGCAAGGACGTCGGCGGGAGTCCATGTCTTCGCCGGATCGGCCAGTACGGCGGGCGCGAGTTCGCCGTCGGCGTATTCGGGCAGGCCGCTGCGGTGGGAGAGGAGCTGGCGGATCGTGACACCGTCAGCGATTGTGAGCTCGGGGGCGTGGTCGAAGACGAGGTCATCGAGGGCGATCGTTCCTTCATCGACGAGTTGCAGCAACATCACCGCTACGAACGTTTTGGACAGGCTTCCGACCCGAAACATTGAGTCTGGCTTGACGGTGCCGCCGCTCGGTGCGGCGATGCCCGCCGTCGCAACGGTCAGTTCGTCGTCGCGACTGGCGAGCGCCACCGCGACTCCGCCACGACCTTCGCTCGCCCATTGATCGAGCAGACGTTGCACGGAGCCATTCGAAATGGCACCAGTTGTCGAAGGTGGACTGGTTGTCGGAGTGGGACTGGTTGACGAAGCAGCCGTCGTTGTCGGAGTGGCGCTCGTTGTGGAGCTTGCAGTCGTCTGCACCGTGGTGGCGGCGGAAGGTGGTGGTGAGGGAGAGGTCGTGGCCGTGTCGGTGCCGCATCCGGCTGCGAACACAGCGGCGAGGGCGATCGTGGCGAGACGAATGGGCAGAACAGGTCGGGTCGTGGTGGTCATACGTCCACAATCGACGCATCGACAGGCGACCGCCTCACCTAATCGTGCATCTCACCCGGGTGAGATCCATCCGAGCCCGCCCGACCGTTCAGCCGTGTTCGCAGGCCGTGAGCGAGTCCCCATGCTGTCTGTGTGGCCGAGACGACGGGCAGAAATGACCGGCACGAGGAGCAGCATCCCGTCGCCCGGAGGTCACACGATGGCCTTAACCCCATTCACTCACGCCGCTGTGACCCGATCGCTCCGCGACGCAGTCCCTTGTGTTGGCCCGGCGATCTGGTTCCCTCCGAGAGCCATTCCGCGGTGCGCAGTCGGCGATCGATAGCTCCCAGGCAATCTCTGGAAGATGCCGATGACGAAGAGGCCGGAGATCCGTCGACGCTCTCCGCCCAGGGATTGCGTGACGCTGCCGAGGACCTGATGCCATCGGCTGGGCATCTATTGGGTTCCGCCGGCCGGCTCGACGTCGACCATGGCGACAACATCGCAGCCGGACTCGAAGAGTAGATATCTGCGTCGTCGGCACCCGGCGCGGTTCGAGCTCAGCACGGTCTTCGGTGCCGTCTGGGTGCGGTCCGTACTCGTTCTCGTTTCCAAGGCTGTGAGCCACCCCGAAGCCCCGTTCTCTCTTCAATCCGACGTTCGACACCCTCGACGAGGCGAGTCACGGGTGTCGCGTCCAGGTCTGCAACGCTTGGCACGTGGCGGATCCGATCGTGTTGCTGACCAGCGATCGACTTGTGCTTCGACGGTTCACGCTCGAGGATGCCGATGAGCTGCTCGCGCTCGACAGCGACCCGCTTGTGCGGCGATTCGTGGAGGACGGGGAACCGGTCACCCGCGACAACACGGTCGAGATGATCGAGCACTGGTTGGGATACCACGAGCGGTCCGACCTTTTCGGGTTCTGGGCGGCAATCGAGCGGGCGACTGGACGGTTCCTCGGTTGGTTCCACTTCCGGCCGGGCGACGGTCACGGTGATGACGAGCCCGAGCTCGGGTACCGCTTGATCGCGTCATCGTGGGGCAAGGGCCTTGCGACCGAGGGATCGATCGCGCTGATCGACCGGGGATTCTCGACTGGGCGCATACGCCGAGTGCTGGCCGAGACGATGGCCGTCAACGTGGGGTCGCGGCGGGTGATGGAGAAGGCCGGCATGCGCCTCGTGCGCACCTTCCATGCCGAGTGGCCGGTGCGCATCCCTGGCGACGAGCAAGGCGACGTCGAGTACGCCATTGACTTCGACGAGTGGCAAGTTGCCCGAGGTTGACACGAGAGCCGTCACGTCGACTCACGCTGCGAGCGCCAGCCAGTGTCAGATCGGCGCGTATGCGGCGACGGTGGTGACTGGTCGGAATGTAAGGATATGTACCGCTGCCCTCGTTACATTTCGGCGTGGCGCTGCGACCTCAGATCTCGTTCGGCGGTTGGCAGCCGAGGTGACTCCGCGCCACGGCCGGCGCGCTCATCCGAGGATTCGACGCTGGACATCTACGCCCACTACACCGAACCCGCCGACCAGCGTGCCTCAGACACGCTCGCCAACTGCCTCGACACTCGCCGCTGAACCGAAAGCGCTGCGCCGACGCGACTCGCCGGGCGTTCTGTTCGGGCTCGGATCGGGAACGAAACACTCCTCCGATCTGGAAAGCCGGCCTCGCTCGCGCTGGTGGTTGTGCAACGACCTGTTGCGCAACCGCTAGCCATGTGCGGCGAAGGCCAGCGGCCGCCTCTCTCCGAGACCTCGTGTTTCTCCCATCAGCTGCTCTATGGGACGAGCAGGGCGAGCGGTACGACCGCTACCCCGTCGGGGCGTCGGTAGGCCTCGGGGCCGGTGTTGAGCACGACGGTGTCGATGCAGTCGTCGCCGAGTTCGGCGCGGAGCCAGTGCAGGTGCGAGAGGTGGGTGTCGGTGACGGCTGCGGACAGCTTGACCTCGATGGCGACGATGCCGCCGTCTGCCTCGACGATGAAGTCGATCTCGCGTCGGCCGCCTTTGGTGCGCAGGTGTGAGACGCGGCCGTCGCAGCCTTGCGCCAGCGTGCGCACTGACAAGGCAGCGAGCGATTCGAACAGCCCGCCGAGAAATGTTCCGTCGCGTGGAATCGACGTTGTCGGGTTCGCCCCGGTGAGCAGTTGGGACGCGTTCGCTCTGACCAACCGAGCAGCGAGCGCGGGGTCGGCAAGGTGATGCTTCGGTGCGCCGGTGAGTGCGTGGAGGTGGTTGTTCGACGGGATCCATGCAGGGATCGGGTCGAGGATCCGCAGCGCGGTGAGCAGTTCGATGTAAGGCTGGGTGGTCGTCCTCGCGGGCTTGTCGTCGATGCCGCTGGTGGCTGCGTCGCGGATCTTGTCCCACGAGGTCGTGGTGGCGGTCGCAGCGGCGTACGCGCGGAGCCAGGCGAGGACGGTCGCTGGCCGACGGACGCTGAAACCGGCTTCGGGGAGGTCGTGGTCGACGATTCTGTCGATGTAGCTGTCGAGCTGCCGATCCCTGGGTCGGCCGCTGAGGTGACGCATCGCCGGGAACCCTCCCGAAACGATCTCCTCCGCGTAGTCGGAGAGCGTGAGGTCGGTGCGGCCCTCGATCGCAGCAGTGCCGGCGAGCAACCCGCTGAAGGACACACCGTGTTGGGGCTGCCGCCGCTCGGACAGACAGAGCGGGCGCATTCGTAGCGTGGTGATGCGTCCAGCGCCGGAGTGTGTCTGGGTGGTGGACGCCGATCCAGTGAGTAAGAACCGACCCCCGGTCGGGTCGTCATCGACGAGACGTCGCACAGCGTCGAACACGGCCGGGACACGTTGCCACTCATCGATCAGCAACGGTGCCGGGTCTCGCCCGATGACCGCAGGATCGGCCTCGACGATCTCGCGCTCGGATGCAACGTCGAGGCGCCGGACCGATCGGCACCGTTGCGTTGCGGTGGCCGTCTTGCCGACACCTTTCGGGCCGTCGAGCAACAGTGCGGGTAACTGCGCGAACAACTCATCGATCTCGTCGTCGATGACGCGCCGCACGTAGGTGCCCCGGAAGTCGACATCACTCGCCACGATCTCGACACTACAGGCCGAACGTCATGAACACTACCAATGGTGCGCCTCAGACAATCCAATTGGTGCTGCCGTAGCCATGCCGAATGTGCACCGCGGGCCGGCGCCTTCGAGATCCGTTCCGCGGTCGCTGTCAATGGCCTGGTTACCTTGACACCCATGCTCGTCGCCGACCTCCGCCACTTCCTCGACATGCCGGACGATGCGCCGGTGCCGGCCACGCGGCTCGGTCTGCAACTGTCGGCAATCGTCCGGGCAGCAAGCGCTCGACCGACGGTCAGCGGCGCGAGGTCGGCGATCGGTTGCACACGGCGGCCGGGTCGTCGGCCGTGTGAAGGGTTGATCATGGTCTTCCGTCGTACGAACGGTGAGATCGCCTGGAGCTGTGACGCGTGCGGCGATGAGGGAGTGATCCACGGCTGGGAAGGATCACCAGCCGACGTGTCCGGGCTCGACGACAGCTACGCAGAAGGCGATCCGGTCACGTTGGTGATCACTCGTGATTTGTTCGACGTGATCCAGGGCGTGTTGCAGCTCGACGATGCCTGCGAGCTGTTGGTCGCCCGCGCCGAAGGCAGCCGTGGCGGGGTCGTCCTGACGGGCCGCACGGGCGCGTTCGAGGAACTGGTCGAGTACGTCGCGTCGGAAGCGAACGCCGAGACCAACCGGCGTCGCGTGCGCTTACTCGAGGAGGCGTGCGCGGAGCTCGAAGCGGCTCTGGCTGCGGAGTAGTCGTGTACACGGTTCGCGGTACGAAGAAGCTCCTGGATTGCGCCGGCCGACCGATGGCTGATCCGCCGTCATCGACGCCGGTGCTCGGCGACTGGTACGCGAACGTGTTGTTTTGGCGGCCGCATGTCGCCCTGTTCGTCAACGCCACCACGTTCGTCCCGGTGCTGACACCGCTCGCTCCAGCGTCTGGTGCGGTCGCCCGATTCCCGGCGGCGATGGCCGAGGTGATCGGAGCGCTCGGGGTCGATCCGCGCTTCGTCGAGTCGGAGTCCACAGAGATGAGTTCGGTCGTGCTGGCCAAGACGGCGAGCCGTCAGGTGCTCGGTGTGATGAACGAGTTCACCTTCATGGCAGAACACACGATCAGCACCGGCCGTTCAGGTCCGGCCGATCTTCTCGGGCTGTCGGTGTGGCTCGCGAACACGATCGTCGGTCCAATCTCGAAGGACGACGGCTACACGCCGCTCGGCGTGCTGCAGCGCGTCGTTGCGACGGCCATGCCCGGCTGCTGAAGGTTGCCGGCCGACTCGTTCTGATGCCCCCATCGAAGCCGCGGCCGACGGGACGTTCGACGGCGAAAGTTGTCCATCCACTTGTCCATCTACGCCGCGCTACTGCCTGATGTTCAACGAGACCAGACGAGGAGAACACCGAAGCTGAGCAGGTCAGATGCGATTCAAGGTGACTCGCTGAGACCCACTCGCGCTCATTCCTAAACCGCAGGTCGTAGGTTCGATTCCTACCGGGGGCGCAACGAAAGAACCAGCTCACAGCGTTGCTCGGATGGTCAATCGGCTCGCGAACGTAGGCGCTACATTTCGTCGCGGTTGAGGTGCGGCTCCGGCCGGTCAGGACCCTTGCTCGACGGCTCGGGCGATGAAGTCGTTTGTCCATGTGACGGCGTCTGCGACGCTGTCGATGACGTCCAGGCCGGTGGCGGCTTCGGCGTAGATGGTGTCCCATCGGTCGTACTGGACGACTGTGGGCGGCCAGTCGTGCTCCCGCCGTGCGGCGAACAGCCGCTTGGCGGTTGCGGCGACGGCGGCCATGTCGATCGTTTCTTCTTGTTCGAGGATCTGCAGGTCGACGAGGTCGTGGGCTCGGTCGTTCTGACCGGTCTTGGGGTTGACGTATGTGCACGCATGCAGCTTCTGTGCGATCTGATGGTCCAACGCGAGTACGGGAATCGGTGCTGGCGTCTCGAGCCCCAACGATTCGAACAAGGTGATCAGGTCGTCAGCGATCCGCAGGTCGTGATGTTTGGTGCTCCCGATCTCGTCGTGACCGATTTCGAACGCGACTGTCAGCCAGTGTCGCCCTCGGAACGCGAGCCGGATCGAGAATGGCTGCATCACGTACTCGACCGGGACTCCGACAGGGGTGGCGGGATCCTCCTCTTCGACGGTGCCGGTGAACCCACTCCAACCGTCGGCCAACCGATCGGCGAGTTCGTCGATGTAGTCGTCGAGAGTGATTTCTGCCGATCTGATGCATCGAAGTCCGGGGTGAACCGGCTACCGGGTTCACCGACGCGCAGCTTCATTGCGGTGCCGCCTTTGACGACGCTCGGTGGCAACATTTGTCCGACGACGACGTTGGCGACAACGCGCATGATGCGGCGCACTGGTTGGTTCCTGGCGGCTGCTTCGTTGTCGATCCGAGCTTGCAGCGACCGAAGGTTCGATGGCGGTGTGTCGCGTTTGGTGTTCATCAGTTGTGACCGATCGCGTCGAGTACCCGTTGAACTTCTCGTGTTCGGAGGAGCCCTGCCTTCTTGGCTGCTGTGACAGCATCGAAGAGCCGGTCGCGCATGATCGTGTCGCGGCAGTCGATGAGCGCCCGCGCAACTGTCGTTGAGGGCACGCCCTCGTAGACGGTGAGATCGGCCGGGTCGATCTGCTGGCGGACGACTTCGACGAAGTCCGGCACTCGTGCACGTGCGCGGTGCGGCGTGCCGACTCTGATTCGTCGGGGGTTCGCCTGTGCGAGTTCGTGGAATGCCAGCACGGCGTCGTGGGTCAGGTAGGCCCCGGCGCCAACTCGCAATACGGCCTCCATGAACTGGTCGCGGTCGGTCCGTGGCTGGTTGTCGAATCGCCACAATCCATAGGCGACGTGCGAGAGTCCGCCCGTAGCTGCCAACTTTGGGAGCTCGACCGGCGGAATCTCCAATTCGGCGTCGCGGGTGGTCACGTAGCCATACTGATCTACGGCGTGAGCGGCAAGTCGCCGCCTGTAGGTGTCAACGAGCATCTGGAACTCCTCCGAGCGAATGTCACAACTCTACCAAAAACCGTAGAGTTGTGACAGCACTAAACTGGGCGGCGAACGCCCGGAAGGCGTTTCCTAAACCGCAGGTCGCAGGTTCGATTCCTGCCGGGGGCGCAAAAAACACCAGTTAATGGGTAGTAACTGACAGACTATTACCCTGACTTGTCCGTCCAGTTGTCCATCTTTCGCTTTGGGCGACGGCATTTCTTGGCTGGCGTTCGCTCAGCGAGTCGCTCGCTGAGCAGGACGAACGTTGGCATGCCACACGACCCCTGCATCCGGCTTTCCCTCAAGTCCGGGGCTGAGGCGCCGATAGTGCTTGTGCACGACTGGCCATAATGGGCGGTTGTCTCCAGCGGGAAACTGCTGGAGTTCGTTGACGGTCAGCCCTGTGTGAGCAGGGTGCACGATCATGGGCCTACACCGCCGAGTGCGGCAGGGCCGCCGGTTCACCGATTCGAAGAATCAGGAGATGCCGCATGTCCAAGTTCGCACCCACCCGACGTCAGACGGGCCGAGTTCGTCGACCCAGTGTCGCCGGCTTCGTCAGTCTCGGCGTGATCGCCGCAGCGGCTGTGCTCGTCGTGAGCCAGCCCGCCAGTGCCGGGATCGTTCCCACCGTCCAACTCGCCACGGCAGCTAACTACTCGGTGCTCGGCGCCACGACCGTGACAAACACCAACCCGAGTGTCATCGGGCAGAGCGTCGGGCTGTCGCCCGGCCCGTCGATCGTCGGCTTCCCACCTGGCATCGTGCTGGCGCCCGGCACGATCCAGGGCGCAGACGCCGTCACCGGCCAGGCTCAGGACGATCTCACCACCGCCTACCTGGACGCCGCCGGCCGCAGTGTCGAGTTCCCGACCACCAACGCCGACCTGGTCGGTCTGACACTCGCCCCCGGGGTGTACTCGGCTGCTTCCAAGGCCCCGTTGGGGCTGTCGGGGGCGTTGGTGCTCGATGGCCAGGGTGACCCGAACGCCGTCTTCATCTTCCAGACCGATTCGACGCTGATCACCAGTTCGGGCAGCTCGATCACGGTCATCAACGGCGCGTCGGAATGCAATGTGTTCTGGCAGGTCGGTAGTTCTGCCACGCTCGGCAGCGGCTCGACGTTCGTCGGCAGCATCCTCGCGCTCACCTCGATCACCGTGGAGAGCAGCGCCGTCGTACAGGGCCGCGCGTTGGCACGCAATGGTGCAGTCACGCTCGACGACAACGTGTTCACCGCACCGAGTTGTCAGCCGTCGACCGTGCCGGGCAGCACCACCACCATGACCGCCGTCGGAGGTGGCGGGACGACGACCGTGGGCGGTGGCGGGACGACGACCAGTTTCAACCCCACCGACATCACCCTGCCCCGCACCGGTGTGGACGACACGACGAACCCCACGAGCACCTTCGGCCCTCCCGGCTCGTTGCCGGCGACCGGTGCGTTCGCGGCCTCGACCTCGCTGGCCGGCGCCGCCTTCTTGGCCGTGGGCGCCGTCGCCCTGCTCGTCGTGCGTCGCCGTCGCCCGGTCTGAGCGGTGGCCATCGGCGCACAGCAGCTCGGCCCGTCGGCGGCCGAGTTCGACACCACCTCCCCGGCATTCGCCACCCACCTGGGGTCCCTGTTGGAAGCCACCCGGCGTCGCGACGGCAGGTCGATTCGTGACCTGGCGGCGGCGACGGGTCATCAGTTCGGGGCGGGCCGCCTGCGCCGGATCGAGCGAGGGTCGGCCTCACTCGACGAGTCGATGATCGAGGCCGTGTGCCGGCTGTACGGCGTCGACCTGGGGGCGATCCTCCCGTCGCGGGTGTCGCTGACGATCGAGGACGGGGTCATGGTCATCAATGGCTCACGGGTGTCATACGAACACGACGACCCGACCTCGGTGCTCAGTGGCTACCTCCAACTGATCCGAGCGGTTCGAGACGAGAAGAAGGCTCCTGCGATCCCGTTGCGACGCGACGACATCGACCGCCTGGCCACCTACCTGGGCCTCGATGCCGCAGAGGTGCTCGATCGCCTGGCGTTGCTGATGGGCGCCACTGTGGCGCAACGGATCGCGATCGGTTCGTTGTTCGCCGCTGGGGCAATCATGGTCGCCCTCGTCGTGGCCAGCCATGTCGACGCAGGCGCTGCGACCCTCCCGGGGTCGTCGGCTGTTTCCGCCGCCGTTGCCGTGCCGAGCCGCCCGACGATCCAAGAAGCGATGGCCCCGGCTTCCTCTGCCAGCCTCGCTCCGGCCGTTCGCGTGATGGCGCCCGTCGTCGCGCAGCCGACCGCCGTTGCGAACCAGTCGGGGTGCAACACCGACGTCGCCGGGGCGGTGATGAGCCTCACGATTCCCGACATCTCCTACGAATGCCCCGTGTACACCGGAGGGCAAGCGCAGATCGACGCAGGGTTCGTCACACTCGTCACCGCCGTCGGACCGAACGCAGTGTTGGCCACCCAGCCAGGCGCCGCGGGGACACTCTGGCTCGCCGCCCACCGCAACTCCAACGGTTCGGCCTTCGCCGATGTCCCCGATCTCGCCGACGGCGCCCTCGTCACGGTCACCGCCGGGGGAGCGACGGCGACATATCGAGTGGTCGGCCGGACCTACGTGGAGGTACGCAACGATCAGGTCGTGGACGCCAAGGGCAACCCCACTGCGCTCGCAACCTGGGAGTCGATCATCCGTCCCGACCTGAGCGGGAACCTCGCACCGCGCCTCGTGCTGCAGACCTGCGAGGGCGCCAACTTCCGATGGATGATCTACGCCGATCTCGTCACCTGAACGTCGCCGAGCGGCGCTGCTCATGAGCATTTCGAGTGGGTGCCGGGTGTCATCACCGCTGGGAGCGTCATGGTCCCGGCGATAGAGGCAGTCCAGCCCTTCGCAAGCGTGCGACACTTGCGCCGTGACGTGGTGGCCGGCGGACGAGTGGCAGCGGATGCTCAACGGCGAAGACTGCTCGATGTGCCGCGATGGCGGCTTGCCGACGAACCCGTTGAGCGATCTGATCGCTGAGACACCGTCGAGCTATGTGCGGCTCTGCGTCAACCAATCGCAGCCTGGGTATTGCCTGGTGATCTCGAAGCGACATGTGCCGGAGTTGCACGACCTGTCATCCTCCGAACGGAACGGCTTCATCGATGACATCGCTGCCACCGGGCGCACGATCACTGAGCTGTTCGACCCGGTGAAGCTGGCGAACTTGATGATGGGCTTCGTGGATCGTGGGTGAGCCGGTGTTGGGCCAGCGGCAAGCCGATGCGATTGCTGCGCCGACGGCGGCGACGAACCGGTCGCCCAGACCCGGTTGCGGTTGCTCGTACCAATCCCACCCGCTGACGACATCGCCCTCGGCGAGATCGACCCGTGTTCAGCCGGATCCGGTCGGGCAGTCGTTGGTCGGCATTGGGCCACCGGCGAAGCGAGCTGCGATCCACTTGGTGACGTCGGGAACTGCAGCCGGGCCGCCGTCGAGGTGGCCGATGCCGTCAAGGAGGCGCAGTTCTACCGGGTCACCGTTCTCGCACAGCCTTTGCAGCAGAGCTTCGGTGACCGCCGGCGGAACGATTTCGTCGGCGGCTCCCTGGGTCAACAACACAGGCACACCGAGCGTGACTCGTCCCGGGTTGTTGGTCGCGATGAATCCCTTCCACGGCTCGGTTGTCCACGGCGGGTTGCTGAGAAATGAGATGCCGAGGGTGAGCGATGCGGGAAACGCACCGACGACTTCCAGCTCGGAATACAGACAGGTGCGGGCAAG
Source organism: Ilumatobacteraceae bacterium (assembly GCA_035432905.1). Taxonomy (GTDB): domain Bacteria; phylum Actinomycetota; class Acidimicrobiia; order Acidimicrobiales; family Ilumatobacteraceae; genus UBA668. The sequence goes on along the minus strand of DAORTY010000010.1, from coordinate 44,806 downwards.
TTTGCGCACGATTGGTCGAGCCGTCACGGTGAGGATCTGGTCCAGCGTTGCCGCGTCGTAGACGTCGGCCCACGCCGCCAATGCCATCGAGATGAGGATCTTGCCGACGGGCGAATCAATGTTCTGTTCGAACAACGCCACCACGTCCGGAGCAGGGGCCCCCGCTGCCACACCAACGACATTCAACTCGGGCGCGTACGAGGCGGACAGTTGCGCAGTGAACAGCGAGGCGTGCCCGCCCTGCGAATGCCCCCACAGGGCGACATCGTTGCTGGCGTCGGCACCCGGGATCTGCTGTGCCGCGCGGATCATGTCCAACTCGTCCATGCCTTCGGCGGTACCGACCAGGTACGGATGCGGACCGCGCGTGCCGAGCCCTTGATAGTCCGTTGCCGCCACGACATACCCGGCGTCCACGAAGGCAGCGATCCCTTCGGACCGCATGAAGTCGCCCCACTCGAGCCCTTGCGCCGAGGGGGCACACCGGCTGGCGACGCCTACCGTGCCGTGGGTGTATCCGATGATCTTGCGTCCACCCGCAGGAGCCGGCGCGTCGGGGACTACGACCAGCCCGCTCACCGCTGCCGGTGCACCGTCGAACCCGGTCGACATGTAGAGAACACGCCAGGTCGTCGCGTCAGGAGTGAAGTTGCTGATCTCCTCACTGCGCAGGACCGAGCCTGGCGGCAGGTCAGGCAGCGGAGACGGGGCCGTATAGAAGGCATCAGGCTCGCTCGGACCGGCGCGCCGTACCGCAACGCTGATGGCGACGGCGCCAGCGGCGAGAGCAAGCACGACCACCGCCCCGACGAGCCTCACGGCCGTCGGCCAGCCAGTCGCCGAGTCGTGTGTCCCGTCGGGATTGCGGTAGGCGCGCAGGCCTGCCGCGATGGTCCGCACACCGGCGATCGTCACGGCCACGCCGAACACGACGGCCAATACCAGCACCGTCGCCGTCGGCCAACTGAGCGCGACGACCCCCAACCCGATGTAGGCGACACCGACCATCCAGTCGATCCACCGGTCGAACCCTCGCTCGGACCAGCCCTCCACCACACGCAAAAGACCCCGAAGAACCAGCGCCACTCCCGCAGCGATCGCCAAGCCGAAGATGGTGATGTGCGGCCACGACACCAGCACCACTGCAGCGGCCACGAGCAGAACGCCACCGACACGCGTCGACCACCTCCTGGACGCACGAAGGGCCAGCAGTTCGCTGACACCTGCGAACAGCAACCCCGCCGCTGTCCACCACACCAACACCGTCAACGACCGGAACGGGCGACCGATCAGCAACACGCCCAGCGCGACGCACACCGCACCCAGACCGACGGTCACCCACCACGGCCAGCGCCGCACCCATCCCCGAATTTCGATCATGGACGGTGATCCTAGATTCGCAGTAACCAGCCTGTCCTGGCCTGCTGGTCGATCGCTGGAACAGGTCGCTCAGGCCAGTGATACTTCGGCCGACGGATTCTGCTCAATGCAGTCCGTCTGCTCCGAAGTCCGGGCGGGGCCTGGTTTCCGTCCGCGTATCGTTTGGAGCGTGTCGGACCAGATCTTTGCCGACCCGCGACTCGCCGCGATCTACGACGACATCGACGGTGACCGAGCCGACCTGGAACACTACGAGGCCATCGTCAACGAGCTCGGCGCGGACAGCGTGCTGGACATTGGATGCGGCACCGGCGCACTCGCCTGCAGGCTTGCGCGACGAGGCATCACGGTGAGCGGACTGGACCCGGCGCTTGCATCGCTCGCCGTGGCTCGTACGAAGCCAGGCGCAGACCGAATCACCTGGCTGGTGGGCGATGCGACGATGCTCCCTTCGGTGGTCGTCGATGCGGTGACGATGACCGGCAACGTCGCGCAGGTCTTCCTGGACGACGAGGAGTGGTCCGCAGTCTTGGTTCAGCTTCCTCGATGGCGGTGACAACCTCACCTCCGACTCGACCTTGCGGTTCCGCGATAGAGACGAGATCGCCGCCTCACTCGCAGCCGTAGGGTTCGCCGTCGAGGACGTGCGCGACGCGCCGGACCGGCCGGGTCGAGAGTTCGTCTTCATCGCGAGATCTGTCTCCAAGTAAAGGCCGTCGTGCCGGCCGTATGGGACAGATGGCTCTCTTGAGTAGCCGGCGGATCGGCGCGTCGACCCTCACGGATCGGCGCGACGACAGACCCTGGCGAATCGCTGTCTCGTGGGTCAATGCTTCCCGGGTCCACGATGTCACGGGCGATACCCGGTCTCGAGCCCCGCGAGTTCGGTCTCTCCCGAGTAGCGGACAGCACCGGTCAGCTCGATCGTCATGTGAGCAGCTAGGAACTCGAAGTCGGTGTCGACGTTGCGTCGGTCCGCCGGCAGCGGAACCGGGAGCACGTGTGGCTCGCCGACGCCGACCCCGACCAGGTGAAGTCTGCATCCGTGACCACGGGCGGTGACTTCCCACCGGGTTCCGTCGGTCGAACTGCGTACCGTCGAGAACGGTGGAGCGAAGCGAACCACGTCGTCACCAACACGCACCACAGCCCCTCCGACCGTGATCGCAAGCCGCCCGGCCGTCAGTCGGCCGCCGCCGAAGGCCACACAGACGTCGGGGCGTTCGAACCCTTGTGCCTGGCCCCACCACCAGCGCTCGGGGAAGCCGGCTCCCCAGTTCTTCTCCGCATAGATCTCGGCGCCATCGAATGCCCATCGTTCGATCCCGATCGACGCCTGGCCGGACACGGCTCCACCGAGCACGTGTGGATGCCAGTATTGGCCGAGGAACGGGATCGCCGAGAAGATGCCTCCTCCACCCAACGCGTGCGGCCAGCCGATGATGCGGTCGATCGCAAGGTCGACCACGGCGTCGTCGCCGAGGTCGAGGTGCACATGGGTCGCAGTTGCACGAAACGCGCCATCACCGGCGGTCACAAGAAACACATCGCGTCGCGAAATCGCCCGCGGTAGCACCGCAGAGCGGACGAAGCCACCTGGTTCGGTGGCGATCGCGACCGTTGCCCAATCGCCGTCGCGGTGACGGTTCACACCGCACAGCACCACGACCACGCGCGACGAGGCGACGTCGGTCACCCGCCAGAAGTAGCCCTCCATCTGTGCACCGTGTGAAGGAAGCGGGTCACCGTGGGGGATGTTTGCGCCGGTGCGCCGGTACAGCGCGTCGAGCCGGTCGATCACCGGGCTGAGACGCCCTCGCACAGCGTCTTCAGGCTGACCAGGATCTGCTCAGCGTCTTGTTCGTGACGCTTCTCGAATACGACCTTGTCGGCAATGTCGCCGAGTATGCCGAACGGCGGGTCGTAGTCGATCTCGAAGGTCACCAATGATCCGTCACCTTGTGCGGCGATCTGCTGAGTGATCGTGGCCGAACCGTTGGCCTTGGACCGTCCCTCGACGCGAATCCGCTCGTCGGCGACGATCTCGGTCACCTCCCATTCGGTGTCGAGTTCGACGTGGAGCACCTTGACGACTTGTTCGAAGCGGTCGCCCACTGCCAGCGGCCGGCCAGGACCGTTGCTGATTCCAAGGGTCATGTGCGAGAACTCCGCGAGACGTTCGACATCGGCAAGGACCTCGAACACCTTTCCCGGTGCACACGAAATGGACATCTGTCGTCGGATACTGGTCACGAGCGCCTCCTCGATGGCGAGCCAGGCAGCACACCAGCCTCGAACTACCCGGTAGGTGCAAGGACGAAACATTCGTCGTGACGAAGCCGGGGGCTCAGTCGTCGGGCTCGACCTGGTGTGTTGTTGTCCACGTTGGCGATGAGCACGCATGTTGCGGGCACGGGGTCGAACGAGCGCGGCTGGGAGCCGGGGTCGGTCGGAGGGTTCGCAGCTACACTTCGCAGCTATGACTGAAATCGCAAGACGACAGTTCTGTGCCGGGTTCGGTGTTGCCATCGTCGGGTTGGTCGGCGCCTCCCTCGCCGGTTGTACTGGTGCCAGCGAGGCCTCCACTCCAGCCGAGACATCTGGGGTCGCCGAGCTCGCCGGCCTGTCGGTTCAGGTCCGTCGCGATCCCGGTTGTAGCTGTTGCACCGAGTGGGTCGTGTACCTGCGTTCGCGCGGCGCCACCGTCGACGAGGCGGAGGATCCTGAGAGAGCCGCCTTCCGGGCGTCGCGGGGTATTCCGGACAGTGCTGCGTCGTGTCACACTGCGGTCGTCGAGGGTTACGCGGTCGAGGGTCACGTACCGGCTGAGGCGATCCGGAAACTGTTGACGGACCACAGCGACGTCGCCGGGCTAGCCCTACCAGGCATGCCAGCGGATTCTCCAGGCATGGGGGGCGGGGCCTCGACGTGGGCAAATCAGCAGGTGGTCCTCGTGAACCGCGACGGGTCTCTCACGGCGTTCGCGTACTGACGACTGACGTCGGGTCGTTACGAGCCGCTGTCCGTGTGGCACGGGGCACTGGGCGCGGACCCGGGCCGCTCCAGTCCTGGTTTCGCGCCCGTGGGGGAGCGGGGCGCCAGCTGTGTCTGGGTTTCGCGCCCGACCGACGCCCGTTCGAATCGGGTCTCGTCAGGTCGAGGATGGCGGTGCGGCGGGGTTCGTGACGCCGCTGCTCGTTGTCGTCGGTTCGGTCGTAGAGGTCGTTGTCGTCGTAGAGGTCGTCGTCGTGGAGGTCGTCGTCGATGTCGGCTCGGTCGATGGCGGGGCGACGGAATCCGTGACCACCGTGGACGCCTGTGTCGTCGTGCTCAGCTGTGGCGGATCGGTCTGCGGCGGGTCGGTGGTGTCGACCACCTTGGTGGTCGTCGTGGGCGCGGGAACCACGACGACGGGGATCGGGGACGGCGACCGCGGTGCCGTGGGCTCTGGGCGAACGACGATGTACAGAGCGCCGGTGAGGGCGAACACGGCTGACAAGATCAGCGTTGAGCGGCGTGGCTGCGGCCGACTCATCGAGCGCCACGAGACACGACGACCGGTCGCGCCAGTTCGATGCCGGCCTCGGCGAGTGCCAGGGCGATGCGTTGGCGAAGGTTGCGTGCTGCCTGGAACTGCTGGTCAGAAGGGACCCGCGCCGCTACTCGTACCTCGATGACGCCGACGTCAAAGCGCTGCACGCCCAAGACATCGGGTCCTTCGAGGAACGTGTTGTCCGGGTCGTCGGCTTCCCGGATGTCCTCGCACAGTTGGCGAAGCGTGGACAACGCCTTGTCGACGTCGCCGTCGGGCGGAAGTGGGACGTCGATCAGCACCCGCGACCAATCGGCCGAAAGGTTGGTCAGCTGTCTGATCTCACCGTTGGAGATGAACACGACGTCACCCTCCGCCGTCCGTAACCGGGTTGCCCGGAGCGTGATCTCCTCCACGTGCCCGGTGACGCCGGTGGTTGTTCCGGGAGCTGACACCCTCACGAGATCGCCGATGGACAGTTGACGTTCGGTGAGCAGGAAGAACCCGGACAGCAGGTCGAGCACGATGCGTTGCGCCCCGAAGCCGACAGCGACACCAATGATGCTCGCCGTGGGAACAAGGGTGGCCAGCGGGAGCCCGAAGCGGTCGGCGACGAGGACTCCGACCACCAGCCAGACGAACGCAGTGATCACCCAGCCGAGGGCTTGGCCGACGGCGCGTTGCCGATGGCCCAGCGGCGGCTTGGCATCATTGTTCGCGTCTCCCTTCTCGGCGCGACGAGTGGCGAACGACATCAACGAGCGGGCGCCACGTATGAAGAGAACTGCTCCGGTGATGAGCAGAATGCTCAACAGAAAATCGCCCCGCAGCCAACGCGTCAGTTCATCAAGAGTGTCGATCGAAGCAAGCATCGTCGAATCAGAATAGGTCAGTGAGGGTTGCCAAGGGGGTCGTAACCCCGAGTGCCACGGTCATGGGAGCATGGTGAGCCGCCCGCGCAATGAGCAAAGTGTGGCTGGCCATGGCGTCGAGTGGTGCTGGCCACCTTGGCCGAACGCAACCACAGCGGTACACCAGGAGTATGAAGCGACTCAACAACACCCGACGCCTTGCCCTGTCCGCACCCCTACTCGCCTGCCTGCTGTTGGCGGCGTGCGGAAGCGACGATGACGGCGCTGCCTCCACCCAACCTGGCATCTCGTCAACGACTGCGAGCGCCGCCGTGGACGCGACGACTACACCGATCGACACCGGCGCCGGCGAGACCTCTGTCACGATCGTTGCATCCGACTACTCGTTCGGCGATGTCCCGGCGTCCATCGCTCCCGGAACTCGATTGGCGTTGAAAAACTCGTCGCCCGACGAACTTCACGAGATGGTCGTGGTCCGCATCCCCGATGCCGAGACTCGCTCGATCGCAGAGCTGATGGCCTTGCCCGAGGCAGAAGTGGATGCGATCTTCGGAAGCGGCCCGCCGGCCATCGTGCAGCTGTCCATGCCGGGCTCGGACGAATTCATCCCGGCCCTCGGCGATGGCACGCTGACCGAACCAGGGCGATACGCGATGGTCTGCTTCATCCCACAGGGTGTTGACCCGCAGGCCTACTTGGACGCGTCGAGCAGCAGCGATGGTCCTCCGGACGTTCCTGGTGGTCCTCCGCACGCGCTCCTCGGGATGTATGCCGAATTCACGGTCGGCGAATGAGTCGCCTCGGTCGTCCTCCGTTTCCCATCGAGCTACCTCCATTTCGTTCCGGTGCTGTGGGGCGTACGGTGCCCTGATGCTGGCGATATGGATGAGGGTGCGGATTTGGATCCGCCGGAACTGGCTTCGTGTTGTGCTTGCGGGCGCAATCGTCGGGGTACTGGGCGGCGTGGCGACCGGACTCGCGGCAGGAACGTTGCGAACGGCGTCGGCGCCAGACCGGTACACCTCCGCCTACGGTGGTGACCCGGATCTGTTGATCACCCAGCAGAGCGGGCAATCGCTGAAACGCCAGATCGCACAGCTCCCAGGGGTGAAGTCGCTGCAGAGCTTCGTGTTCGTCACGGCCTTCCTCGTGGCGCCGACGGACCAGTCGCTCATCTTCGATCCCAACCCGTTCGCTGGCGACGCTGACGCGTTGGGGGCGCGGTTGGTCAGCGGAAGGTTTCCCGACCCCGCGAACCCCGACGAGTTCGTCGTCAACCGGCAGCTGTGGAGCTTGCTGCGCGCCGAGTACGGCACCCACCTCGGTGATGTGTTCTCGGTCCGGACGTTCGACCAACGCCAAGTGGAGAAGAACTTCGATCCTGGGTCGAATCCGGAGGGCCCGACGCTTTCTGCAACGCTCGTGGGAGTTACGGAAATACCGTCCGACTTCGACGAACCGTCACAACAATTGGTCTTCTCGCCGGCGTTCTTGGACGTGTACCCCGACGTCGGTGTGGTGCAGTCGTTGATGGCCATCCACCTGAGTAACGGCGTCGACCCGGCCGCGATCATGGGATCAGTCCGAGAGATGGACGGGGGCGGTGATGCCTTCGCCGTTCCCACGCGGGTCGTCAGCAGTAGCGCCCGGCGTGCCGTTAGCTTTCAGACCAACGCGCTGTGGTTCGTCACTGCCCTGACGATCCTCGCTGCAGGCGTGATCATCGCCCAGGTGGTCGCCCGCACACTGCGTATCGACGACTCCGAGCGTCAGTCGATGCTCGCGCTGGGTTGGAGACGCAGCGACCTCGCAACCGAACGCAGCCTCGAAGGTTTGGCTGCTGTGGTGGTCGCCGCCCCGATCGCCGGTGCGGTGGCCTATGCAATCACCGGCTTCTTCCCCATTGGCCTTCTCGGCCTGTTCGAACCGGAGCCGGGCGCCCGAATGGACTGGGCCACCGTGTCCGTCGGCCTTGTAGCCATCACCACGGTGGTGGTGGCGACAGCCGTGACCATCGGGTTCAGCCGTCCGCGTCCGCCGGTTGTGAAGTCGCACAGTGGCCTGGCCACGATGTTGGCCACTCGCGGGGCGGCGGTGCCTCTGACCGTCGGCTCTCGCTTCGCGACGTCGAGCGTTCGCGGGCGTGCCTCCTGGGCGTCGCTCTTGGCCGGCGCGCTGATGGTGACCGGGCTGGTGGGCTCGACCGTGGTCGGCATGTCGCTGACCGCGATCGTCGACCATCCGCAGCGCTGGGGTGTCAACTATGAAAAATTGTTCGGCAACCCCTACACCTACGCCGAGAGCGATCTGATCCAGCCGATCGCTGACAGCCCGGATGTCGAAGCGGTGACAGGTATCAACATCGGGTCGGTCTCGATCAATGGTTCGGACACGGCAACGATCGGCTTCGATCAGGTCAAGGGGAGCATCGCTCCGATCGTCATCGCCGGTCGGCTGCCGCTCGTGGACGGTGAGATCGGCATCGGTGCCGAGGTACAACGGCGCATCGGGGCTGGCATCGGTGACACCGTCGAGGTCGCGGGCACCGGGGGCGAAGTGCAACCGTTCACGGTCGTGGGCACGGTCGTCACTCCCGACAGCGCGGGCAACGGCGCCGCCATGATTTTCAGTTCGTTCGCCGCGCTGAACCCAACAGCGACGAAGAATGTCGCCCTTGTGAACTTCCGCGTTGGCGCACCGGCGAGCTCCATCGATGCCGTGTCCGAACTCGCGTACAGCCCACCGGGGTCACTGGTCACTCCGACCAGCGTTCAAGCCCTGGAACGAGTGACTGCTGCGCCGTATCTCCTCGCGATCGTATTCGTGTTTCTTGCGGTGGTCGGTTGGGCATATGTGCTCACGACATCCACGAGGGCGCGGCGGCGCGACTTCTCGATCCTTCGTTCGCTCGGCGCGGAGAGCCGCCAGCTACGAGCGATCGTTCGGTGGCACGCCACCGTCGCCGGTGTGATCGCTCTGATGGTGGGCGTCCCCGTCGGTGTCGTCGCCGGCAGATCGGTCGTGTCGCTCCTCACCAACGCATTGGGGATCGTCCCGGGTGCCCGAGTGTCGCTGCTCGCTATCACCATCGTCGTCGCCACTACGTTGGCCGTCGCGAACATCCTGGCGGTGCTACCCGCACGACGCGCGGCGTCGAATCAGGCGTCGTCTCTCACTCGCGACGGGCACTGACCCAGCAGTGGAGGGCCGACCCCCAGTACGAGCCGCACTGGGGAACCGTCGACTCGTACGAGTGCTCGGGGCGTATTTCGGGTCGGTCATCGGCGAGTGGGCCCTCTGGGTGGCGATTCTCGTGTACGCGTACGGAGCGGGAGGGTCGAAGCTCGCTGGTATCACGTCTGCTGGGTTGCTGATCCCGGCGTCGGTCGTGGCGCCCTTTGCGGGGCGCGCCGCCGACGGCGCCAGGCCGGACCGGGTGTTGTTCCTCGTGTACGTCGCACAGACCGCATCGTTGGCATCTGCGGCGTTGCTCGCAATGGCGGGCGCACCGCCGTGGGCGGTGATCGTTGCAGTTGGTGTGGCGGTCACTGGTGTCACGTTCATTCGCCCTTCGATTGCCGTGGTGGTACCCGGCCTGGTGGTTTCCCCCGGCGACCTCGTCGCCGCCAACCTGCTCACCGGCAACGCCGACAGTTTCAGCGTGCTCGCCGGACCGTTGCTCGCAAGTGCACTCCTCGTGGCTGATGGTCCGGCGCTCGTTTTCGCTGCCTGCGCAGCCGTCAACGCGGTCGGTGTGTTGTTGACCTTTCGGCTAGGTGACCGCTCGGGTGTCGGTCCTGGCGCCGTGGCGTCCACCCGCGTTACCCACGCCCGACGATCACGTCTCATGGATGCCATGCGCACGATGGCACAGCAGCGAGGGACGCTTCCCCTGCTCGCGGTCCTCGGCGGGCAGTACGCGTTGGTGGGCGCACTCGACCTGCTGGTGGTCGACCTCGCGTTCACGGTGCTGGGCCTGGGTGACGCAGGCCCGGGTGTGCTCAGTGCCTTGGTGGGCGTCGGAGCGGTACTCGGTGGCGCGGCGTCGGTGGTCATCGTCGGTCGTCGCCAACTGTCGATCGTGATGATCGCCTGCCTGGGGGCGATCGCCGCCGCGATGGCGACACTCGGTGCGTCCCCCGTGCTGTGGACCACCGCGCTGATGCTTCCCGTCGCCGGCACCGGCCGTTCGTTGCTCGACGTCAGCGGACGAATGCTGCTGCAGCGGTGTGCACCGCAGGACGCACTGGCCTCCGTGTTCGCGATCCTCGAGGTGTTGTCCGGGGCGGGCATGCTCTGCGGCTCCGTGATGGTGCAGGTGCTGATTGCTCATGGTGGCTCCCGCGCTGCCCTTTTCGGGGTGGCGATCTTCTTCGTCCTGGTGATCGCGGTGACAGCACCCGGGCTGCGTCGCGTCGAGGAACACGCCGATGCCCCCGTGGTCCAGATCCGACTGCTACGGGCCACCCGCCTGTTCGGGGCACTGCCGGGCCCGGTGCTGGAAAGCCTTGCGCGTGGCAGCGAGATGATCGATTTCGGCAGCTCTACGACCATCGTCCGACAGGGTGAGCCGGGTGACGACTACTTCGTCATCGCTGGGGGAATGGTCGATGTCCACGTGGATGGCGTCCGGGTACGCAGCATCGGCCGGCCGGCCGGGTTCGGCGAGATCGCGCTGCTTGCGGATCTGCCACGCACTGCCACCGTCACCACTGCCGAGCCGACGTCCGTGCTCGCGATAGAACGATCCCAATTCCTTGCGGCGGTGACGGGCCACGACGAGTCAGCGAGGGTCGCGTGGGCGCTGGCCCGGGAACTTCATCCCACGTTGTCCGAACAATTCGACGGTTGACGGATCCTCGCTCGACCGCGAAGTGGTGCCAGCCACACCCGCTCGGACGGACTGCACCCTGTCGTCGAATGTGATGTTGACTCACGCTGTCACCATGCGTCACACAGCCTCGATCACCGCCATGTCCTGGATTCCCTCGGAGGCCGTCAAGGGGCTGACCAAGCTGCCGTTCGAGTCGGGCCTGGCGCACTACGACGTGGCGCCACCCGATCAGATCTTCGGTGCCGGTTGCAGTCTGGAAGAGCTTCGCCAGGCCGACCGATTTCGCTTCGCCAATCATCTGGCGGCGTGGATCGATGTCGATGACGAGGGCCACATCGCGGGTGCCGGCTATTGCGGAGGAGGCGTGATCGGCTCGACCACCATCTCGATCGGCAAGGGTATTTCAGTGGCGGCCGTCGCCTTGCCGGACAAGCAGGCCGAACCCGAGATCGGAGAGAACTTCGTTCGGTTCCTGCAGACCGCAGGCGGACGTACGGGTCTCCCGGCGCCGCGCACAGTTCGCCGGCCACCGTTCGTGCAGTACCACGCCCCGATCGCATGGTCGACCCTGGCGCTCACCGTCCATTCCGACGGTCGATCCGAGGGTCAGCTCGTAGGGGCGAGTCCGTTCCCTCGTCACTGGGTCTACGGCGATGATGGTGCCCTCATGGCCAAGACCGGCTTGATCGACTTCACGAGTTGGTACAAGGACGCGTTCGGTGATCACACCCCCTGGGGCGATTTGGATTCGCCTGCGCTCGTGACGATGGTCGAGACGGCGCTCGAACGCGAGGTGTCGTCGATGATCATGGGGTCTTCGAAGCCAACCATCCGCCGCGTCGCCGCTGGATCGACCGTTGTCGAGCAGGGTGATTCCGGTGACGACATGTATCTGCTCCTCGACGGAGTGCTGGCGATCGAGGTCGGCGGCAACGAGCTGGCCGAACTCGGGCCCGGGGCGGTGCTGGGTGAGCGCTCGGGACTTGAAGGCGGTCGCCGTTCGGCGACACTGCGGGCGGTGACCGCGTGCAAGCTCGCCGTCGTCGCCGCGTCGGCGATCGATCGAGATGCGCTCGAACGATTGGCCACCGGGCATCGCAGAGAGCACGAGTCCGGCTGAGATGGACCCCATCACCACCGAAGCGACCATCACGGTCTTTCTCGCCGATGACAACATCATCGTGCGCGAGGGTGTGAGGGCGATGCTCTCGCGTCATCCCGACATAGAGATCGTCGGGGCCGCCGACGACTACGACTCGCTGATCGAAGGCGCTGGGCGCACGGCGCCGAACGTGGTCGTGTCCGACATCCGGATGCCGCCCAGCTTCCAATCGGAGGGCATCGATGGCTGCAAGGAGATCCGCAAGCGTCACCCTGGTACGGGCGTCGTCATCCTCTCCCAATTCGATGACCCGGACTATGCGATCTCGCTGCTCAGCGAGGGTGCAGCCGGGTACGCCTACCTGCTGAAGGATCACATCGCCGAGGGCGACCAGCTGATCGCTGCGATTCGCGCGGTCGCGTCCGGCGGGTCCGTACTGGATCCAACGATCGTGGACGCGATGGTTCGACCGGCGATGCGCAAGGGAGATCTCGACCCGGACCAGGAGCAGTTGCTGACGCTGCTTGCCGCGGGCAAGCCGATCAAGGCGATCGCTGCGGCACGCAAGACGACTCCCGCCGCTGTGAGCAGCGATGTCGATCGGCTGTTCGCGATGCTCGCACAGAGCGCGTCGGCCGGGGCGCAGGGTGCATTGCGTCGCCTGCGGATGTTGCACGATGCGATCGTCAGCCGTGAGGAGCAGGGCGAATCGCTGTCCAGACTGCTGCCCGGTGGTGTCGCCGAGAAGTTGCTCGCGTCCGGTCGTGAACTCGGCGAGTCCGAGATGATGAACGTGACCGTCCTGATGAGTGACATTCGTGGGTACTCGACGATCTCCGAGCACGCCGATCTGTCCACCCTCGCCCGCCAGCTCAACACGCACCGGGCGCAGATGAACGGAGCGATCATCGCCGAGGGCGGCACGGTCATGCAGTACGTCGGCGATGCGGTGATGGCGGTGTTCGGTGCCCCCGTGCCCAGCTCCGATCATGCCGACCGCGCCATCGCGGCGGCGGCGGCGATGCACAGTGCCCAGCGTGCGGTCGACCGACAGTGGGAGGCCGACGGGCTGCCGGCGTTCCCGATCGGTATCGGCCTCTCCACCGGTGAGGTGGCCGCAGCGCTGTTGGGTTCGGAGGAGCGTGCCGAGTACACCGTCGTGGGTGACGTGGTGAACCTGTGTCAGCGCCTCCAGCAGCTCGCGTCGGCTGGTCAGACAGTCATGAGCGAGCCAACCTGGGACGCGCTCACGACCCAGCCGCCCGGCGTCGAGCATCTCGACCCGGAGATCGTCAAGGGTCGCGACACGCCGGTTCGCCCGTATCGCGTTGGATCGGTGGGATGAGCCGGTACGAATGTGTCGTGGCGTGTACAGCCGCGGTGGTGCCAGCCCCACCCGCAACTGTGGGGCAACGCCCTTGTCAAGGGGGCATCGGCTGGGTACAAATGACCCGGTGGGAGATCTGTCGAATGGGTGAGGAGCAGCGATGAGCGCAGCAGCGATCGAAGTCACTGGCGTGTACCGGACGTTCGAAGCCGACGTGGCTCCGGTTCGAGCACTCCGTGGTGCGGACCTGGTCGTGACGGCCGGCGAGTTCGTCGCCGTGATGGGACCCTCTGGATCCGGGAAGAGCACCTTGCTCAACATCGTCGCCGGCCTCGACGTGCCCGACGAGGGCGTCGTGTGTGTCGCCGGTGAGTCATTGTCCGGACAGGACGAGAACTATCTCGCCCGGATGCGGCGCACGCACATCGGCATCGTGTTCCAGTTCTTCAACCTGCTGGAGGGGATGACCGTCCAGGAGAACGTCGTGATGCCGGCAATGATCGCCGGCGTGAAGCGCAAGCTGGCCGAGACACGCGCCCGCGACCTGCTCGATCTGCTCGGTCTGCCGGACAAGGCCAAGGCAGCGCCCACGACGCTGTCCGGCGGTCAGCGCCAGCGTCTGGCAATCGCGCGCGCTCTCGCAAACCGGCCGACGGTGTTGCTTGCCGACGAGCCGACGGGAGCACTCGACTCGGATGGCGGCGAGGAAATTCTCGAGCTGTTCCGCCGACTGCACACCGACAGCGGCCAGACGATCGTTTTGATCACGCACGACCGGCTGGTGGCAGACGCGGCCTCGCGGCTGGTGCGAATGCGCGACGGCCGCGTCGTCGACGATGGGCTGTCGACGGGCGGGCCAGACCCGCTCGACCACGCGAACGCGATCGGCTGAGTGGTCCTTTCCATGATCGGCGCGGCTCAGCCGGGCGATGTGGTCAGGCTCGTGCTGGTCGTGGCGTGGGCCGCCTCCGGTGCGCTCGTCGCGACCCGGCGGCGCGATGTCCGGCTGGGGCCGATCATGCTGGCCGGTGCCGGTGTCGGTGCCGTTGCAATGTTCGCCGACGCGGCGGAGCAGGCCCCGATTTCTCGTCTTGCCCTCGGTGTGGTCGCAGCCGTCGGGTTACACCTACTCGTTTCACTGCCCGACGGCCGGCTGGTCGGCACGTCACGCAGAGCCGTGGTCGGCGCTGGGTATGTCATCGCCGCGCTCGTCGGTCTGCTCGCCCCTCACGATTCCACCGGCCCCCGACCGTGGCCGTTCGTCGTGCTGTGGGCCGCTGCGTTGTCGCTGGGTCTGCGCGCGTCGAACTCGCGCTATCACACAGCCGATGCAGTCGACCGGCGCCGGATGCAATGGGTCGGCTGGGCAGTCGCGGTGATCGCTGAGCTAATACTCGTCGTGGTCGCACTTCGCGTCGTGATCGACTTTCCACCACACCCCGCAGTGGTCATTCTCGGGTCGACGGCCTTGATCCCGCTGGCCTTTGCGGCAGGCACACATGCGCGGATGATCGCGCGCGTGGATCGGCTGTTGGCGGGAACGTTCTCGCTCGCGGGGCTGACGGCGCTGATCATCACTGCCTACGTGGCCGTCGTGGTGGTGTTCGGACGATCCGTCTCAGGTGATGAGCGGACGCTGCTGTTGCTCTCCATGACAGCTGCCCTGGTAGCGGCGATGGTGTTCCTCGCCCTACGCCCGCGACTGAATGATGCGGTGAACCAGTTGGTCTACGGGGAACATGTGGCGCCGGAGGAGGCGCTGCGCACGTGGGGCAGTCGCTTGACTCGGGCGATCCCGCTGGACGAGTTACTGCTGCAGCTCGCCGAATCGTTGCGCAAGTCGATGTCGCTCTCCGCCGCGGAGATCTTCACTGGATCGGATGGCCGCTACGAACTCGCTGCCGGTGTGCCTCATCGAAATGCCGAACCGCTGGAGATCGGTGCGAAGGAGAGCCAGGTGGTGTCGCGTGCCGGCATCTCCGGGGGCACTTGGCTGGACATCTGGATTCCACAGTTGGCACCGACGAACAGCGCCAGCACGCGTGTGGCACCCATCTCTCACGGCGGTTCGCTCCTCGGTCTCATCGTGCTCACTCGTGGCGCGACCAGTGGGCCCGCGTCGGAGGAGGACGATCGCGTCGTCACCGAGCTGGCTCGCCAGGTAGGCCTGGCACTGCACAATGTGCAGCTCGACTCCGCACTGCAGGCATCGATGGTGGTGCTGCAGGAGACGAACCTCGAACTGCAGCAGTCACGACTACGCATCGTCAGTGCCGGTGACGCCGAACGCCGCAGGCTGGAGCGCAATCTGCATGACGGCGCACAGCAGCATCTCGTGGCAATGGCGGTCAAGCTACGGATGGCCGAGGAACTGATCGAGGACGATCCACGCGAGGGCGTGAAGGTGATCGAAGAGCTGAGGAACAACCTCAAGGATGCGATCATCGAGCTGCGCGCGCTCGCACATGGCATCTATCCGCCGTTGCTGTCATCCGGCGGCTTGCGAGAGGCGTTACCGGCCGCCGCCGGCCGCAACGCGCTCGACACTTCGGTCGACACGGAAGGGGTCGGACGCTACTCACCTGAAATCGAAGCGACGGTCTACTTCTGCTGTCTCGAAGCACTGCAGAACGCCAGCAAACATGCTGGCGCAGATGCTCAGATCTGCGTCGTGGTGTGCGAGCGCAGCGGGCGTTTGACCTTCGAGGTGAGCGACGATGGCTTGGGTTTCGTGCTGGATCCATCAGCCGCATCGGGTCACGGTTTCGTCAACATGACCGACCGTCTCGGCGCCGTGCGTGGAACGCTCGTCGTCGAGTCAGCACCGGGTCGAGGCACCGCGATCAAAGGTGAGATCCCGCTGGACTGATCCCCTAGGAGCGGGTGGCGTGCGTTGTCCAGTCGTCAGTCGTCAGTCATCAGCCGAAAGTCGGGATCACCGGAGTTGTCCCAGAGCCTGCGGAGGAGCCGTCCGCCGAAGTCATCCTTGTTGATGTACGCCCGAGCCCCCGATGTACGGGCCGTGGGCGGTAGGTCGCTGAGCTCATAGGTGGATACGAGAATGATCATGGTGCCGGGGTGGCGAGCGGTGATCTCCGCCGTCGCCTCGATCCCGTCCATGCCGCCCATCTTGATGTCCATGAGCACGAGTTGCGGATGCAATGACTCGACGATGGCGATCGCGGCCTCACCGGAATCCGCTTCGGCAACCACCGTGAAGCCATGCAGTCGATCGACCACCGAACGGGCGGCGTCACGGAATGGCAATTGGTCGTCGACGACGAGGACCGTGACGTCGTCGACAGCGAGTTCGTGGGTCCCAACGTCGGAGGTGCTCACGGCGAAACCTGCTCGTTCTTGACCGTCTCACGCTCTGCCGCCAGGTACAGCAAAACCGCCTTCACCCTTCGGTTGACGTCGGGTTCGACCGTCAACCCGAGCTTGGTGAAAATCGAGTTCGAGTGCTTCTCGATCGCTCGCGCCGACAGGAACACGGTGTTGGCGATGGCAATGTTCGACTTTCCGCTGGCGATCTCGGCCAAGATCTCGCGCTCACGAACGGTGAGTTGATCGATGGGAGATCGCGGCCGGCGAGAACGCGCAGCAACGAGTTCCTCGACGATCTTCGGGTCGACGACGGAACCACCTCCCGCTACGGCCTCTATTGCGAACAACACCTCGTCGACGTCGGCGACACGGTCTTTGAGGAGGTACGCCCGCCTGTCGGACCCGTTCTCGAACAGCGCATGGGCGTACCCGGGGGCCGCGTATTGCGAGAGCACGACAACACCGATCTCTGGGTGTGACTCACGCATCCATTGCGCGGCCCGGATCCCCTCGTCGGTGAACGTCGGGGGCATTCGGATGTCGGTCAACACCACGTCCGGCGGGTCTGCGTCGACGAGGGCGACGAGTTGGTCGTAGGTGCCACACGATCCGATGAGATCGATGTCGACGGACTGCGTGAACAGGCGGGCCAAACCCTCCCGGAGCAGCACGTTGTCCTCGGCCAACAGTAAGCGGATCACCACGACACGTATGGTAATGAACAGCGTCGGTGTGGATGGTGTGGCTACCCACACTTCACCTGCGGGCCCGAGGCACTGCGAGCTCGAGTTCGGGTCTCAGTCAGGCGACTCGACTGCGCTCGAGACGTGCGGGTGGGTTGCGTCACGCACGGGTGTAGACCGCTGTCGCGTTGGCCAGGCCGGAGGTGTAGCCGAGTGTCAAGGTGTTGTTCTCGCAGGTGATCGGCCCTCCTGCGTAGCGGGGCAGTTCGACGTCGGCCAGCAGCGGTGCGTACATCTGGTAGGTGCCGGCGTCGTTGCCATTGGTGTCGATCCACTGCTCGAATGCAGTACCCACGCCACCTTCTGCCGTGGTCCAGGTCATCGACACAGTTCCACCGGCCACGGTGTAGGTGCCGCTGTCGTGGACGTCGTAGGGGAACTCGATGAGCATGTTCGGCACCTGGAACCGCAGCAGGGCGTTGATGTACTGCTCGGCGGCACCTCCCTCGAAGGTCAACGTCTGGGTCCCGTCCACCACGAGTGGCATGCCCGGCAACAACGCCGAGTAGAGCGCAAGAGTGGCATCAACATCCAGCAACCAATCCCCGCTCAAGCAGCTGTTGGCAACGTCTTCATCGGGCGTCGTAGTGGCAGCGGTGGTCGCCCGCGTGGTCGCGGTGGTGGAGGGCTCGACGGGGGCCGACGGTGGGGTCGGCACGGCGACAGATGTCGAGTCTGTTGCGTCGGCACCGAGGGCGACCGTGGTGTCCACACCGGATTCGCCGCCCCCGCACGCGGTGAGGGTAGCGAGCGCTAGGCCGACCACGACCAATGCGGTGGCGCGAGACGACGTGTGAGTCTTCATCGATTCAGAATAGATCAGCAGGCCAGCGTGCGCAGCCGCGCCTCGTGGCTATGGAGTGGGTGGGGTTGCAACCCGCTCGAGGAGGACGATCGAGCGGTCGACGAGCGAGACGTTGTCACCCGCGTTCGTCAGGTCACCGGCGGGGTCTGCATCGACGAAGCCGGTGGACGTGTCCAGTCGCATCGACCATGAGCTGCCGACCACATCCGGGATCGTGAACTCTGTTGCCACGGTGCTGGCGTTGATCAGCCAGAGAAAGTCGGTGTCGGTGATCTGTTCCCCGCGCGGGCCACGGTCGATGTTCTGCCCGCCGATGAACACGGTGACGGTCTTGAGATCGCCCCCGTCCCACGTTTCGTCGGCCATTGGCTGACCGTTGGTCGCGAACCACGCGAGGTCGACCGCGCCATCGCCATGGAGCGGCTTGCCCTGGAAGAACTGTCGCCGGCGAAACGTGGGGTGGTCACGACGCAGTGCGATGAGACGGGTGACGAAGTCGAGGAGGTCGTGGTCCGGGTTGTCCCAGTCGTACCACGAGATCTCGTTGTCCTGGCAGTACGCGTTGTTGTTCCCGCTCTGGGTACGACCGAGTTCGTCGCCGCCCAGGATCATCGGGACGCCCTGAGAGAGCAGCAACGTGGTCAGTTGGTTGCGTTGCTGACGGGCGCGCAGCGTGTTGATGGCCTCATCGTCGGTCGGGCCTTCGACGCCGCAGTTCCAGCCGCGGTTGTGGCTCTCGCCGTCGTTGTTGTCCTCGCCATTGGCCTCGTTGTGTTTGTCGTTGTACGACACCAGATCGCGCAGCGTGAAACCGTCGTGGGCGGTGACGAAGTTGATGCTCGCGTGCGGCTTGCGGCTTGCCGCCTCGTACAGGTCGCTGGAACCGGTGATGCGATTGGCGAACTCGCCCAACGTGTGTGGTGCACCGGCCCAGTGGTCTCGGATGCAGTCGCGGTAGCGGCCGTTCCACTCCGCCCATTGGGGAGGGAAGTTGCCGACCTGATAGCCGCCCTCGCCGACGTCCCAGGGTTCGGCGATCAGTTTCAAACGGCTGACCACCGGGTCCTGCTGGACGAGATCGAAGAACGCCGACAACTTGTCGACCTCGTGCAGGGTGCGTGCCAACGTCGACGCGAGATCGAAGCGGAAGCCGTCGACATGCATCTCCGTGGCCCAGTAGCGCAGGCTGTCCATGACCAACTGCAACACGAACGGGTTGCGCATGTTGAGCGTGTTCCCCGTGCCCGTGTAGTCCATGTAGTACCGCTTGTCGTCGTCCATCAGTCGGTAGTAGGCGGCGTTGTCGATGCCCTTGAACGACAGGGTCGGCCCGAGATGGTTGCCCTCCGCGGTGTGGTTGTAGACGACATCGAGGATCACCTCGATGCCTGCCTGGTGCAGCGTCTTGACCATCTGCTTGAAGTCCTGGACCTGCTGCCCTTGGCCGTGACGATGCGAATAGTCGTGATGTGGAGCGAGAAAGCCGATCGAGTTGTATCCCCAGTAGTTACGCAGGCCGCGCTCCACGAGGTGGGCGTCGTGGGCGAATTCGTGGACCGGCAGCAACTCGAGGGTGGTGATGCCGAGGCTGGTGAGGTGGTTGATGAACGCAGGGTGCGCAATGCCTGCGTAGGTGCCACGCAGTTCCTCATCGACGTCGGGGTGGCGCATTGTCGCCCCCCGTACATGGGCTTCGTAGATCACCGTCTCGGACCACGGCAGCCGTAGCGGCTGGTCGGTTCCCCAGTCGAAGAATGGGTTGACGACGACGCTGCGAGGAACTGCGTCGGCGTCGTCGTCGTCGTTGGTGGTCGCGGGGTCGTCGAACTGATAACTGAACGCCGATTGATTCCAGGTGAAGTCGCCCTCGATGGCGAGCGCATAGGGATCGAGCAGCAGCTTGTGAGGGTTGCACCGTTGGCCGTTGCCCGGATCCCATGGTCCGTGCACGCGAAATCCGTAGAGCGAGCCGGCGGCGAGATCAGGAAAGTAACCGTGCCACACCGCGCCGGCTCGTTCGGGGAGTTCGTATCGCTCCTCGGCGCCGTCGTCGTCGAACACGCACAGCTCGATGCGCTCTGCCACGTCGGAGAAGACGGCGATGTTGGTACCGACACCATCGAACGTTGCACCCAAGGGTGATGCGACACCCGGCCACACCCTCATGCTGGGGTGCGCCGCTCGAATACGGCGTGGGTGGCTGTGTGACGCATTGTCTGCTCCTGGATCGGTGAAGGGCCCCCTCGACTACCCGAGCGTGCTTCCTTGAAACCAACTTCGGACAACTGTACGGCTCGGTTGCCGTCGTCGTCACAACGGCATCACAACGGCATCGCAACGGCATCACTGGGGTGGGCGTACAGCGAAGGTGATCGTGAACGGGATGTGGTCGCTGCCGCACGCGTTCATGTTGTGCACGTGCAATGAGCACACTTGATCGTTGGTCAGCGCCTGGTCGAGTCGAACGATCGCTCCGAGTGCGCCAAGCGGCCAGACCGAACTCAGTGAGAACGACGGCCGCCACGACTGCCCCAAGCTGTCGATGGCGTCCTTCAGGTCGCCGGCCTCGAGAAGGTCGTCGAACTGTGGGCGAAAGCGAGTGGAATTGAAGTCACCGGCGATCACCAAGGGGCCAGGGATCGTGGGAACGAACTCCTTCAGGGCGCAGATCTGCTGCTTCCAGATCTCCTGTCCGTCCGGATCGAACGATGACATCG
>DAORTY010000010.1:0-24067 GCA_035432905.1 Ilumatobacteraceae bacterium | reverse complement strand
GCGCAGATCTGCTGCTTCCAGATCTCCTGTCCGTCCGGATCGAACGATGACATCGGGTTGATGGCGATCACCGTGGTCATCATGCCTGAGACGTTCACCTCCGCCAGCGCGAGATGCAACTCACCGCTGGTCACCACTCGTGAGTTGTCACCGAGGGGTTCGCGAGCGACGATCGCAACCGCGTATTCGCTGCAGTCGTCAGGGTCTGTGACGCGGTGCGGGTACGCACTGTCGCCGCCGGCAGCATCGAAGTGCGACATGAAGTCCGGTGTCGCTTCGGCGATCACGATCACGTCCGCACCGCATGCGACCAATTGGTCGGCGGCCTTCTGCGGCGTCGGGTTGTCGACGAAGACGTTGGCCACGGCGAGCTTGAAACGCGGTGCGGATGCGGCCCATGTCGGCACCTCGCTGGACCTGAAACGAGGCACCACGAGCACCGGGAGATACAGGGCCAAGGCAGCACCGCCGGCGGCCAGTAGGAGGTGGTCGCTGATGAAGGCCACGACAGCGATCAGCGGGGCGAGCAGCAACAGGAGCGGCAGCACGTCATAGGTGGTGGCGAGCACCGCACCCTCGTCGACATGGAACCAGATCTGGACACGATGGGTGATCACGACCGCTGCCAGCATTGCCACAACGGCCCAGCCGAGGGCAGGCAGTATCGGCATGGTGCGAGTGCTGAACTCGTCAGCGGTGCCGTCGAGGTGTCGGGCAGCAAACGGAACGGCGAGAACGACCACTGCCGCGACCCCAGCGCACACGAATGCAGGGATGCTGCGACCCCGCCGATGCGTCTCGGGGTGTGCGGAATCTTGGGCGGTCATTGCACCGATGTCACCTGGCGGCGGCGGAGCGCCCGAATCGTTCGCAACGGTCGATTGTGCAGCGCATGGCTGATGGTCACGTGACTTCCTCCGATCATCGCGGTTCCCATCGAGTCGCCGGCCCAACCATCGATCTTCGATTTCTTCCGGTGAACATCTACCCGAAAGTGTGGCTCGCACTTCGCGTTGTCCTCTCTAGACTCGGGCAGCTTCATCACTCACGTCTCGGAAAGGTACTGAGATGAGTTCATCACAGGGCATTGCCATCGTGGGTGCCGGGGCCATGGCCACCTACACGCTCAAGGCGATCCTGCAGAGCGAGATTCCACTCCGCATCACCGTGTTCGAGGCGGCAGAACAGGTTGGTTGTGGCATGCCGTACCGCGCGGGCGTCAACGCCGACTACATGTACTGCAATGCGTTCAGCAAAGAGATTCCCTCGATCACGCAACCCCTCGTCCACTGGCTGCATGCTCAGGACGACGCCTTCCTGGCGCGGTGGTCGCTCGAGCGCTCCGACATCGATGCACGGGTGTTCTATCCACGGGTGATGCTCGGCGAGTATCTGCAGTCCGAGTTCGAGCGCCTGTGCGCCGATGGTCGCGAGAGGGGCCACGCGGTAGTCGTCACCGCGGGTGAGGTCGTGGATGTCGTGGATGTCGGCGACCACATCGACATCTGCGTCATAGCCCAGGGTGAAGTGGAGCGAGTCTCGTTCACGCATGTCGTGCTGGCGACGGGCCACTCGTGGCCGAGCAACCCACGTATCGGCTCGGCCGATCTCATCTCTCCATGGCCGTACACGAACGTCACCGATCTGGAGGTGGGAAGGATCGGAGTGCTCGGTTCGTCGCTGTCAGCGATCGACGTCATCGTTGCACTCGGCCATGAACACGGATCGTTCATGGAGGACGGCGACAGGGTGAGCTGGTTCCCGAAGAAGGGCCATGAATCGATTGCGATCACGATGGTGTCGCATCGAGGAATCATGCCGGAACCGGATTTCTACTACCCGTTCCCGTACGACGACCTTCGACACGTGAGGGCTGATGCAGTGGCGAACGAGGTCGAGCAAGGGACAGCGGGGCTGCTGGATCGCGTGTTCGCACTGCTCATTGCCGAACTGGATGCAGCCGACCCCAGCTACGTGGCCAGCCTCGGCGATGATGCGCGGACGATAGAAGGGTTCGCTGTTGCATACTTCGAGCAGCGTCAACGGTTGGGTGGTCTGCGGGCCCTACGCGAAACGCTGCGACAGTCAGTTGCGTCGATCGCTGCCAAGGAAACACAACACCACCGATACGCGCTCCTGCGGGGCCACGAGAACTTCGAGCCGATTCTTGAACACCTCGATGACGACGACTGGGAGACGTTCCGCTCGCAGCTGCTGCCGGTGTTCGCAGATTGCTATGCCGCGATCCCACACATCTCAGTGCGGCGAATTCTGGCGCTGTACGACGCAGGAGTGCTGGACATCATTCCGACCGGGGCCGATGGATCGTTCTCCAATGCGAGCGGTCGGGGAGTGATCGTTCACACCGTCGATGGCGACATCCGGTTCGACGCGCTCATCGATGCGCGTGGGCAAGCGGCGGCATCGTTGGCCGATCTCCCGTTCGCGCACCTCACCGAGGCCTTGAGCGACCCCGATGCCATTCTTGTGGAGCCCTTCCGGCTCGATCTACGCAGCCAGGGCAGAGGAACGGTGTATTGCCTGGCGATGCCCCAGGTCCTCGAACGGCACCCGTTCTCGCAAGGGTTGCCCAACTGCGCCGAACTCGGGCGAGTCGTCGCCAAAGACCTCCTCAGTCACGTCGAGTGACAACCGGTCGACAAGCGTCCAGCCTGGTGAGGGCGTCAGCATTCGACGAGGTCGTTGGAATGCTGCTTCTCAGCGTGATTGGGAAGGTGGCGGGGTGACGCGCAGGGGCCGAACGAGAGTGGTTGGGCGCAGTCGAGTCGGGATGCCGAGACCTGAACTCGAACCGGCGTCGGTCGGGTGCGAGAACCTGTAGCAGAAGCGACGGAAAGTGCGCTCGGCGAACGACAAGATGGGTGTTACCGACGATGAGGAGCAGACGATGACGAACATCCAGGCAGGCGAGGGCATCGCGCTCACCACCACACCCGTGCACTTCGCCGCCGGCGGTGGTGCCACCACGATCGACGGCTTCACGTTCGACCCGGCGGGTTTCGAGGCCTACATCGCCGCCATGACGACCGCGGTGGACCCTGGCCGTCTTGTGTTCGTCGAGCACTCGGCCGAGTCATGGGGAATGTGGGAGTGCCATCCGGCCGGCGACGAAATGGTGATCGTGATCTCGGGTGTCGCGCAGTTCATGCAGGAGATCGACGGAGCAGCGGTGCGCACCCGGGTAACTGCCGGTCAGGCCGTCGTGAACCCGGCCGGGGTGTGGCACACCGCCGACGTCGAAGAACCTTTCGATGCCATCTATCTCACCCCGTGCCCAGGTACGAACCACCGTCAGCGGTAACGACGGTCACGTGGCGAAGTACTCTGTCTGCATGTCCGAGACACCATCCCGGTCCGAGGACCCCACCACCGATGTGGCGAAGTCGACATCCAGTGGTTGGGGCTTGCTGGTGCTGGTGGGTGCCGCGCTTGCGTTCGCATCCGTGTTCGTCGAGTGGGCAACCGAAGACCTGTTCGACGAGTCGCGTACCGCGCGACGGGTGCCGATGCAGTTTCTGTGGGATACCACGCCCGCCAGCTTCGACGAGTTCCCGGTGATGTGGTCGGTACTGGTGGCTGTGGCGTTGTTGGTGGCATCGGTGATGGTGCCGAAGCTGGCCTGGCTCGGCGTGCCAGGCGGCGCGCTCGCAGTGTTGATGCCGCTGTGGTACGTCAACGGTGTGCGCTCGGCCGTCGACTACTACGACCTTCGTGACGGAGTTGGCGACCTTGTCGGTAGTGGCGTGTGGTTGTGTGTCGCTGGCGGGTTGCTCGCGCTCGCGGCCTCCATTGCTCGAAGCGTGAGGTCGCGTTCTCGGTAGCGCTGAGATGCCGACCTGACGCATTCGGCCGATCACGCCGCCGGCCACCCCGTAGCCAATTCTGGGCAATATGGGTGAGGTTGCGGTCCACTGGGTAGAGACACCGCATGGAAATCATTCGGCACGAAGATGGCTCGCTGACAGTACCGGTGACTGCGGGGCGTCACGACAACGACGACGAAGCAGGGGTCGAGGTCGAGGTGGCGCCGACCTCGAAGGTCATTCGCCCTGGCGAAGGTGGCTACATCGAGGCCCTGGCCGAGTGGGATGCGGCACAGAACCCCGATCACGAAGTCGTGTCCACGGCGTCGGGTCGCGAGCAGGCAATGCACGTGGTGCACGCGGTTGCGGAAGATCCGGACCATGTTGCCGAGGCCGTCGAATCGTTGGACGACGCCGAGGCCGGCGCCGAGGCGCTGCGCCACGTACTGGTCGGCGGCACCCCATCGGTGAAAGCGTTCGCGTCGGAGGTGGTCGACGCCGAGGGCGGCGACGAACTGCCGCCGCACCAGGCCACGAAGATCATCGGTCAGGTATTGGCCGAGATCGACGCGCAAGCCACCTGACCTTCCCACACGATCGAGGCGGGTGCCATCGCGCCTACTCTTCCCGTATGCGCTGGTTGGTGGGTGGGCAGGTCTACGACGTCGATCACGGAAGCTTTCGTGCGGCCGACATCGGTGTCGACGCCGGTCGTATCAGCACCATTCGCAGCGGTGCGCGGCGGGCGGGTGGCGATGAGGTTGTCGATGTCAGCGGCTGCTGGCTGCTCCCCGGGCTGATCGATTGCCACGTGCACCTCACATTGCCCACCGACGCCGGCGACCCAGCGGGGTCCGCCGTTCGCAGTGATGCCGCGGTCGCTCTGTACGCGGCGGCCGCCGCCGAGCGAACCCTGATGGCAGGTATCACCACCGTGCGCGACGTGGGCGGTTGGAACTACGTGGAGATGGCGGTGCGTGACGCCATCAGCGCCGGCATGTGTGTGGGCCCGCGCATGTTCCTCGCTGGTCGTCTGCTGTCCATCACCACCTCCACGGCGGACTACTACCCCGGAATGTACGAGGTTGCCGACGGCGCCGACGCCGTTCGCGCCGCTGCGCGTCGACAGTTGGCGAAGGGTGCTGACCTCATCAAAGTGATGGCAACCGGGGCGATGCTCTCGTCGGAGACCGAGGACTCGCGCGCCATCCAGTTCACGCTCGCCGAGTTGCGGGCGGCGGTAGAAATCGCGCATGACAACCACAAGCACGTCGCCGCTCACGCGCATGCGCTGGCGGGAATCCACAACGCGATCGACGCGGGAGTGGACAGCATCGAGCACTGCACGTTCGCCGACGACGACGCACTTCGCAAGATGGCCGTTGCTGGCACGGCGCTGGTGCCGACGCTGTGTGCCGGCGACCTGCTGTTCCGCGACCCGGATGCAGTCGCCACGATGCCGCCCCACCTGCTGAGCCGGATGACCGAGTTCAACGACGTGCACCTCGCAGTCATCCGCCGCGCGCACGAGCTGGGTGTCACCATCGCGATGGGAACCGATGCGGGCACACCCGGCAACCACCACGGCCTGAACGCTCAGGAATGCGTGCTCCTCAACCAGGCTGCCGGCCTGACGCCGGCCGAGAGCATCCGCACCGCCACCATCAACGCGGCCCGTCTCCTGCGCCAGGGCGATCTCCTCGGCAGCCTCGACGAGGGCAAGCACGCCGACGTCATCGCGCTGCGCGAGAACCCGCTCGACGACATCGAGTCCCTCGCTCGAGTCGCCATGGTGATGTCAGCCGGCCGACTCGCCCGCAACGATCTGGGGTCACCGACGGGTTCCTCTACGACGACGCAGGTGTAGCTATCGGAGAGGTAGTCTGCTTCATCCCGCACGTCGCTCTCGACATCGCTCGCGGCCCCCGCTGAACCCGGCTGATGCCCCGACATCGTCAAACTGCTTTGGGGCCGAAGTATCTGCGCGAAGCTGACGGCGACACAGGAGGCGTGGCATGAGTCAGGCAGCACCCATGGAAGCTCAGCACTTCGACGTGCTCATCGTGGGGGCCGGCATATCCGGCATCGGTGCTGCGCACCACCTCACCGAGCAGTGCCCGGGTACGTCGTTCGTGGTGCTGGAAGCGCTCGAGAGTTTCGGCGGAACGTGGCTGATGCACACCTACCCCGGCGTGCGCAGCGACAGTGACCTGTACACGTTCGGCTACCGCTTCAAGCCGTGGACCGGCGCGCCCATCGCCAGTGCTGAGGAGATCCGCAAGTACATGGGCGAAGTCATCAGTGACGGTGGGCTGACGCCGCACATCCGATACGACCACCGCATCTCCAGCGCGAGCTGGAGCGACGACACCAACACCTGGACCATCGAGGCCACCCGCACCGACACCGGTGAGCAGCTGCGGTTCACGACCAACTTCTTGTGGATGTGCCAGGGCTACTACCGCCACTCCCAGGGCTACACGCCCGACTGGCCGGGCATGGATCGCTACCAGGGTCGCATCGTGCACCCCCAGACGTGGCCCGCAGACCTCGATCTCACCGGTAAGGACGTTGTCGTCGTGGGTTCTGGTGCAACGGCCGCGACGCTCGTGCCCAACATCGCGGGCCAGTGCAACCACGTCACCGTTCTGCAGCGATCACCCACCTACTTCTGGACGGGACGCAACGCGAACGAAGTTGCCGACATGCTGCGCCAGCTCGACATCGACGAGGGGTGGATCCACGAGATCGTCCGTCGCAAGATCCTGTTCGACCAGCAGGCAATCACCGAACTGTCGTTCACCGAGCCCGAGTTCCTGCGTACTGAGCTGATCAACGGAATACGGGCGCACCTGCCCGAGGACTACGACGTCGACACCCACTTCAGTCCGACCTATCGCCCGTGGCGGCAGCGGCTGGCGTACGTACCCGACGGTGACCTGTTCGCCGGTATCAGCTCTGGCAAGGCCAGCATGGTCACCGACCACATCGCCGCCTTCACCGAGCACGGCATCCTGCTCGAGTCGGGTACGGAACTCACCGCCGACGTCGTCATCACCGCCACGGGCTTCAACCTCAGCGTGCTCGGCGACATCGCCTTCTCTGTCAACGGGGTGCCGGTCGACTTCGCCGACACGGTGACCTATCGCGGGATGATGTTCACCGGGGTGCCCAACCTGCTGTGGGTGTTCGGATACTTCCGTGCGAGCTGGACGCTGCGCGCCGATCTGATCAGCGACTTCGTGTGCCGCCTGCTGCACCACATGGACGAGACCGGTGCGTACAAGGTGACGCCTGCGCTGCGGCCGGCCGACGCGGGCATGCCCATCCTCGACTGGATCGATCCGGAGAACTTCAACCCCGGCTACCTGATGCGTGGCATGCACCTACTGCCCAAGCGTGGCCCCACGCCCGAGTGGCAGCACACGCAAGACTACTGGTTCGAGAAGGATGCGCTCCCCGCGGCCGACCTCGACGACGGTTGCCTGCTCTACGAGTGACCCGACTGACCCGACTGACCCGACTGACAACTCGACGACTCCCGCGTCAGCGCGGGACACCGATTTCGGCCATCGCAGCTGTGTGACGGCGTGTGGCCGCTTCGGCTTGGCCGAATGCTCCGAGCGAGCGGAGCGACGTGATCAGCCCATGGTGGGAACCCTCGTCGTACGGATCGATCTCGAGGATCAGCCGGAACGCGTCCGACGCACCCAGGTCGTCGTCGGCGACCAGTGAGAGTTCGGCCTCGGCGCGCAACAACGTCAACAGAGTGGCCTCCACCTCGCGTCGCAACGGCGCTGCCCAACCCGCATACGGCTCGTCGGGCAACACGGGTCCGGCGTAGAGCTCACGGGCAGTACGGACCAGCGAGCGAGCGTCGGCGGCAGTGGACCTGTGCGCCGAAATTGCGGACTTTGCCGTTTCGAGAAATACCTCGGTGTCGACGACGACGTTCTCGAGCACCAACCGGACGGCGTCGTTCTCGGCGGCGAGGAACTGGTGCGACGGATGGGCGCGTGTGGGGTCGAGGGCCGTGCGCACCGTCGACAACGCGACCGAGAGCCGGTTGGAGAGCAGCTCAGGGTCCTCCCGCGGCCACAGGATGTCCATGATGACGTCCCTCGGGACGGGGGTGCCACGGTTTGCGACGAGGAGCTTGAGGAGTGTCCGTGCCTTTCTCGACGTCCAGACCGGTCTCGAGCCATCTGCACCGGTGACGGCGAAGGTACCCAACAGCACCACGCGAGGAACGGGCTCGGCGCGATACCCGATCGGCGCGTCACGCGGTTCGCTGTCGTCGTCGCCGCCGATCAGTTCGGTGAGCTGCGCCACGCGCTCGTCGAACACGGTGAGGCCAAGGGCTCGAGTGGTGCCGGCGGCCTCCGCAATCAGCCGTGCGGCCCTGCGGCTGTTGCCGCCATCGCGTTCGAGCAGCACTCGCGCCAACGTGAGCTGCGCATCGGTGAGCCACGGGCGGGCGCCCACATGAGCGCACATGGAAATGGCCGCCTCGAGGTGTGTGATCGATTCCTGGCGCCGCCCGAGGCGAAGCGCCAGTTCACCGAGACGCTGCGCGACCGTGCCCCACACCGCAGCCCCCATGGCGATGGGTACGAAGTGGTCGTGATACGGCAGTAGCGCCTCCCAGAGTTCGGCGACGAGTGCGTCGTCGCCGGTGGCAAGGGCGGCATCGGCTGCGGTGACCAGGGTGAGCAACGTGTACTGCCCCTGTGGGATCTCGTCGATGGCGGGCAGCCGGCCCAGAGCCCCACGGGCTTCGTCGAGGCGGCCGTGCGAAGCCCACATCCAAGCCAGTGTCGCGGGCCAAATGGGTTCGTACGGATCGGCCCGCATCTGGTCGAGGTACGCCCCTTCCATCTCGATGATCCGGCCTCGCATCCATACGGCGACGCCGTACTGAGCGCCGAGGACCGTTACCCCATCGGGGTCTTCCAGTCGCTCGGCAATCTCGAAGCATTCCCTCGCGAGGGTCTCGACGAGGTCTGCATCTCCATCGAGCATCGCCCGCGTGCATCGGAACCAGAGTGCGTGCCGGTCGAATCGCGGAGCCGAGAACCGGTCGATCAGTTCGTCCTGGCGCGCTATCTCCACGTCGAACTCGCGCACATCGCCTCGTTCGAGCAGCGCGCCCATGAGGAGGAATCGACCGTGCACAGCGAGGTCGTGGGCCCGTGCGTCGCTCGCCAGTGCAACGATCTCGCGGGCGGTCTCGAGACGCCGCCGCAACGTCGATGGGCCGAGGTCAGCGACCTGTTCGGCGATGAGTGCGATGGCGAGGGCGATGGGTTCCCCGACGGTGCGGGCCATCGTGACCGCCCGCTGCGCATGGAGGCGAGCTTCGGTGGGATCGTCGACGATGACGGCAGCAGCGAGAACGCCATGGAGGCGCGCTCGCAAGGCTGACGGCTCGTCGCTGAGCAGTTGCAATGCGATCCTGCACTGTGCAGCGAGTCCGGCAGTTGGATTGCCGGCGAAGTAGTACTGCACGCTGTGGCGAGCGGCGACCCGGCCGAGCAGATCCGGGTCACCCACCTGTACAGCGAGCTCCCATGCAGCGACGTGCAGTGGCTCTGCCTCGGCGCGACCGCTGGCGCGCGTGACCGCACCCGCCAGTTCCAACGTGATCTTGGCCCGCAACACTCGCTCGGATTCGTTGTCCTGCGTGAGCTGGAGGGCACGCTGCAGATAGCTGACTGCTGCCGCGTGCGAGTGGGATGCTGTGGCAGCCCGAGCGGCCGCACGGCAGGTCTCGACGCCACTGGCAAGCGCGACATCGAGGTCGTCACTGTGAGCAACGATCTTCACCGCGAACCGTTCGAGCTTCGCCAGCAGCTCAGCGGTCTCGTCCTGACACGTCGCGACGATGAAGATCGGCGAGCGTCGGAGGTGGGCTGCGATGAACTCGAGGAGCGCGATCGACGGTTGGTCGGCCAGGTGCAGGTCATCGAGGACCAGCAGCAACGGACACGCCGCGGCATGTGTCTGCAGCAGTCGAGCGGTGGCATCGAACAGTTCCAGCTGGCTGGTGGGTTCGCCCTCGGGCATGACGAGCGTGGCCAGGTCCGTGCCCGATCCAGCATCGAGCTCGCGCAGGATCTGCGTCCAGATCCAGTAGGCGGGCGACTCGGCATCGTCCCACGCGTGGCCCCACACGACCCGATAGCCGCGCGCTGCGGCTCGATCAGCGATCTCGAGTGCACAGCGTGTTGTTCCACTGACCGATTCGCCGACGATCAGGCGCATCTCGAACTCGGGCGGTCGACCGAGTTGGTGGCCGGGGTCGTCGACTGGGGTGGAGGCTGCAGAGGGGGTCACATCGCTGGCTCGATCGATCATCGGCGGGCGGTTGAAGGCTCGCAGAGTGGGCTGGCGTCTATCCCTATTGTGCCGTAGATCGGCCGACTTTCAGAATCCTCAAAGAACGACTCGTACCATCGCCGGATGTGGACGCCTGATTCAACCCCGATTTTCGCGCGCAGCCGACGCGCCCCAAAGGCCGCAATTGTGGCCCTGTTGGTACTCGTTGCCGGTGCGTGCGGAGATGATGGCGGCGCGGTGCCGACGCGCTCCAGCGGTGCCCAAACAACGATCAGCACACCCGACGATGCCAACCCCTCGACGGCCGCGCTGCACCCGACGTTGGCTGCGCTGCCGCTGCCACCCGGATACGAGGTGCCGTTCCCTGCAGACGAGTACGGCGCGGACATCGACGAGCGCGAGACAGTGGTGCAGTTCATCATCGTGAAGTTGCCCAGTGATGAGGTGGCCCGGTTCTTGCTGGCGGAGCTTCCTGGCGCCGGGTTCACGGTCGTCGAGCGCAGCGGTTCTTGGATTGCGGCCGGCGACGTCATGGCTGACGTCGAGGGAGTGATCTACGTGACGACCCCCGACAACCTGCCTGCCCAGCTCGTCCTCAAGCCGCAGGGCGCACAGACAGGTATCAACGTCAACCTGTATCGCGCCGGCGCGTTTCCGTGAGGGCGACGGCGCGCCTCCTTGCCCTTGCGCTCCTTGCCGCAGCGTGCAGCACGGGGGGCGGCGTCGACACGACGCCTGCCGGTTCAGCGGGTAGCGGCCTGCGTGGAGTCCGACTTGCGGCGGCGACATCAGCGCAGCTCGACCGTGTGGAGCTCGTCGGGCTGACGGTCGAGGAGGCAATGGGGGTCGAGCTGTGGCTGCGCGCCGAGGGCGGTGACATCGGGGTTCCATTGTTCGTCGACGGGCAAGCACCGTATTTCATGGCGCCGCTCGCACAGGAGAACCTTCTGGAGGGAGGTCGGGCCGAGTTGTACCTCCGAGACGGTGGTGAGCAGAGCCCGCCGCTGCAGCTCGAGCTGTCGCCGCTGGCGCCCGCACCCGGCGCGTGGGACTCCTTCGTCGAAGCGTTCGCCGGTGCAATCGACAGGCAGGCGCGAGCCGCCGGATCGAGCTTCGAGGAGCTGCAGTCCACGCCGTTCGACGACGTTGTGCCCGCACTCATCGGTATGAAGCTGGCCCAGGGTTACGTGGACGATGGCTCGCTCAACGACCTCGAGAGCTTCCCGGACACGGCCGAGCTGACCGACGAGGATCGCGCCATTCTCGACGCGGTGACAGCGGCCATGAATCTCGAACTGCTGCTGTCTTCTCCGGTCAGCGGACTCCGTTCGTTCACGACATCGCGGGCGGGCCAGGTGCCGTCGACCGAACGGGCACCCGTCGGGTCTGCAGCGAGCGGATGGATGCCGACGAAGGCCGGTACGTGCACGAACGCCAATATCGCGGTGCCCGACGCCGAGGCCCTGTCATCGATGATCGAGACCGCGAAGGGTAATGAGCTCGAGGCGAGCGACCCGCGGCGCGATGTGCTCGACAGGATCGGAACGTTCACCACCGTCGGCGGGTTCATCCCGGTCGTCGGGGTGGCCATCGGTGGCGGTGGCGCTGCGTTCATCGCGCTCGAGACGTTCCTCAACGGCACGGCAGGGCTGTACCCGAGCTCACTGCTGAGTCTGACGTCCGAGATCGATCTGGCGGAGTTCCCAGAGGATTTCACGATCAATGGCTCGTGGTCCCAGGTCATGGTCACCGCGGCTTCGAAGGGGTGGGCGGCAGACGTCGACATCGGTCGTACTGCGCTTGCCGCGTTGTCGACTGCCACGGCTGGTCTGAGCAACCTGAGTGTGGCCGACGGCTTCGTCCTCGACGTGTCGCTCTTCCTGCGCGACAACGCCGCCAACACGCTGATCCGCGATCGGGCCCAGGAGAACGGGACGCTGGTGTTCTGCCCGCAGCAGTGGGAGGTCGACGTCACCGGGGAACCCTGGAGTACCGGCACCGCCGTGCTCGAGCGATTCAGCGTCGATCCCCTGATCCAGGTCTACGGACCGATCGAGACCGGCCTCAACTTGCCGGTCGACGACACCCTGCGAGTCCAAGTGGACAGTGGCAGGTTCGCCGGCGAGGAGGTGCACCAGGATCACAAGATCTCGGTCAAACCCATTTTGCTGGATGCACCGGCATTCGTCGAGGTGGCGAGGCCAGGGGATGAGTTCGATCTCGCAGTGTCGATCACCAATGCAACGGACCCCGGGCTCCGCTGGGACGCTGGATCTGGTGGCTGGCGAGGTGACGCACGGCTGACAGCGGCTGGCGGCATCATCAACGACCCAGCGACGTGGGAGCGCACCCATGTCACCCCGAGTTCGAAGAGCCAGTTCCCGTACCTCATCGTCGTCGAGCCGACCACGAACACTGGCCTTCGCGCCGATGATCTGCCGCCGCGTCGAAAGGTGGTCGAGGTTCGCCTCGCCAAGCTCATCGTCCGCCCCGATCCCGGGCGGGTGGTGAAGGGCGGGTCACTGCAGTTCACTGCGACGGATGCCGACGGACAGCCGGCGGACGTGTCGTGGTCGGCCACCGGCGGGCAGATCAGCGCTGCCGGTGTGTACACCGCGGGAGATCGCCCAGGGGTGTACATGGTGACCGTGGTCTCGAAGCTGGATCCCACCGTGACGGCAACAGCGACCATCGAGATCGTCGAGGCGGACTGCGTGGTCGGCCAGTGGCGGCTACGCACACAGGAGTTCCTGACGCAGATCGACCAGGCGGTCGGTACCGGCTCGTCGACACAAATCGGCGGTGAGTACATCGTGACTTTCGGTGAGGACGGCACCTTCACCGGCCAACGTCTCGGATGGATGTTCGGTGTCAGCTCCATGGGTCAACAGATAGTGCTCACCATCGACAGCCTCGAGACGGGCACCTGGGTGGTCGACGAGACCGGCACCATTCTGGAGATCGACGAAGCGAGCTCAGACGCGACGGTGGCGATGACCATGAATGGGCTGCCGCTGCCGTTCGCGCCGCAGAGCATCCAGAGCCCGGGCGTCAGCGGGCAGGGTTCCTACCAGTGCTCGGCGACCACGATGACGCTCACGGTCACCGATGACGGCCTCGTGGTCACGGCGGCACTCGATCGCATCAGCTGAATATCTTCCGCCATGTGGTGGAAGTATTTCTCGCGACACGCCGTAACCTCGCGGTGTGTCTGCGACCGAGTGGCATGAGGCGGCGTTCAAACTGCAGCCTCGGCCGCCGTTCCGCCTCGACCTCACCGCATGGACGCTCCGGCGCCGTGCTCGAAACCGGATGGACACGTGGGACGGCACCTATCGCCGTGCGCTGATCATCGATGGAGAGCCGGTCGTCGCCGAGGTGCTGCAGACCGGGTCGGCCGCGGCGCCGGTGCTCGTCGTCAGCGTGTCGTCGGCCATCGAGTTGACGCCCAGCCGTCTCCAGGAGGTCCAGCGTGTGGTGGAGCGGTTGTTGGGGCTCGGCGTCGATCTCGAGTCGTTCTACGAGATGGCGTCCGCCGACCCCCACCTGCATGTCCTGAAGGACCGGTTCATCGGTGTCAAACCACCCCGGTTCCCGACCGTGTTCGAAGCGTTCGCCAACGCGGTGGCCAACCAACAACTGAGCCTCGAAGTCGGTATCGAACTACTGAACCGTCTCACCGACACCTACGGCGCCCAGGCTCGATCGGCCCACGCAGAACTGAATGCGTTTCCCGAAGCCGAGGTGGTGGCGGATGCTCCGCTGGCAGCGCTGCGCAGCCTCGGCTTCAGCATGAGCAAGGCTGGATATCTGGTCGGCCTCGCCGACGCTGTCTCGTCGAACACGTTGGACCTGGAAGGGTTCGATCTGCTGAGTCGGCACGACGCGACCCAGCACCTGCAACGTCTACGTGGCATCGGCCGTTGGTCGGCCGAGTACGTGATGCTTCGTGGTTTCGGTCGTCTCGACGTGTTCCCGGGCGACGATGTCGGGGCTCGCAACAAGCTGCAGCATTTCTTGGATCTCGCCTCGCCACCGAGCTATACGGAGATCTCCGACATCGTTGCGCCGTGGCACCCGTACGCAGGCCTGGTGTATTTCCATCTGCTGCTCGACGGTCTGGCCGAGCGCGGCGCTCTCGTGCTCTGATCCCGCGGTCAGGCGTCTCGGGGGTCGGTCGCGTCGGTGTCGATGCCGTAGCGAAGAAGTGCCGCGGCCACCACCTCATTCGACACCTTGCCGTCCTGGGCGAGGCCGTGCAGGGTGGCGACCACGATGTGGCGAGCGTCGACCTCGAAGTGTTCGCGCAGCGCGCTGCGAGTGTCGGAGAGACCGAAGCCGTCGGTGCCGAGTGGGATGAAGGTCTGGGGCAGCCAGCGTGCAATCTGGTCGGGCACGGTCTTGACGAAGTCGGTGACGGCCACGATCGGCCCGCTGGCATCGGCGAGGACCTCGGCGACGTAGGGCGTGCGTGGCTCATCAGTGGGGTGCAGCCGGTTCCAGCGTTCGACACTCAGCGCGTCGTCGCGCAGTTGCTTGTAGCTGGTGGCGCTCCACACATCGGCGGCGACATCGTGCTCGTCGCTCAACATCCGTTGGGCTTCGAGCGCGGCGAGCATCGCTGTGCCGCTGGCCAGGATCTGGGAGTGGTGGGTGCGCTGATCGTGTGAAGCCCGGTACCTGTAGAGGCCGTTGATGATGCCGTCTCGTGCTCCGTCAGGCATCGGCGGCATCGGGTACGGCTCGTTGTAGAGGGTGATGTAATAGAAGATGTCCTCGGGCGTATCGCCGTACATGCGGCGCATTCCGTCGTCGATGATGACGGCCAGTTCGAAGGCGAAGGCCGGGTCGTAGGCCCGGCAGTTGGGGACGGTGCCGACCCAGGCCTGGCTGTATCCATCGGTGTGCTGCAGCCCCTCGCCCTGCAACGTGGTGCGCCCAGCAGTTGCCGCCATGAGGAATCCGCGGCCGCGCATGTCGCCCAATGCCCAGATCAGGTCGCCCAGGCGGTGGAAGCCGAACATCGAATAGAACACGAAGAACGGGATCATCGGCTCGCCCCACGTGGCGTAGGAGGTGGCGGCGGCGGTGAGCGAGGCCATCGATCCGGCCTCGGTGATGCCCTCCTCGAGGATCTGGCCGTCGACCGATTCCATGTAGCTCAGCAGCAGGTCGGCATCGACCGGGACGTACTGCTGGCCCTGTGAGGCGTAGATCTTCGACTGGCGGAACAGGGCGTCGATACCGAACGTGCGGGCCTCGTCGGGGATGATCGGCACAACTCGTCGCCCGATCTCGGGGTCGCGCAGCAGGTTCTTCAGCAGCCGAGTGAAGGCGGATGTCGTCGAAGTCGCGACCTTCGCGCCGGTGCCGGCCAACAGTTCGCTGTAGCGGTCGTTGCCGGGTAGCGCCAGTGGCTTGGGTCGCACCACACGCGCCGGCAGCGAGCCGCCCAGGCGCTGGCGGCGATCCATGAGATATCGATGTTCGTCCGAATCGACGGCGGGCCGCACATATGGCGGAAGCTCCTCGTCGAGTTGCGCGTCGGTGATCGGAAGCTCGAGCCGGTCGCGGAACGTCTTCAGTTCGGCCTCGCTCATCTTCTTCATCTGGTGGGTGGCGTTGCGCGCCTCGAAGCTGGAGCCGAGTGACCAACCCTTGACGGTCTTGGCGAGCACGACGGTTGGTGCGCCCTGATGGGCGATTGCGGCGCTGTAGGCGGCGTAGACCTTGTGCGGGTCGTGGCCGCCGCGACGGAGCCGACGCAGGTCGTCGTCGGAGAGGTGCGCAACCAGCTGCTGCAGCCGCGGGTCCGGGCCGAAGAAGTGTTCGCGGATGTAGGCGCCGCTCTCGACGCGGAACTTCTGGAACTCGCCGTCGACGGTGGAGTTCATCTTGGCGACGAGCGCGCCCTCGGTGTCGCGGGCCAGCAGGTCGTCCCACTCGCGACCCCAGACGACCTTGATGACGTTCCAGCCGGCGCCTCGGTAGAGCGCCTCGAGTTCTTGCATCACCTTGCCGTTGCCGCGCACGGGGCCATCGAGGCGTTGCAGGTTGCAGTTGACGACGAAGATCAGGTTGTCGAGTTTCTCGCGACCGGCGAATGCCAGCCCGGCGAGGGTCTCGGGTTCATCCATCTCACCGTCGCCGACGAAGCACCACACCTTCGAGGCACTGGTGTCGACGATGCCGCGCGCATGGAGGTAGCGGTTGAAGCGGGCCTGGTAGGCGGCGTTCAGGGGACCGATGCCCATCGAGACGGTGGGGTACTCCCAGAAGTCGCTGCGCCGAGGATGCGGGTAGCTGGGAAGTCCGCCGCCGCCGACCTCGCGCCGGAATCGGTCCAGGTCAGTCTCGTCAAGGCGCCCCTCGAGGAACGCGCGGGCGTAGAACCCCGGTGATGCGTGGCCCTGGAAGAACACTTGGTCGCCGAAGCCGCCGTCGGCCTTGCCGTGGAAAAAGTGGTTGAAACCAACCTCGTAGAGCGTGGCAGCGGATGCGTAGGTGGCGAGATGGCCGCCGATCCCGTCGAAACGGTGGTTGGCGCGGGTCACCATCACCGCTGCGTTCCAGCGGATCAGTCGCCGGATGCGGTGCTCCATCGCCTCGTCGCCCGGCATGGGGGGTTCGTCGGCGACCGGGATGGTGTTGACGTAGTCGGTGGTCGAGACCTGCGGGAGGCCGAGTCCGAGATCATCGGCGCGGCCCAGGACCCGCAGCATCACGTCGCGAGACTCGGCGGGGCCGCGTGCAGCGGTCAGGTCGTCGAGCGAATCGAGCCACTCCTGCGATCGCCCGGGGTCTGGGTCGGGACGCTGGCTGACGAACCGGTAACGATTCACGGGATCACTGGGCCTTTCGCGGCATCAGTGGCCGCTGTGTGCTGGAGGGATTTGGCCGCCGTCGTCCCATACGGCTTCGATCGCCCGGTGGGCAAGGTCGATCTCGTCCCATTGCTCAGGGTCGAGCGCGTGGAAGATGTGCGGGAACAGGTCGTACTCTTCGTCTTCGATGTGGGTCGTCAAGAGCCGCAACGCGTCGGGCACGCGGATGCCTGTGGGGCCGTTGGCGAGCCAGCGACGCAGGTCGGTGTGTTCCCGGCACAGCACTTCGATCTGCTCGGCCAACGGCTGGAATGCCCGGGCCTGCTCGAACAGCCCGATCTCTTCCTTGGCGGCGTGCATCTGCAGCAGCCGGACGAGTTCGGCGAAGGCGACGCTCGGGTCGGTGCCGTCATGTAACGCCTCGTGGAGCGTGTCGCCGAGGTCGGTGAGCCGTCGGTGCTCGACGGTGAGCTCAGCTGTCGGACCAGATTCTCGGCAGCCGCAGTAATCACACATCGGTGCGCTCGCGCAGGTAGTCGCGCAACACGACGGCGTTGTTGTGCCGTGCGTCATGTGCACCGAACACGAGCGTGACACGCCCGGATGCAACTCGCTCGACGAGATCGGCGAATTCGGTTGCTGCGGCGCCGGTGTGTGCGTCGAGTTCGTCTCGGTAGCGGTCGCGGAACTCGCCCCATCGACTCGGGTCGTGGCCGAACCACTTGCGCAGCTCGTCGGTGGGAGCGAGTTCGCGTGCCCATGCATCGATGTGTAGATGGTCCTTGCTGACCCCACGTGGCCACAGGCGATCGACGAGCACGCGGGAACCGTCGATCACGGAAGGAGGGTCATACGCTCGGCGGATCCAGATCCGACTACTCATATGCATTCAATCCCCTTCAGGTGCAGCAATTATTCTAGCAGAGCATGGAATAAGTCACGCGGTGCGGATGATTCCGTTCTCGGTGGCCGTGACGACGGCAGCGGTGCGGTTGTCGACGCCCAGCTTCTTGTAGATGTGCGCCAGATGAGTCTTGACGGTGGTCTCACTGAGGTGCAGTCGTTGGGCGATCGCGCGGTTGGCGAGGCCCTCGGCGAGAAGTTCCAGTACGTGGAGTTCTCGGGCGCTGAGTTGCTCGCTCGTCGTTGCTCGGTTGCGCTCGACGATTCGATCGGCGACGACCGGGGCGAGTACCGCGCCACCGGCAGCGACGCGGCGGATCGCCCCGCAGATCTCGTCAGGATGGGCGTCCTTCAGGAGATACCCGTGAGCGCCGGCGTCGAGAGCGGCGGTGATGTCGGCGTCGCTGGAGTACGTGGTGAGAACGATGACCCTGGGAGCGGTATCGAGCGCGGTGATGACCGCCGTTCCCGCAGCACCACCCATTCCGGCCATGCGGAGGTCCATGAGTACTACGTCGACGGCCCGATCGACGAGATAGGCGATGGCCTCCTCGGCGCTGCCGACATCGGCGGCGATCCGTAGGTCTGGTTGCGTGCCGATGGCTGCGCGAATGCCGGCGCGGAAGAGCGGATGGTCATCGACCACGAGGACGTCGATCATGGTGTTGGCACTGCAGCGTGCACTGCGGTACCTGACCCCGGCTGGGATTCGACGATCAATGTGCCACCGACCTGCGCGGCACGCTCGCGCATCACCGACAAGCCGAAGCTCCCGTTCGACGGAGTGCGGCGTGGGTCGCAGAGTTCGAACCCGCGGCCGTCATCGACGACGTCGACAGCGACTTCGTCATCGAGGTAGCTGAGGGTGATGTACACCGCCGACGCCGCGGCGTGCGCGCGGGAGTTCGCGAGCGCGCCCTGCGCGACGCGCAACAGCATTGCCTCGTGCGGTTGCGGAAGCGCCCGAGGTTCGCCGGTCAATGTGAAGTCGACGCTGGGTGCACCACCGTCATCGGTGGCTTCGAGTTGTGCGAGCGCGTCGGAGAGCGAGGTCGACTCGAGCCCGATGGGGCCAAGCGCCTCGACGATGCGT
Organism: Ilumatobacteraceae bacterium; assembly: GCA_035432905.1. Lineage (GTDB taxonomy): Bacteria > Actinomycetota > Acidimicrobiia > Acidimicrobiales > Ilumatobacteraceae > UBA668. Next base: position 5,084 of record DAORTY010000010.1, on the reverse strand, counting down.
CGCGCGTCTTGGAGCGCAGTGGCGGCGAGGCCCTCGATGGTAGTGATCGACTCGCTCGTCTGTGGTGAGCGAGTGAGGAGCAAGATGCCTGCGAGGTCTTGGGCCACTGTGTCGTGAACCTCACGTGCAACCCGCCGACGTTCGTCGAGTACGCCTCGCTCGTGCTCGCTGCGCGCCAGTTCGTGTCGTGTAGCGGAGAGTTCCTCCAGCGTCTGTCGTGCTGTGGCGTGTTCTGCCGCAAGCATCCGATAGCTGAGGCAGGCGACGATCGCGAATCCGGCACCGAGTACGGGGCCGACGACTTCGGCGACGAGGAGCCCGTCGTCGCGAGCCTCAGCGATGATGACGATGGCAGTGACGCCGACAACCACGACCAGTGCGCCGCGAATTGCGAACCTCAGCAGATGCAAGAACAGCAGCGCGACCGACACCCAGACCAGGGCCGCCGAGACGAAGAGTGTGGTAGCGGCCCACGTCAGCGTGAGCACCCACAGCCACACGGTCGTCGACACCCGCTCTCGTCGGAGTGCCACTCGGGCCGCGTAGATCGCGAGCAGACCGGCAACTGCGAGGAGCGTGGAACGCTGCAGATCGCGCGCTGCCGCGGTGAGGGTGACAGCCACGAAGAACGCGTCGACGCCGCGTGCGAACCAGATGTCGGTTCGCGGAGGCGGTTCAGCTGTCACCACGCAGAGCGTACCGACGCGCCGACCGGGCCTGGATCGGCCATTCGGATGAGGCGCAGTCGTCCGAACGGACGAGGCCGGCGTCATCCGATCGATCGAGTGCCCTCGGCCTGGGCGCCGCACACACTGGTGGTCGCTCCTCGTACCTCGCTGATGGAGCTGTACAGGAGATCCTCCGACATGTTTCTTGCCCTTCGAGAACTCCGCGTGGGACGCGCCAGATTCGGCCTCGTCGCCGTCGTGGTAGGGCTGATCGCGTTGATGGCCACGATGCTGTCGGGACTCGCGGTCGGTCTTGTCGACGACGGCATATCTGGGCTCCGTCGCTTGCCGCTCACCCACATCGCTTTCCAAAATGGCGCCGATTCGGTGTTCAGTAGGTCGACACTCGATGACGACAACCTGTTGCCGTGGACCGATGCAGGGGTGGAGGTGTCGCCGTTCGGAGTGTCGTTCCTCAACGCCCGTACCGATACGTCTGGCACGATCGACATCGCCCTGTTCGGGGTGTCTCCTGACAGTTTTCTCGCGCCAGACAAGCAAGCTCGCGACGCCCTGGCCGGACCGCCCGGGATCGTGCTCAGCGATCGCTTCCAGGCCGATGGCATCAAGGTCGGAGACACCCTGACGATAGTGGGTGCGGACACGAAGCTGCCCGTGCTCGGCTTCACGTACGCCGGCTCCTACGGTCACGTCGACATCGCGTTCTCGTCACTGAAGGTTTGGCAGCAACTGCAGTACGGCGACAACGATCGCGGTCGTTTCTCGGCGATCGCGATCCACAGCGATGACTCCTCTGGTTTCGCTGCGATCGACGCAGCTGCCGGCACGAAGGTGAGCTCGAAAGAGGCTGCATACGCCGGCTCACCCGGCTACAGCGGCGAGACACAGACGATGACGCTGATTCGCATGTTCCTGTTGATCATCTCCGCGTTGGTCGTCGGGGCCTTCTTCGTGATCTGGACGGTCCAACGGACGCAGCAGATCGGACTGCTCAAGGCGCTGGGAGCGTCGAACAGCTACGTCATCCGTGATGCGATCGGCCAGCTGACCCTCATCCTCGTCACCGCTACGGCCGTCGGGGCGCTCGTGGGAGTCGGTCTCGGTCAACTCGTCGGCGACACCGTCCCGTTCCGGCTCGAAGCACCATCGGTGTTGACCACCGCGGTGAGCTTGGTCGGGCTCGGCCTGTTGGGTAGCGCCGTTGCACTACGCCGCATCGTCAACGTCGAGCCGATCATTGCGCTCAAGACCGACATCTGAAGGACACTCCATGACGCTCCAACTCCGCAACATCTCGCTCGCGTTCCCAGACGGAACCGACACCAGAACCATCCTCGACGACGTAGACCTTGACATCGCTGCCGGCGAAACCGTGGTGGTGACCGGCCAATCAGGATCTGGCAAATCCACCCTGCTGGCGATCAGCGGGCTCCTCATGTCGCCCGACGCCGGCACGGTGACCATCGCCGGCAGACCGGCCACCGGGCTCAGCAAGCAGCAGGCGACGAAGGTGCGTCGAGACCACGTCGGAATCATCTACCAGGCGTCGAACCTGTTTCCGGCACTCACCTGCCGCGAGCAACTCGAACTGGTCGCCCACCTCGATGGAAACCTCGACCGCGCCATGCGACAGCGCGCAACTCAGCTGCTCCATGACGTTGGGCTCGAACAGCGCATCGATGCCCGACCTGCTCAACTGTCGGGTGGCGAACGTCAACGAGTCGGCATCGCCCGAGCGCTGATGAACGAGCCAGAGTTGATCTTGGCCGATGAACCGACTGCGTCGCTCGACCCTGAGCGTGGCGCAGCGCTGATGGTCATGCTGCTCGAACAGGCAGCAGCACACGGCACCGCGCTGATGATCGTGTCGCACACTCTCGAACAACTACCGACCGGTGCCCGGCGGCTCGATCTGTGCAACGGTCGACTTGCCGCGCCACACGCGTCGGCTGCGGCTCCCGTCACCGACTGAAGATCGTGTCTCGTGTGGCCGGGTGTAGTGCCAGGAGCCGTCGAGCCCGCTCGCCGTCCACCGCGCGGATTGCCTGCACCGGCTGGCATTGCGGACACCAGGTCGCTACACGCCCCCAGGGGCTGTAGCCCTCGGTCCAGCCGTCGAGTCGAGTTCCGCACACAGGGCAGGGTCGGCCGCGCTTGGGGTAGATCCAGTGGTCGTCGGTGTGTAGTTTGCGGCCGGTGGTGTTCTGGGGGCCGCGCCGGGCGTTGACGCGGATCATGGCGGCGCCGATGCCGATCAGCGTCTCCAGCCCGCTGACGGTTCCGACGGGTTGGTTCGGTGAGACACCGACGATGAACGGCAACTCGACCGCATAGAGATTGCCGAAGCCGGCCACGTTGCGCTGATCGAGCAACGCGGCGGCAAGCGGCGCGTCGGGCTCTCGGAGCATCCGGGTGACGATCTCCCCGGTGTCGGGTGCATCGGCCGAACACAGGTCAGGGCCGAGGTGACCAATGAGTTTGTGCTCGTCGGCGGTGCGCAGCACGCCGAGGATGGGCACGTCCAGGCCGGTCAACCGGCCGTCCTGCATCCACAACTCGATTCGCCGCCGCCACGCGGGCTCGGTGGCCACCGGCCCGACGTTCCACGAACCGGTCATCAACAGGTGCGCATGCAGGGTGCGTTGATCGTCGAAGCGGACCAACAGGTGCTTACCGATTGCATCGGCACCGACCAGTACGTGGCCGGCGAAATCGACACCGACCAGTCGTGGGTCGCGTGTGACGCACCGCTGACACGTCTGGCCTGCAAACCGTCGCTGAATCTTGTCCGCCAGCCGGCGGATGGTGTCTCCCTCAGGCATTTCGAGGCCAGTCAATCACCCTGTCGCAGCGTGCGGGGCGTGAACCGGCTTGGATTCCGGCGAGCCGTGCTGGCGCAAGAAGATCGTGAGCAGAACAATCGCGGCCACGGCGAGAAACTCCGACTGCCAGTTCTGCAGCGACTCGAACCAGAACTGAGACCGAGTGAGATACGACCAGGTCGTGACGCGTTCAGCAGAGTTTGCGGACGCAAGTTCGTAGTTGTACTCGCGGCTACCCGTCCAGGCGTGTAGCAGGAAGGACGCAGTGAACAGCGCGAACAGTGCCAAGCTCAGCGAGTTGCGATAGACCGCCAGCCAAGCCCCACCCCGACGCACCGGCCACGGTGCGTCAGGGTCGAACTGGTGCAGCTTCGGATTCTCGTCCTGCTCCAACTCATGGTCGAGGGGCTTTGATTCGGCCGACCCCTTCTGACGGAGCTTCACCGTGAGAACCACGTACATCCCCATCTGCAGAAACTCGGATTCCCAATTCTCGAAGGTCGCCTCTCCGAAGTGTGCAGTGCCCAGATACGACACGAACGAGATGGTCGGCTTGTCGTCAAGCACGCGATCGTGGTTGTAGGTCCGATAGCCGGAAGTGGTCTGCCCGCCTAGCCAGATCACCAAGAAACAGGCGATGATCGTGATGCCCAGACCGTTCTGATGCATGAACCGTCTCATGACACGGGCCTACTGGGGTCAACTAACGCTTGGCCGCGGAAGCGGTCTTGGCTACTCCGGACTTGGCTGTCTTGACCGCGGTCTTCGCTGACTTCTTCGCGGCGTTGGTGGTCTTGGTGGAGGCTGCCTTTGCACCGGCGGACGCCGCTTTGGCGGTTGCTTCGACCCCCGACTTGACGCTCTTGGCCGTGGAGGCCACGGCCTTTCCGGCGGTCTCGACGGTGGCACGAGCGGCCTTTGCGGTCGTGCGGGTGGTCGTGGAACCGGTGGGGGACGGCGTCGGGTCGTTGGATCCTGTGATGCGTGAGACCACGTCGCGGGCGACGGCCACGCCTCCCTGCGCCAACCCACTCAGGTTGTCGCCGACACGATCGACCACGCCGGCGATCGCGCTGATCGGCGAGTTCGCCGGCGGCGTGTCGGGGGCACGCGGGTGCGGGTGCGTCGGCGCAGTCTTCTTGGCCTGGGCCATCGCGTCACCCAGGTCCGACAGCTCAGTTCGCCCCATTGCGTCGCGAACCAACGGGAAGAACTCGTCCTGCTCTTCCTTCACGTGGTGGCGGACGTTCTCGATCAAGACAGTGACCTTCGCATCGAACCTTTCCGAGCGCGGGTCCATGCCGTCGAGTTCGGACAACACCCACTTGGCGATGTGGTGCTCCTCGAGGCTCTCCAACGCGATGTCCTCGGTCGCGGGAACCTTCGCACGCGCGGCGGGGTAGAAGAGTTGCTCCTCGATGGCGGCATGGATGGAGAGTTCCTCGATGATTCGGTCAACGATCTCTCGCTTGGCCACGTAAGCCTTCTTGCCCGCCTTCTCGAAACGCTTGAACAACGCTTCGACGGTCGAGTGGTCATTTCGGAGAAGTGTGATTGCATCCATGGTCGTTAG